>JBJKYT010000046.1:0-5067 GCA_045560915.1 Alphaproteobacteria bacterium
TACCTCCATTAGCTGAGAGACTTCCTGAAGAACCACTAGTTGTTCGACCATATGATTCAATTGGTAAATATGGTGGTACTATTAAATTCTTATCAAATGCAACTGAAGCTGGTACTTCGGACATGTTGTCAACTCGTCACGTGAACTTAGTTCGTTTTGCTGATGACTTGTCTACAATAGTTCCAAACGTTGCTAAAAGTTATGAGTGGAATGCTGATTTTACTACTTTAACTTTTACTCTTAGAAAAGGTCATAAGTGGTCTAATGGTGCGCCATTTACTGCTAGAGATGTAGAGTTTTGGTATGAAGATTTAATGATGAATCCTAAAATTAGAGAAAAACCTTATCCATATCTTCTTGTTGGTGGTGAGCCAATGACTGTAGATGTAGTGAATGATACGACAGTAAGATTTAACTTACCTTCTCCATTCCCTGGATTGTTGGCTACTTTAGCATGGACTTATAACCAAGCTTTCATGCCAGCGCATTTCTTAGAACAGTTTCATCCAGAAATAGATTCCAATGCTGATGCAAATGCTCAAGCTCTTGGATTTACTGATGGTTGGGATGCTCTTGCAGCATACTATGGAAACTCAGGTTGGACTGATACTCCAACTCCATTGTTAAGAAATCCTGATTTAGTTGCAGGCTTAGAATATGCAGCTTATCCTTCTTTAGAAGCTTACATGACAATTGAAGATACTACTGAAGGAAGAGTGTATGCAGCTAATCCATATTTCCACCAAGTTGATACTGCTGGAAATCAATTACCATATATTGATTATCAAAATGAAAGATATATTAATGAAAACGAGATTAGACTTTTAAAACTTGTTAATGGTGAAGTTGATTATAAATCTCAGTCTGTACAGCTTGAATCTGCACCTCAATTATTAGATGGTGCTGAGTCTGGCGAATATAGTTTGCAAATCAACCCAGGTTGTGGCGCTGCATTATTTAGCTTTAACGTTACTCATCCAGACATGGAAAAACGTAAAGTTTATGGTGATATTCGTTTCCGTCAAGCAATGTCAATTGCTCTAGATAGAAATGAGATCAACGATGTAGCTTATTACGGAATGGGTGTAGTAGAGCAGTTTGTAGGTATTTCACCTGCACCTGACTTTGTTTCAGATGAAATCAAAATGCATATGACTCAATACGATCCAGCTAAAGCTAACGCTTTACTTGATGAAGTTGGATTAAAAGATGTTGATGGAGATGGATTTAGAGAACTTCCAAACGGATCACCTTTTGCAATGAACATTGACTATGCTACTCAAGGTATAGGTGGTGTTGAAGTTGAATTAGTTGCTCGTATGTGGAACGATGTAGGGGTTAAAACTTCTTTTAAAGAGGTAACTCCAGATGAATATCGTGGATCTCAATCATCTAATGCTCTTGATGTACATGCATGGGATAAAGGACAACCATTGGCGATTATTGCAGGTAATCCTGAAACATTTAAAGCGCCTTTTGGTAACTACTTTAACCATACTCAAGGTATGTTGTGGGCAGCTTACATTGATAGTGGGGGAACTGATGGTGTAGAACCTCCTCAGTGGGTAAATGATTTAAGTGATGGGATTGATAAATTCCAATCATATGAATTAGGTACTGCTGGATCAAATGAGTGGGGTGAAAAAATTACTACTATGTTAACAGAACAAACTTTGTTAATTGGTACTGTAAAAGCACCTTTCCCAACATTTCATAGAAATGCTTTGAAAAACTTCACGCAATTCAAAACAACTTCTTATGAGTATTACAGAACTTATCCATATATGGCTACACAATGGTGGCTTGACGAATAAGTTGGGTAGATAAATATCTTAAAAAAAGCGGCAATTTTATATTGCCGCTTTTCTTTTTTTAATTATTCTTATTTAGCAATTAATAAATTTTAAACTATGATTAATTTTATACAGTTTACAATAACAAGAGCTTTTTTAGCCATAGTAACATTACTCATAGTTTGTTTTATCGTTTTTTCTTTAATGGAATTAGTTCCAGGTACATGTGCAGAAAGATATTTAGCTTTTAAGAATACACAAGGTTCCCAAATAACATTTGAAGATATTGAGGCAGAAAAAGTTCGCCTAGGTTTAGATAAACCTTTTTTCTATAGATATGGAAAATGGGTTTCAGATATTGTTGTTAGACAAGATTTTGGAGATAGTTGTATCCTTCGGATGAACATTAATGATCTTCTTAGTGGAAGGTTTGTTCTCTCATTGACTATTTGTTTAGTAGCATTAATTTTTTCTTATTTAATAGCAATACCGGTTGGTATTATTTCCGCCACGACCAAATATGTTTCTTTAGATCAAAGTCTAAAATTTATTAGTTATCTTGGTATCGCCTTACCTAATTTTTTAGTAGCATTATGTATTATGCTTTTTATGACAGTATATTTTGGAGATACTATGACCGGTTTGTTTTCTCAAGAATATGAAAATGCCCCATTGTCTGCAGCTAAGATTAAGGATTTTCTTAGTAGGGCTTGGCTACCTATTTTTGTTTTAGGCTGGAATGCAACTGCATTTGCTTTACAAACAGTTAGAGCTCTTATGCTTGATGAAAATGATAAGCTCTATGTAATGGCAGCTAGAGCAAGAGGTATATCAGGTATGAGTTTATTGTGGCGTTATCCTGCAAAACATTCGTTGGGACCAGTAATTAATTCTATTGGTTTTGATTTAAATAGAATTTTTAGCGCTCTACCAGTTGTTGCATTAATTTTAATTTTGACTGAAGCTGGCGCATTATTAATTGAAGCATTAGCAAGATCAAATGACCAACAATTGGCAGGAGCTATTATTTTTTTACTTACTGCGACAATAGTTTTTGTCAATTTTATTACTGATGTACTTTTAGCAATTATGGATCCAAGAATTAGAAAAGGAGTTATGGGTGGAAGTTAGTTTAAAAAAGAAAGAAGCTTATTATACAGCTACGCAAATGCAGTTAGTAAGAACTCGTTTTTTTGGCAACAAGTCAGCTATGATTGCAGGTTCTATACTTTTGTTCATGATAGTGTGTAGCTTATTTTCAGGTTTTTTATCCCCTTATGATCCTACAATTGCTGGTCGTGATAAAGATTATGAAAATGGCGCTCCTCAAATTCCAATGTTTTGGGATGAAAATGGATTTTCTCCTAGACCTTTTTTGCATACTTTAAGTAAATATAGAGGTGCAGATACAAATTTTAGATGGGAATATAAAATTGATACTAGCAAAAGAAGATATGTATATTTTTTTGTCAAAGGTTGGGAATATAAATATTTTAACTATAGTATTAATCTTCCAGGTAAAGCTTTAGATTTTAGAATACCAGGCATAACTTTTGATACACATTTGTTTGGAGTTAAGGAAGGTGGTATCCATCTTTTTGGAACAGATAAAGCTGGAAAAGATTTATTTAGTAGGACACTTAGTGCAATTTATATTTCTCTTGCTGTTGGTACAGTAGGTGTATTCATATCATTTGTTTTATCTTTAATTATTGGAGGAATATCAGGTTATTATGGAGGCTGGATTGATAGCTTACTCCAAATGTTTACTGATGCTATAAGGACAGTGCCTCCAATACCATTATTTATGTGTCTTGCAGCATTTGCTCCCTTGGAGTGGAGTTCAGAGTTAAGGTTTTTCTTTATATCATGTTTATTGGGATTAATTTCTTGGCCTACCTTAGCTAGACGTGTTCGTACTCATTTATTAAGTGAGAGAAGTCAAGAATATATTTTAGCTGCTCAAATGTGTGGAGCTTCTTCTACTCATATAATTATTCGTCATCTATTACCAAGTTTTACAAGTTACATAATTGTTGATCTTGTTATAAGTTTTCCTTACATGCTTTTATCTGAAACAGCACTTAGCTTTATAGGTTTAGGTTTAAGAGAGCCTGTTAATTCTTTAGGAGTGCTTTTACAAAATGCTACTAAGGCTGATGTTTTATTAAATTATCAATGGTACTTCATACCAGTCTTTTTCTTAGTAGTATTAATTTTAACATTTGTTTATGTTGGTGATGGCCTTCGTGATGCCGCTGATCCTCATAAAACTAGTAATAAATAACTATGAAACATTTATTAGAGATAAATAATTTGGATGTTAAATTTGATACTGATGAAGGTCGTATCACAGCAATAGAAAATGTTTCCTTAACTTTAGATCAAGGAAAAGTCCTTGGAATTGTTGGAGAGTCAGGATCTGGTAAATCTGTTACAGCAAAATCTATTATGCAACTTAATCCAGGAAATACTATTTATAATGATGATGGTGAAATAATTATTGATAATGAAAATGTTTTAAAATTTACTTCTAAAAATGATTTAAAAAAAATCAGAGGAGGTAAAGTCTCAATGATTTTTCAAGAACCAATGGCTAGTTTTGCTCCAGCAATTAAAATTGGAAATCAAATGGTTGAGCAGTTATTGTTACATAAAGATTTAGACAAGCATAAAGCAAAATCAATTTCTATTGACATGTTAAATAGGGTTGGAATCGCTGATGCTGAAAAAAGATTTAACCAATATGCTTTCGAATTATCAGGAGGTATGAGACAGAGAGCGATGATAGCAATGGCTCTTTCCACCAAGCCTAAGTTATTATTAGCTGATGAGCCCACAACCGCCCTTGATGTGACAATTCAAGCGCAAGTAATTAATTTAATGAAAGATATTATTAAAGAATTTAATATGGGTGTTATTTTTATTACTCATGATTTGGGTGTTATTGCTCAAGTAGCTGATGATGTAGCAGTAATGTATTTAGGTAGCGTAGTTGAGAGAGGTCCCGTTAATGAAATTTTAAAAAACCCTAAACACCCTTATACAAGAGGTCTTTTAAATGCTCTTCCTGATATTAACAATCTTGATGCTCCACTTACACCTATACCAGGAAATATACCAAGCCCTTTAGAGCGACCAACAGGATGTGTATTCGAACTAGGTGTCCAAATCCAACTCATGATTGCAAAGAAGGAAATATTGAAATGGGTTTGATAGAAGTTGAACCAGGTCATTGGGTTGATCAATGTTGTGTAAATTGTGGTTAATTTAT
>JBJKYT010000047.1:0-37535 GCA_045560915.1 Alphaproteobacteria bacterium
AAGTAATTTCTTTTAAAAAAAAATTGAGATTTTCTAAGTTTAAATCATGCCCAGCATTAAAATCGATTATAGGAAAATTTTTCTTAATATAATTAACTACTTCTTTATATGGTTTAATAGACTCATCTTTTTTTGATTTATAATTATGAGCATAATCAAAAGTATATAATTCTACTCTATTTGGCGTAATTAATTCTAAATTTTCTAAAGTATTTATAGAAGGGCTAACAAATATTGATACTCTGATATTATTTTTTTGAAATTCTTTTACAACTTCATCTAAAAAAACTTTATTTTTTTTACAATCCCATCCAAAAGAAGAAGTAATAGCTTCTGGGGGATCTGGAACTAGAGTAACTTGATTAGGTGATACTTCTAAAACTTTTTTAATAAAGAATTCTGATGGATATCCTTCAATGTTAAATTCAATTTTACTATTATTATCTAATAATAAATTTTTAATATCTTTTAGATCAGCAAATTTTGTGTGCCTTTCATCTGGACGTGGATGTACAGTAATTCCATTTGCCCCATATAGAATACATTTTTTACATATTTCTATAAGATTTGGATAATCTGTACCTCTAGAATTTCTAAGAAGAGCAAATTTATTTACATTAATACTAAGCTGTGTCATTTTATAATTATTTTCTTTACCGATTAATATTTATGTAACATATATTATAGATTAAGAATAATATAAAAATGGAGGTAAAATGGCTACTTTAAATAAAAAAAATTTTGATAATCCAGATGAAACAATGACTCCTGAAAAAATGAAAGTTGATAATGTTGATTTAGGTAATGGTGTTAAAGCAGCAAGAATGACAACTCAACCAGGGTGGAAATGGTCAGAATGCATAAAGCCAATGATAGGTACGGATACTTGCCAGAAAAATCATGTTGGAGTTTGTGTAAATGGAAAACTAATGGTTACTCATGAGGATGGATCTTCAATAGAAGTTGGACCTGGGGATGCATATACGTTTGCACCTGGTCATGATGCTTGGGTTGTAGGAGATGATGTATTTGTAGGATATGAGTTTGATAGTGAAACAGCTTCTACATATGCAAAAAAATAAAGAAGATTAATTAAAGAAAGGAAGAGTATGGCTACACTAATATATAGACGAACGATGCAAGTGCATATGGATAAGCTTAATGAGGCAATGGAAATTGCAACTGAGCAAGCTAAAATTTTTAAAGAACTTACTGGCAATGATGAATTAGTATCTTTTCAAATTGGAGGTAATCCCAGAACAATTTGTCGTCAAAGAATGGTGGAAATGGATAAATTAGGAGAAGATGATGCAAAAGTATCAGAAGATCCTAAATGGCAAGAATTAGAAAAACGACATAAGGGAGTCTTTGTAGATGGATCTATGGTTGATGAAATGCGTTATGTTATTAATATGCCAGAATAATTTTATTTATTAAAATAGCGGGCTAAGCCCGCTTACCATATTAAAAATATTTTTTTAAACTTTTTTTAAATTTATTCCTTTTTATTTAAATTTTTTAGAATATCTATCTTAAATGAAGAGTTTATTTGTAATTTTAGGAAATCAATTATTTGATACTAAATATATACGTGATTTTAAAAATTCTACATTTTTTATGTGTGAAGATTATGAACTTTGCACTTATCAAAGACATCATAAATTAAAAATATTATTATTCTTATCCTCAATGCGATCTTATGCAGATTTATTAAAAAAAGAAAAATACAAAATAAAATATTTTGATTTGGATAATGATTTTAAAGTTTCATATGAAAGAAAGTTAAAAAATTTTATAATTAAAAATAATATTACTGAATTAATTACATTTGAAATAGAAGATAAATTTTTTGAAAATAAAATAAGAAAATTAGTAAATACAATTAAGATAAAATGGAAAATGATAGATTCCCCAATGTTTCTTAATTCCAGAAAAGAATTTAAGAATTATTTAAATCTTGCTAAAAAACCATTAATGGCTAATTTTTATAAAATTGTAAGAAAAAAATATAATATATTAATGGATGATGACAAACCGAGAGGAGGTAAATGGAGTTATGATAGTGAAAATAGAAAAAAATTACCAAAAAATTTTCAAGTACCAAATATTCCTCAAATTCAAGAAACCAATCATACAAAAATATTAAAAGATATAGTTACCAAAAAATTTTCAAAACATCCTGGTGATACTAAAAATTTTTGGATACCCACAACTCAAAAAGATGCTGAAAAATGGTTAAATTTTTTTATAAAAAATAAATTAAATTTATTTGGAGATTATGAAGACGCAGTTGATAAAGACAATAATATTTTGTTTCATAGTGCACTAAGTCCGCTTATAAATTTGGGTTTATTAACACCATTGCAAATAATAAAAGAAATAAAAAAAGTAGAAAAAAAAATAAAAATAAATTCATTTGAAGGTTATTTTCGTCAAATAGCAGGATGGAGGGAGTTTATAAGAGGAATATACCAAAACTATGACAAAAATTTAGAAAAAAATAATTTTTTTAATCATAATAATTTTTTTAAAAATAGTTGGTATGAAGGAACAACTGGGTTAGCACCACTTGATCATTCTATTAAAAATTCAATCAATTATGGATGGACTCATCATATAGAACGCTTAATGATTTTGGCTAATTTAATGAATCTTTGTGAGATAAAACCAAAGGAAGTTTATAATTGGTTTATGGAAATGAATATGGATTCATCAGATTGGGTTATGATGCCAAATGTTTACGGGATGGGTCTTTTTAGTGATGGAGGGATTTTTTCTTCAAAACCTTATATTTGTGGATCAAGTTATATAATGAAAATGATGAACTTCAAAAAAGGTGAGTGGAATGATGTTATGGATGGATTATATTGGAGATTTATTAATAAAAATAGAAAATTTTTTTTAAAAAATCCAAGATTATCTATGATGGTTAGAATATTTGATAAAATGAAAATTGAAAGAAAAAATTATATATTAAATGAAGCAGAAAAATTTATTAACAAAAATACCTATGTCAAATAAAGTTTTATTTAATAATTCATGTAGTATTTGTAGATTTGAAATAAATCATTACAAAAAAATTTCTGATAATTCTTTTGAATGGATAGATATAACAAATAATGAGGAAGCAATAAGATTAACTTCTAAATCAAAAAAAGATTTACTAAGACGTTTACATGTTATTGATGGTAACGAAGTTATTAGTGGAGCAAAAGCTTTTATTTTTATATGGAAAAAAATTCCAAAATATAGGATGCTATCTAAGATACTCGAATTAAAAATATTTTTTTATTTTTTTAATTTGTCTTATGAAATAGTAGCTTTTTTATTGTATATTAAAAATAGAAAACAGCTAAAATGAAAAAAAAATTACCAAGTAAAGTATGTCCAATATGTAAAAGAAATTTTAATTGGAGAAAAAAATGGGCACTTAATTGGCATAAAGTTAAATACTGTTCAAAAAAATGCTCATCTAACAAAATTTTTGAATAATTTTTGGAATATAATTTTTAAAATTAAAAAATCCTTTATTACAATATTGCCATGCAAATAGATCAATTTCTCTATACAAAAAATTTACTTTTGTAAGATTATTTAAATTTATAAAATCTAAATTCTCTCCTACGTAGGGATAAAAAATATAAAAATCTTCTTTTATCTTTTTTATATCATCTATGTTGATTATATCACAACTTATTGATTTTTTATTCAATCTATTTAATTGATCATTGATTAAATCATTTTTAAAATTTATGACTTTTTTACACAAACTATTTTTTCTATTATCATTTTTAACAATAATTATTTTTTCAAATATTTTATCATTGTATTCACTATTTTCAAAAAATAGGTTATTTTCAAATATTAAAAGTTTTTTATTTCCTTCTATTTTTTGATTTTTTAATTCTTTATTAATTATAGAATATTCTATATTTTCTTTTATAGGCAAAGCATTTTCATTAATTGCAATTTTTTTATATTTTTCATTTGTAAATTTTCTAATATTCCATTCTTTTGCAAGATAATGTTTTCCTTTCGTTTGTATCCCCGCTACCCATCTCCAACTTAATGTATTTGAAGCTGTATCTCCGTCATATAAATATTTCATAAAAAATGCTGCCCCTAATTCCCAAGGCAAATTAAAAGTAAAAATCCAGATACTGGCAAACCACATTCGAGCATGATTATGTAGGTAATTACTCTCTTTTAATTCTTTTACCCAATCATTAAAGCATTCAATATTGCTATTCCCCTCAGTTACCTGAATATATTTTCTATTATCTTTGAATTCATCTTTCAGTTTTTTTAGATTTTTTAAATAATTTTTCCAAACTTGTGGTCTTAACTCCAACCACCCTCTCCAATAAATTCTCCATAGAATTTCTTGAATAAATTTTTCAGAAGTAAGGTATGAATGTTTTTTTAAAGATTCTCTAATAACTTCATTTTCATTAAGAATTCCGTGAGTAATGTATGGAGACAAATTTGATGTTGTTGTTTTATCATCAATATCAATTTTAAAATTTCTTAATTTAGAATAATTTACTAACTTTTCTTCAATAAAATATGTTAAATTTTTTTTTGCTTCAATTCTTGTAGGTTTAATTGTCATATAATTATTTTATTTAATTATGTTTATATTTATAAATTTTAAATAATAATCAATATAGAATTTTTTAATTTTGTTATTATATTGAAAGTAATGAATAATAATATTGATTTAATTATCAAATTAGCATGGCATGATAAATCATCATTTGAGAAAATTTTTAGATTATATGGTGTTTCTGAAAAAGAGGTCATTTTAATTATGAGAAAGAACCTGAAACCCAGTTCTTTTAAAATTTGGCGCAAAAGAGTATCTGGTAGAAAATCTAAACATGAAAAAAAATTTAAATTATTGGATAAGAAAAATAATTCTTATGAGTCAATATAATGACCGTTAGTTCCCTTTTTTTATATTTCAATTTAAAATAATTAATTAAAGTTTTTTTTGGTTAATTACAACATCAACTAAAATAGCGATAAGAAGATTGAGCATTGTGATGGCACAAATTATAATAAAACTAAAAAAATAGATCCACGCCCACCAAAATATTTCTTGCAAAGGAAGCATGACAGTTTCCCAGCTTGATAGGGTTAAAACTTGAAATAAGGTAATTAATGATACTCCAACATCATTCCATCTTTCAGGAATATGACTTGCAAAGAGCATAGATCCAATTGTTGCATAAATATAAAGTATAATAAAAAGCAATAATCCTACATAAAAAACTCTTTTTATAGAATCAATTAAAGCTTCAATTATCTTCTTTAATTCTGGAATAGCTGATATTAATCTTAATACTCTAAATACCCTTAATAGTCTTAATAACAGAAAACTTGAATTGTTTGGAATAGGAATTAGAGATACTAAAACTATTAAAGTGTCGAAGATATTCCATCCATTTTTAAAAAAATTAATTTTTTTTGGTTCTCCTATAAATCTAATTAAAATTTCAATAACAAAAAAAATTGTGATTAAATAATCAAGTATTTTTATTGAATTTGTAATGTATGCATTCAATTCATATGTGCTAACTCCAAGTGTGATAGCATTTAAAATTATTATTGTAATAACAATAAATTGAAAAATTCTTGATGAATTTAATTTAAATAACAAATTTGACATTATAATTTATTTTATATTATACTTTTTTAATTGCTTTTCAATTATGACGCTTATGAGGTCAGTTATAATTTATTAAAATATTAATAAAAAATTAAATAAATAAATCCATTTTAATTTTAATTTCTTTGTGATAATTGAGGATATAATGTCAAAAAATTTTGCAGTTTATCCAAGTTTATTAGAAAAAACTGTTTTTGTTACGGGTGGAGCCTTAGGTATTGGAGCGGAGATTGTAACAGCCTTTGCTAAACAAGGTTCGAAAGTTGGTTTTCTTGATTTGGATTTAGATGCTAGTAAAAAACTTGCAAAAAAGTTGGGAGATAATGTTCATTTTGAAATATGTGATTTAACTAATATTTCAGCTATGCAGACATCGATGAAAAACTTAAAGAAACTGATAGGATCTGCTGATATTTTGATTAATAATGCAGCAAATGATGATCGTCACGATTGGAAAGATGTAACAGAAGATTATTGGGATGAAAGATTATCAACAAATCTTCGTCACCAATTTTTTGCTATTCAGCATGTTGCTCCTGAAATGATAAAAAAAGGTGGAGGATCAATTATCAATATAGGTTCAAATTCTTGGTGGGAGGCGGGCGGTGGATTTCCAGCATATACTACTGCCAAATCAGCAGTTCATGGATTAACTAGAACAATGGCACGAGATCTAGGTCAGTATCGTATTCGAGTTAATACTGTGGTTCCAGGATGGATTATGACCGATAGACAAAAAAAATTATGGGTTACTCCTGAAGCTTTAGAAAATCAACAAAAGCGTCAATGTCTACCAGATCTTATAGAGCCTGTTTATGTTGCTCGTATGGTTTTATTCTTAGCTTCAGATGATGCTTCAATGTGTACAGCAAATAATTATATGGTTGAAGCTGGTTCAATTTAATAAAATTTTTTAATTGATATTGATTTTAGAAATCATACCACTTTCGTAATGACCAGGTACATTACAAGCAGCTTCTAGATTAATATCAGTATTAAATTTCCATATTATTTCGCCACTCTTATTTGGTTCTAATAGAACACTATTTGAATGAGAGTGAGCCATGGAATGATTAGTTTTTGCAATTTCTTTCATCTTTTTATAATCAATTTTGTCTCCTAGTAAAATTTCGTTTTCCATCATTTCCATCATTTCAGGTTGATGGTTTAAATGCATTTTTTTTGTCGCTATATTAAATTCATGAACAAGCAATCCAAGATTTTTGACTAAGAATTTAATTGTTTCACCCTTTTTTATATTTATTACATTTGGCTCAAAATAATTATCATACATTTTTATTTCAATAACCCTATCTACCTCAGAAGATTCACCTTTTTTACCTATATGATTCATAGAAGCTGCAAATCCTAAATTAGGAATAAAAAAAAGTAACAAAATAAGAATTTTCATAATATTTAATATCTAACTAGTTAATGAATTAAATATTTCAATATGAAATATTAATGGTGCCACAGGGCAGAATCGAACTGCCGGCTTATTCATTACCAATGAATTACTCTACCCCTGAGTTACTGCGGCATAATATACTAATAACATAAACAATTTTAGCTAACAAGTTTCAAGAGAATCTAATATTTAAATATATACATTTAATTGAAGGAGTTTTTTTATGATTGAATCTGCTGGAGGCTTGATACCTTTTCTGTGTCATGTATTTTTAATTTTATTCGGAGGTTTTTTTGGTTTAAATTTTGCATTTAATAAAAATTTTGTGAAAAGCAACATAGGTTATGAATCTACTGAATCCTCATATATGGGAAGACCTTTAGGTTTTTTAATGATAGGTTTAGTTTTAATGTTTATTGCGACTTTATTTCAAATAGGAGGCTACAACTCTACAAATGAAATATTTACAGTATTATTCATTTTTCTTATTTTAGCAACTGCCCACGGATTTGCTTTGACCTTTAAAATACTTGCAACTCATGATGGTAATGATTGGCCAATGAAGCAAAATCTTAGACCTTTAATACCTTTGGCCGTTCTAATAATTAGATATTTTACATTATAAAATTATTGAATAAATTATAATTATTTTAAAAAAATTTTTTTTAAAATTATTATATATAGCGGGATTCTATCCCGCTTTTTTTAAATT
This sequence comes from Alphaproteobacteria bacterium, assembly GCA_045560915.1. Classification (GTDB taxonomy): domain Bacteria; phylum Pseudomonadota; class Alphaproteobacteria; order HIMB59; genus MarineAlpha5-Bin3. The sequence goes on from JBJKYT010000047.1 coordinate 7,792, forward strand.
TTATTAACCATCTTTATAATAATAACTGTATCCATTTAAAGCAGGAGCGCCACCCAAGTGTGCGTAAAGAATTCTAGAACCTTCTGGAAAAAATTGTTTTTTTGCAAGGTCAATTAAACCCTGCATTGATTTTCCTTCATAAACAGGATCAGTTATCATTCCTTCTGTTTTTGCTGCTAATCGTATTGCATCATTAGTCTCTTCACTTGGTACTCCATAAGATGGATATGCATAATCAGGATTTATAATTATTTCATCATCCTTAATTTCTCTTCCAAGTTCAACTAGTTTAGCTGTATTGGAAGCAATTTGCTTAACTTGAGATCTTGTTTGATCATAAGTTGCTGAAGCATCTATTCCTATGACACGGTCAGCTCTATTATCATCTGCAAAACCCACAATCATTCCAGCTTGAGTAGATCCTGTTACAACACACACAATAATATAGTCAAATTTAAATCCTAATTCCTTTTCTTGCTCTTTTACTTCTTCAGCAAAGCCTACATAACCAAGTCCGCCATATTTATGAACAGATGCTCCTGCTGGAATACCGTAAGGCTTTCCTCCTTCATCCTTTACAGCTTGAATAGCTTCTTCATAACTTTTTCTAATGCCTATATCAAAACCATCATCAACTAGTCGACTATCAGCCCCCATTAAACGAGTCAAAAGTATGTTGCCAACTCGATCATATACTCCATCAAAATGTGGAACCCATTTTTCTTGAACAAGCCTACATTTCATTCCTATTTTAGCAGCTGTTGCTGCAACCATTCTGGTATGGTTAGATTGAACTCCACCAATGGATACTAAAGTATCCGCACCAGATTCAATTGCATCTGGAACAATATATTCAAGTTTTCTTAGTTTATTTCCTCCAAAAGCTAAACCTGAATTACAATCATCTCTTTTTGCATAAATTTCTAAATTACCTTCTAATTCTTTGGAAAGTCTTGGCAAATGTTCTATTGGAGTTACTCCAAATGTTAGAGGATATCGTTTAAATTTTTTTAAATTCATTACTGACTAAATATCATATAATATATGATAAGACTATGAACATTAAAAAAATTGATTTATTCATATTGAGTATAAATATTCTTTTTTTTATTTATTATTCATTTCAACTTTTAGTTTTTACTGATGAATTCGCTCTTAGAAATATAGGTTCATTTAACCATGCTATAGCAGGATTATCAGAAATATTAGGTATTATTTTTCTCTCTTTATCAATAGGTTTGATTATAATTTTATATAAAGGAATAGAGAATCAACTCCCATTATTTATAACAATATTACTTATACAATTGATTATTTCATTAAATTTTTGGAGATATATATTAACTAATAGCCCTGGTGAGTCTGATCTTTTTACAATATCTATTAACGCATTAATTTTTTCTTTTTGTTCATTATTAACAATACTATTTATTTTTAATAATAAAAAATATTTGTAGAATATAGAATTTTATTTTAAATTAAAATTATGAAAGAAATTGAATTTTGGTATTCTATTGGAAGCACCTACACTTATTTAACCGTTGAGAGAATTTTTTCTGTTGAAAAAGAAAACAATGTTAAATTTATTTGGAAACCTTTTAGTGTTAGACAGATAATGATCGAGATGGAAAATGTTCCTTTTACGCCACCTCCAAAAAAAAATAAGTCTGACTATATGTGGAGAGATATAGAAAGAAGAGCTAAATTTTATGGTTTTGAAGCAAAAGTTCCAGCGCCATATCCTCTAAAAGAATTTGATTTAGCAAATAAAATTGCAGTTTTAGGAATGGATCAAGAATGGGGAATTTCTTATGTTAAAAAAACTTATCAAAGATGGTTTCAGCAAGGCTTGGAGCCAGCTTTAGAGCCAAATGTTACTGAGATACTAAATCAGCTAGAATTAGATCCTATTAAAACTATAGATTTGGCAAATAGTGAAAGTATAAATCAAAAATATTTGAATCAAACTGAAATAGCTAAAAACAAAAAAATTTTTGGTAGCCCGACTTTTATTTATAACGATGAAGTTTTTTGGGGAGATGATAGACTTGAAGATTGTATTAAGTGGTCAAATTTTAATTAATTTTCATAAGGTATAATTCTTATAGTGTTTCCATAAATAATAATTACTCTTTGATTGTTAGGAAGTGGATCTTTATCACCTTGTACAAAAGCTTTATCCTGATTATTTTCACAACTCAAAGTACTTTCCCCACAATTATCAATATTAATAATATATTGAAAACCATCATGGTTTCCTAATGCAGCTTGTATTACTGATCCAGCTGCAGCACCGCCTACAGTACCAAAAACTATACCAATATCTTGACATTTAGTCCCGGCAACTTCTTCTTCTCCACAAATATGCGCTCCAAGCAAAGCTCCAATTAATCCTCCGGCAGTGGCACCAATCCAATCACTCTCTCCTTTAATTTTAACTGGTAAAGAAGTTTTGATAGTCCCATATTCAACAGCTGTAACTTTTTGGGCATCTGTATTTTGAACAATCGTAGGTGAAGTATTAGAGCACGAATAAATAAAAAATAGAGTTATAATTGTTATTAATTTAAGCATATTAATCATAATTATAGTATACTTCAAAAAATGTTCAAATTAAGTTAACATATTAATTAGAATTTAATTAATTTTTTTTTGCTATTTCATTAACAAGAATTCTATTATAATACCAAAAAATTGATTTTTCCTGATCAATAAAATATGACCAAAAAAATTTACCTTATTCGTCACGCTCAATCTGAAGCCAATATAGCAGCAGATTTAGATAATCCTACTTATTACTATGATGCTCCAATAACCAAAGTGGGGGAAAAACAAGCATTAAATGCTAAAGAAAAACTAAAAAATATTAATTTTGATTTAATGGTTTGCTCTCCTATGACACGAACTTTGCAAACTTTTGATATCATATTTCCTAAACCCATTTCCAATACAATAATCTTGCCATTAATAAGAGAATATCTTGAACACTCTTGTGATGTAGGTAGACAGCCTCACTTATTGAAAAAAGATTTTCCTAATCATGATTTTTCACATATCAATAAATATTGGTGGAACAATGATATTCCTATCAATGAAAAAAAAATTAATCATGAAACTATAAATGAATTAGATATGCGTGTAGAAAAATTTAAAAATTGGATAAAAAAAAGAGAAGAAAAAACTATTGCTGTAATTTCTCATGGTACTTTTATTTCAAGAATAATTCATTTTTTTCTAAATAATTGTGAGTTTGAAATTTGGCACTTAAAAAATGGTAAGTGATTTAATTTTTTCTTTAAGAGAAACATCAGTTAGTTTTGGAAAAAAAATAATTTTTGATAATCTTGATGTTAATATACATAGAAAAGATTTAATAGCACTAATTGGAAAAAATGGAGTTGGGAAATCAACTCTTATGAGAATAATTAGTGATAATCAAGATTTAGATCAAGGTGAAGTTTGGAAGTTAAATAATATACGGGTAAGTTTTTTTAGTCAAAAATTTGAATTAGAAGAATCTTATTCTATTGAAAATGAATTACTAAATATTTTAGATATTGAAGAAGACTCGTTTAAAATAGATATTTTTTGTAATAATTTACAATTAAATAAAAAAGATATTATTAAAAATTTATCAGGAGGCCAAAAAAGAAGGGTTGGATTAATTAAGTCTCTAATTAATGAATCAGATATACTATTATTAGATGAACCTACTAACCATTTAGATTTAGAATGCATTATTTGGTTAGAAAATTATTTAAAAACCTTCAAAGGATCTATAATTTGTGTAAGTCATGATAGAACTTTTTTAAGTAATTTTACTAATAAAGTTTTTTGGTTAGATAGAGGAGATTTAAGAGTAAGCCCATCTGGATTTAAAAATTTTGATCGATGGTCGCAAGAAATGTTTGAACAAGAAGCAAGAGAACTAAAAAATAGAAAACAATTTGTTAATATTGAAGTTGAATGGGCCAATAAAGGGGTAAAAGCTAGAGTCAAAAGAAATGTTAAAAGATTAGAAAGAGCTAAAGAATTAAAAGATCAACTTGAAAAAGATGAGTCATCATATCGTAAGGCTATTCAAACTGTTAAAATAAATAAAATTATCCCAGGTTTAGATAATTCTAAGTTTATAGCTGAGTTTTATAAGGTAAGTGTTGGTTACGAAATTCCAAAAAAAACAATCCTAAAAGATATTAATTTAAAAATTAATAAAAAAGATAGAATAGGGCTTATTGGTAAGAATGGAACAGGCAAATCTACTTTTTTAAAGGCTTTGTTGGGAGAAATTAAAAGTCAAAAAGGTACAATTAAATTAAAAAAAAATATGAACTTTTCTTATTTTGATCAACTACGCAATGATCTTAATACTGATAATTCGCTAAAAAAAATATTAGTGCCTAGCGGAGGTGATTATTTAAAGGTTCAAGGAAAAGATAGACATGTGTGCTCTTATTTAAAGGATTTTATGTTTGATCCATCTAAAGCCACTGACAGTATTAATACTTTATCTGGTGGTCAACAAAATAGATTGCTTCTTGCAAAAGTGCTCGCTAATCCTCAAACAGGATTGATACTTGATGAACCTACAAATGATTTAGATTTAGAAACAATGGATTTATTAACTGAAATGTTATCAAATTATTCTGGCACTTTGCTTATTGTATCTCATGATAGAGATTTTTTAGATCAAACTGTTAATAAAATATTATATTTTGATGAAAAAGGGCAAGTCTCCATTTTTCTTGGAGGGTACAGTGACTTTCTTAATAGTCAGCAAAATGAAAAAATAATTAAATCGATCTCAAAGAAAAAAAATAATTATAAAGTTGTTTCTTCAAAAAATAATAAGAAACTATCATTTAAATATAAATATGAATTAGAAAATTTGCCAAAAGAGATTGAAGATCTTGAAAATAAAATAGATGATATTAATAAAGAATTAAAAAATTCAAATTTATATCTCAGTGATGCAAATAGATTTCATGAAATCACCAATGAAATGTTAGAATTAAAAAAAATATTGTCAATTAAAGAAGAAAGATGGTTACTTTTATTAGAAATGGAAGAAAAAAATGAATAATGTTTGCGAATTTTTACAAATAATATTAATTTAATTATTTATGAATAATAGACAAATAAACATCCTTGGATGGATATTATTTATAGTTTCAGCAATCGGATTCTTGATATCTAGCGTAGGAAATTTCTGGAGTATGTTTGGTAGTATTTTTTTTTTAGTAGCATGTATAATTTTTTTGATACCCTTTTTTAGAAAAGATAGTTAAGATTTTTAAATGTTATTAAGTATATGAATAAATTCAAAATATCACAAATACAATTCCAAGCTAAAGATACGCCATTAGAAAATGCATTATTATTGGAAAACCTTTTTCAAAAGACTTTAAAGTTTAAACCTGATTTAATTTGCACTCCTGAATGTAGTAATATTATAACTCATGACAAAAAGTATTTATTAAATAATTCCACTTACCAATATAATTGTCCAATAGTAAAAAAAGCTAAAATTTTTGCTAAACAAAATAAAGTTTTTATTAATATAGGATCTTTGTTGCTTAAGTTGAAAGGAAATAGAAAGTTAGTTAATCGATCAATATTAATTGATAATAATGGAAAAATTAAATCTACCTATGATAAAATACATTTGTTTGATGTAAATATTAGTTCTAGAGAAACACATCGAGAATCTCATTTTTTTATTAAAGGCAAAAGAAAAGTTTTGAGTAAAATTAAAAATGTTAAAATAGGATTTACTATTTGTTATGATCTAAGGTTCCCTGATTTATATAGATATCTTGCTAAAAAAGGAGCTGAAATCATATTAATACCTGCTGCTTTTACTGTTCCTACAGGCGAGGCCCATTGGAATACTTTAGTAAGAGCAAGGGCTATTGAGAATTCTGTTTATGTTGTTGCCACAAACATGTGCGGTTCACACCATTCAGGTAGAAAAACTTATGGCAACTCTATAATATTTAATCCTTGGGGGATTAAATTAAATTATGCTTCATCAAAAACTAAGATTATTAATACGTCTATTGATTTAAAAGAAATTAATAGAGTTAGAAAAAGAGTTCCATCAATCTATAATGATTAAATATAACGCTCTTATTAATGGAATTGGAACGAGTTTTAAGACAAAAAAATATTATGATGAATGGTCTAACGACTATGATCAAGTTTTAAATCAATGGAATTATCATGCGCCAAAATCTTCCTCTAAAATTCTAAAAAGATTCCTCAATAAAAACCCAAATGAAATATTAGATTTAGCATGTGGAACTGGTTTATTTGGTCAAGAATTAAAAAAAATTTATCCAAAATCATCTATCGATGGCTCAGATATTTCAACAAAATCTTTATCTCATGCTAAATTAAAAAAAGTATACAAAAGATTATTTGTTAGTGATTTTAACAAGGATTTTTTTTTTAAAAAAAAATATAATCTAATTACGTGTATTGGTTCACTAACGTATAATATTAATCCTCAAAAATTATTACTAAAAGTTAATAATATAACTAAAAAATCAGGATTTTTTATATTTTCTCATAGAGTAGATTTATGGCATAAACAAAATTTTGATAAAATTTTAAGTGATTTATCTAATAAATGGCAAAATATATTTATATCAAGAAAATTGTTATATTTACCTAAAAACAAAGATTTTAATGATAAAATTAAAATTAAGATAGGATTATTAAAAAAAATTTAATAAATTTTTATATAAAATTGTTTAAAAATAGAGAATCGGATATTATTCTTTTAGTTTATCTTCTATCTTAAACCATTTTAAAAAAGAAGGGGTAAGACGCCGTTATTTCTTCTTTTTTAAATATAAAATTATAAATTTTTAATTTTGTTAAACTTTTGCATTTTCATCAATGTCTTATTACTAACATGATGTTCAATTCCTTCAGCATCAGCTGCAGCTACTTTTTGATCCAAACCAAGATTTATTAAAAAATTGTAAACTATATTATGTCTTTTTTTTGATATACTTGCTATCTTTTGACCCTTAACTGTAAGAAATATAGACCTGTAAGGCTCTTTTTTTATAAAACCTTGTGAATGAAGTCTTTTAATTGTCTTATTGGCAGTGGCTTGGGCGATATTTAGAGCATTAGCTATATCGACAATTCGAGCTTCTCCATTTCTATTTAATAATTCGGCAATGAGTTCAAGGTAGTCTTCTGTATTCTCAGTTTTATGTGCATTTCTTACTTTTGTAAAAGACATATTTTCTAATACCTTATTTTTGATTTATTTTCATTAAGAATAAATATAGCCATAGCTATAAATTTTAGCTATATATGTATATTAATTAAGGAATTTATATGAATGCACTTTTTAATGCCATTAAAGATAGAGGTAATATTGCTCTAGCAAATGATGGCAGATTATTAAAAAAATCTTTTTTTGGATTAATAATTTTAGCCTGTGCTTTTCAACCTGGTGAATTTGGTATTATAATCAGAGAATCAATGACTGATGCCTATTTACAAGTTTCAGTTTTTGTAGGTTTTACATTATTTATTTTTATAGGATTAGATAGCTTATCTAAATTTGATATTGCTTCTTTTCTACTTAAAACTAAAAAAATTCATGTTCCAATTGCTGCTCTTCTTGGTGCCCTACCAGGATGTGGTGGTGCAATTATTGTTGTTACACAATATATTCAAGGAAGAATAGGTTTTGGCTCTTTAGTTGCAGTTTTAACTGCAACAATGGGGGATGCTGCATTTTTAATATTGGCCATCGAACCAAGCACTGGTATTTTGATATTTTTTATTGGGGCTATAGTAGGAATTATAAGCGGCTATATTATAGATATTATCCATGGTTCTGATTATTTAATTAATCCTGCTTCTAAAATTAAAATTTCTGAAAAATTAGATAAAACTTTTGTTTCTAAATTTAATTTTATTTGGTTGGCTATTTTTTTACCAGGTTTTTTGGTAGGAATTTTAGTTGCTTTTCAAATCAATATTGCTGAATATTTAATTGTATCAGATAAAATAAGTTTATTGCCAATCATTGGTTCAGCTGGTGCAATTTTATCAATTTTTATGTGGTCATTAAATCCTCTAAGTGATTTTCAATGCTCCACTGATAAATCAAGAGGTTTATTATCTAGAGTAGTTGATACAACAAATTTTGTTTCAACTTGGGTGATTTGTGGTTTTTTAGTTTTTGAAATTTTTATGTTTTTTTCCTCAATAGATTTAAAAGTCTTTTTTAATATTTGGCTTCCATTTGTTCCATTAATTGCAATTTTATTTGGCTTTCTTCCTGGTTGTGGCCCTCAAGTTGTTGTTGCAACTTTTTATCTTAATGGATTTATACCTTTTTCAGCAGAAATCGGAAATGCAATTTCAAATGATGGAGATGCTCTTTTTCCAGCTATAGCACTAGCTCCTAAAGCTGCAATAATTGCTACATTATATAGTGCCATACCAGCAATTTTAGTTGCATATGGATACATGTATTTTTTTGAATAAATGATCTAAATTAAAGTTTTTTTATTCTATATTGATCTTTCCAGAAATTGTATTTGTTAATCCAATAGATTCTATTTTTAGTTGCATCTGAATATCAATAGAGTCTCCTAATTTGATTAATCCTTTTTTGTCAGCTAAATTAATTTCATTTTCTAATATTCTTTGAGATGAAATTCCTACTTTTTTTAGAAATTTTCTAATTTCCATATTTAAATTATCTTCATTCATGATATGTCCTTTTTATATAATTCTAAATATTTTATTGTAATTTGCCAACTCATATTATGACTAAAAATAAAGATATATCATCTAAATCTAAACATAAAGAGGCATTAACAAAGTTACGAATTAAAAAATTAGAAGAAAAAATGAAGATGAATTTAATAAAAAGAAAGAAAAATACTAAGAAGATAAAAAATGGATAAATTAATTATCCAAGGAGAATCAGATTTATTTGGTTCAATAGATATTCCTGGTTCTAAAAATGCATCGCTTCCAATATTAGTAGCATCTTTACTGAGTAAAAAAAATTTAAATCTTACTAATATTCCAAAGCTGCAAGATTTAAAATCCATGATACTATTATTAAGAAGCTTTGGGGTAAAAATAAATGAAAATGATTCTAAACTTACTTTGAATGCTGAAAATTTAAAAAATAATATTGCAGATTATGATTTAGTTAGAAAAATGAGAGCATCTATTTTAGTTTTGGGTCCTTTACTTGCTCGTTTTAAAAAAGCTAAGATTTCTTTACCTGGAGGATGCTCAATCGGTACTAGACCAATAGATATTCATTTAAATAGTTTAAATAAATTAGGTATAAATTTTGAAATTGAAAATGGTTTTATAAGTGGATTAGCTAAAAATGAATTAATTGGAAATATAATTGATTTACCATTTCCAAGTGTAGGGGCAACTGAAAATATAATGATGGCTGCAATTTTAGCAAAAGGAAAAACAATAATTAATAATGCAGCAAAGGAACCAGAGATAATAGATTTAGGTGAGTGTCTTAATTCTATGGGTGCAAAAATTATTGGGCACGGAACTAATACAATTAATATTGAAGGTGTGAATAACTTACATGATTCAAGCTATGATATTATGTTCGATAGAATAGTTGCAGGTACATATGTTTTGGCTGCAGTTATGATTAATAAAAAATTTATTGTTAAAAATATTAAGCCCCAATATCTAGAATCTTTAATTCAAACCCTAATAAAAATGAAAGCTAATTTAATTGTTAATGATAGCGATATTACAATATTGCCTTCAAAAAAAATAATAGGTACTAATATAGAAACAGCTCCTTACCCAGGTTTTCCAACTGATCTCCAGGCTCAAATAATGGCTTTAATGTGTATGGCAAATGGACCCTCTACAATTAAAGAAAAAATTTTTGAAAATAGATTCATGCATGTATCTGAATTGAACAGATTGGGTGCAAATATAAAAATTAAAAAAGATACAGCATATGTAGAAGGTAATAAGCAATTTAAGGGCGCTCAAGTAATGGCTAGCGATTTACGAGCAAGTGTTAGTTTAGTACTTGCAGGTCTTTGCGCAAAAGGGGAGACTACAGTTAATAGAGTATATCATTTAGATAGGGGATATGAAAAAATTGAGGAAACTCTTGGTATTTACGGACCTATCATAAGAAGAGAAAAATAAAATTTTTTATAGAAGTTTTTATATACAAGTATAAAACGAGCTAAATTTATTATGAAAAAAGATATTATTATAGCTGTACCACGTGGTAGAATAATTGAGGAATCAAAAAGAATTTTAAACAAAACTTCTTTTGCTCCTGACCCCCTACTGTTTGATTCAAAAACAAGAAAACTAACTTTTGAATCAAAAAAAAAAGAATATTAAATATATTAAAGTAAGGGCTTTTGATGTTTGTACTTTTGTTGCCTTTGGTGCAGCTCAAATAGGCATAGCTGGAGATGACATTATTCAAGAGTTTGCCTATTCAGAAGTTTATGCACCTTTAAAATTAAATATAGGTCATTGCAGACTTTCTGTAGCAGCTCCTCTAAAGCTTATTAACAAAGAAGATCCATCTACTTGGAGTAACATTCGAATAGCTACAAAATATCCAAATCTTACTAAGAGATTTTTTGCCTCTAAAAGTATACAGGTAGAAACAATAAAACTTAATGGCTCAATGGAATTAGCTCCTTCTTTATCAATGTGTAGAAGAATTGTCGATTTAGTTTCCTCAGGTAAAACTTTAAAAGAAAATGGTTTAAAAGAAGTAGAAAAGATTATTGATGTTGAGTCTAAATTAATTATTAATAGATCAGCATATAAAACAGAAACCAAAAAAATTGAGTCTATTGTTAAGGAAATAGAAAATATTATTTAATGAAATTTTTAAATATTAATAATAAATTATTCTACAAAGAACTTGATTTTATATTAAAAAAAAGATCTCATAATAGTTCTACAAAAGTAGATAATGAGGTATATCAAATAATACAGCAGGTAAAATCTCATGGAGACAAAGCATTATTTAACTATGCAAAAAAATTTGATAAATCATCTATCAATAAGAAAAATATATTATTATCTAAAGAAGTTTTAAAATCTTATAAAAATAAAATAGATAACGACATATTAAAAGCTTTAGAATTGCAATTCGCAATATTACTAATTTTCATAAAAAACAAATGCCTAAAAGTTTTCATATCAAGAAACATGGAGTCAAAACAAGCTCTAAATGGACTCCAATACAATCAGTAGGTCTCTATATTCCTGGAGGAATAGCGTCCTATCCTTCTTCATTAATTATGAATGTTATTCCTGCTAAGGTTTCTGGAGTCAAAAGAATAGTACTTATGACTCCTTCAAAATCAAACAATATTAATCCATATATACTAGCATTAATTGATGAATTAAAATTAAGTGAAGTTTATCAAATCGGCGGAGCTCATTCTATTGCTGCTTTAGCATTTGGCACAGAAAGCATAAAACCAGTCAATAAGGTATTTGGACCTGGAAATGCTTATGTAGCTAGTGCAAAAAAACAAGTTTTTGGAGATGTCGGTATTGATTTAATTGCAGGACCTTCTGAAATAGTTGTTGTAGCAGATTCTACAAATGATCCAAAATGGGTTGCATCAGATTTAATTGCTCAAGCAGAACATGATGAAAAAGCTCAATCAATATTAATAACTGATAGTAAGCATTTTGGAAATAAAGTATTATCCTCAATAAAGGATTTAATTTCTAATTTGCCAAAAAAAAATACTATTAAAAAAAGTCTTGATACATATGGATTAATAATTTTATTAGATGATTTTAAAAATTGTCATAATATAATTAACAATATTGCTCCTGAGCATTTACATCTTCAAAATAAAGATCGAAACAATATTCTGAAAAAAGTAATAAATGCTGGAGCTATTTTTTTAGGCAAATATTCAGTAGAAGCTTTTGGTGATTATATTGTTGGAACAAATCATATTTTACCTACGTCAGGAACGGCTAAATTTTCTTCAGGTCTTGGTGTTTTAGATTTTATGAAAAGAACTTCAATAGTTGAAATGAATTTTTCTGGCTACCAAAAATATGCTTCTAAAGTTGCTAAGATGTCAAATATTGAAAACCTTGAAGGACATAAATTATCTATAAAAATTAGACAAAATGATAAAAAATAAATATATAGATATTTTAATATTTAAGGAGTTTTAATGCCAAAAGAAGGATCAATTGAGTTTCAAGGAGTAGTATTAGAGTTACTCCCAAATGCGATGTTTAAAGTAAAACTACAAAATGATCACGAAATATTAGCTCACTCTTCTGGGAAAATGAGAAAAAATAGAATTAGAGTATTAGCTGGAGATAAAGTAACTGTTGAAATGACGCCATATGACCTTACAAAAGGTCGAATAACGTTTAGATGGAAGTAAATAAAAATAAAAAAACTAAGCCTAAGAAACACTCTAAAATAGCTAAATGTCCGATTTGTAAAAACAAATCAATAACTGAATTTTCACCCTTTTGTTCAAAAAAATGTAGTGATTTGGATTTAATGAAATGGCTTTCTGATGAAAATTATATAAATTTAAATGAATAAATAATCTTAAATTTTAAAAATATAATTGAATAAGTTAAAAAAACAATTTATCACGAGTTTTTTTGCCCAGATAGCTCAGTTGGTAGAGCAAAGGACTGAAAATCCTTGTGTCCGTGGTTCAATTCCACGTCTGGGCACCATTTTTTTCATAGTAAGTAAACGTAAGTCATTCTAAGGACTCTATAATATTATATGGAAAAAAAAATATTAGTATTTTCTAATGGTGAGAAAATAGGTGATGGAATTATAAAATTACCTCTTTTATATGAAGTAAAAAAAAGATTACCTGAATATAAATTAGTGTGGGTTACCAATAAAGGATCAACAGCTTATAGTGATAAATTAAAATTTATAGCTGAACAATATATAGATGAAATAATTGAGAAAGCAGATTTAAGCCCTTTTTTTTGGATGAAGATATCTAAAAATTATGATTTTGAAAATACTTTTTATGATTATATCTTAGATACTCAAAAATCTTTATACAGAACGATTGCATTAAAAAGAATTAAAAATAAAAAATTTATTTCTGCAACAGCTAATGGTTTTTTTTCATCTATTAAATTTATTAAAAAAAATAAAAGAAGATATTATTTAGATGATTTATTTGCTCTTTTAGATTTAATCAAAAAATCTGAAATAGAAGAAAATTTTAAAATTAAAATACCCAAAGATCTTGATTTAAATTTAAATAAATTTTTTAAGAAAGATCAAAAATATTTTGGAATTGCTCCTGGTGCAGGAGAGAAAAATAAAATATGGAATTTAGAGAATTTTATTAATGTAGGAAAACATTTCTTAAATAAGAATTATAAAGTTGTCTTATTTTTAGGGCCTGAAGAAAAGCATTTAAGAGAAAAAATTCTTCATGAATTTCCAGAAGCAATAATTCCTGAAGATTTAATTTCAAATTTTTCTAATATTGAAACTATTATAGCTTCTACTAAATATCTTAAGTTTGCATTATGTAATGATAGTGGTGTTAGTCATATGCTTTCAACTAGCTATTGTCCTCTAATCAAATTATTTGGCCCAAAAGAATCTTTAAAATTTACTCCATCCAATATTAATATACATACTATTTCTGCTTCTATATTTAACAATAACAACAAGATAGATTCTATTCCTGTAGAATATGTAATAGATACGATTAATAAACTTCTTGAATAGCCTCACATTGAATTGGACAACATAAAATTCGATCTTTAAACATGAGTACAAATTATGTTTAAATTTGAAAAGTTAGTTTTTGGAGATTTAGGTTGGGGAGATGAATTTCTTTTGGCAATGCTAATGACTTTAGTTGTTAGTGTTTTATCCATGGGGTTAGGTATATTTATTGCTATTTTTACTGCCTGGGCAAAATTAACTTATTCAAGAACTCTTAAATTTATAGCTAGTTTTTATACTACAGTAATTCGTGGCATACCTGAACTTCTAGTTATCTATCTTATTTTTTTTGGAGGTAGTTCATTATTTATGAAAATAGCTAAAGTTTTTGGATATGATGGTTATTTAGAACTTAATGCGATCACTATCAGTGTTATTGCTATAGGTATTATTTCTGCAACATATTCCAGCGAAGTACTAAGAGCTGCTTTTTTATCTATCCCAAAAGGTCAAACTGAAGCAGCTAAATCTCTTGGCCTTTCAAAGATGCAAATTTTCTATAAAGTTCTTACCCCACAAATTTTAAGACATGCTATTCCTGGCTTAGGTAATGTTTGGCAAGTAACCTTAAAAGATACTTCTTTAATATCTGTGACAGGATTAGTTGAAATAATGAGGCAAACACGAATAGCTTCAAATGTTGAGCATTCTCCTTTAACTTTTTTAATAACTGCTGCTTTTCTATATTTATTTCTAACAACTTTTTCTTCTAAATTTTTTAATTTTTTAGAAAGAAAAACAAACAAAGGTTATGCATAAATGTTTTTTAATATCTCATCCTACATAACTGAAACATTAATTTATAAAAATTTTATATTGATATTTAGTGCATTAGATGAAACTTTATTATTGCTTTTGATTTCTTTACCATTAGGTTTTGTTCTTTCATTAATTTTTGCTTTAGGAAGAATATCTAAAAATACTTTAATTTCAAGGACAGTAGCCAGTTATATTTTTACGATTAGAGGAACTCCATTACTTGTGCAAATTTATTTAATTTATTTTGGTTTAGGGTCTGTAAAAGCAATAAGAGAAAGTATTTTATGGGTACTGCTAAAAGAACCTTTTTGGTGTGGTGTTTTAGCATTAACTATTAATACTGTTGCATATGGTGCTGAAATTTTTAGAGGTGGAATACAATCAGTAACAAAAGGACAAATTGAATCTGGTCAAGCATTGGGTTTTTCAAAAATAAAACTATATAGGCGAATAGTCTTTCCAATTGCTTTAAGGCAAGTACTTCCTACTTATGGCAATGAATTAATTCTTATGGTTAAAGCAACTTCGTTAGTGAGTTTAACAACTTATATGGAGATGACTGGTATTGCTAGAAAAATTATGGCCAAAACATTTGCTCCTGTTGAAGCATTTGTAGCTGCGGGTATACTTTATTTATTTTTAAATTTTTTAATGGTTCAATTAGTTAAATACCTAGAATGGAAATACAATCCTCATCTCAGATTAAATAATTAATTGTTAAAATTAAATTATATATCCAATTTCATCAATTACACTTTTTAAATATGAGTATCCTTTTTGAGCATATATATATGGATTGGCTTTATCTGGATCTTGTTCAGCTTCAATAACTAGCCATTTATTATATTTATTTTGATATAAAATTTTAAGTAAAGGCAAATAATCAATACATCCATCTCCAGGAACTGTAAAAACACCTTTTAAAAAAGAATCTCTAAAACTCAAGTTATTTGATAAGGAATCTTCTAAAATATCTTTTCTAATATCCTTGCAATGTACATGATTGATACGAGATATGTATTTTTTTAAAATATTTTCATAATTTGCTTCTGCAAATAGTAAGTGACCAGTATCATAGAGAAGAAAAGTTTTATCATTTGTTTCATTGATGAATCTATCTACATCTTCTTCAGTTTGAATAATTGTACCCATATGTTCGTGATAAGACATTGGCAAACCTATATCAAATAACCTATTTGAAATTTCTGATATTTTTTTTACCATATGATGTCCATTCACTATCTTCTAATTTTGGTCTAGATTTTAAAGGTATATCTCCCAAGCTTTGAATTGAGTCAGATACGTCAGCAAAAACAAAGACATCAGATTTAACAAATTTAAGAAGATCTATATGATCTTTCATAGCAGACCATTCTTCTTCTACAGATCTTTTTCTTAGTAATGAACCATACCATCCTCCAGGCATTTTCAATTGATATTTATTTAATAAAAACTTTATTATACCGGGATTACGTGGAAATTTCCCCCCAAGTTCAATTCCACTAAATCCAGATTTAGAAGCTTCTTCTAGACAAGTTTCTATTGGAGTATCTCCCCCAAGTTCTGGCATATCATCATTGCTCCAGGCTATTGGAGCTATTCCTAAATTAATTTTCATAATTTTTTATATTATTATAATTATTTATATATTTCATTATTTAAAAGTATAATTTAAATGAATAAATAATGAAAGTTTTAATAGTTGATGGAAACGAAAAATCTGCATCTGATCGCTATACTGAGCTTGGTATGCTTACGCAGTATGAAGTATACAAAAAAGTTTTAGAGAATATTGCGGATATAGAATTGGAAATAATAGTTATTCATCCTGCAAATTTTAATGATTTTTTACCAAAAGGAATAAATTTGGATGATTTTGATGGCATAGTTTGGACAGGTAGTGTTCTTAATATATATGATTATGGCCCTTCAATAGAACGTCAAATCGATTTAGCAAAAAATCTTTTTACTAAAGAAAACAAAATATTTGGGAGTTGTTGGGGTTTGCAAGTATTAGCAACTGCTGCTGGTGGATCTGTTAGAAAGAATCCTAAAGGATTAGAGGCAGTGATTGCTAAAAACATCACTGTAAATGAAAAAGGAAATAATCATCCAATGTATAAAGGAAAACCGAAAGTTTTTGATTCTTTTTGTTGGCATTATGATGAAATAGAAAAATTGCCTAATGAAACTATAGTATTGTCATCTAACAATCAGAGTAAGGTACAATCTATTTCTTTTTCAAAAAATAAATCAAAAATATGGGCAGTTCAATACCATCCTGAATTTAATCCTCATTGGATGTCAGGATTAATGAGTCAGAGAAAAAAATTATTATTAGATAATAATATTTTTTCTACTGAAGAAGAATATGAAAAATTACATTCTTTTTTTACTAATATATTTCAGAATCACAAACTTAAGAATGAATTATCAATATCTGATACTTTAGTTGTTAATGATATTCACACCATCGAACTTAAAAATTGGCTAGAGTATCTTAAGAGTGAAATTTAATTAATAATTTTGTAGCCTCTTGCCATTTAAAAAATTGTTTTTTTATAATTGATTTATTTATTTTTGAATTATAAACTTTTTTTCTATTCCAAAGGTTCGAAATTTCATCTATATTTTTTATTAAGCCACTATGTATCCCAGATAAATATGCTACTCCAAGAGAAGTAGTTTCAGTATTATTTGGTTTAATAATTTTTATTTGTAAAATGTTGCATAAACTCTGAACAAAACTATCATTTTTTGTCATTCCTCCATCTACTCTCATTTCTTTAATTTTAATTTTTGAATCTTTTTCCATGCATTTAACTAATTCTAATGTTTGAAAACCTAAGCTCTCTAAGATTGATTTAACTATTTCATTTCTCGATGTATTTCTTGTTAATCCAAAAAAAGCACCTCTTACTTGAGGCTGCCAATGAGGTGCGCCTAAACCAGTTAATGCTGGTATAGCAATTACATTTTCATTTTTATTTGCATTTGAGTATAGCTTGTTCGTATCTTTAGAATCTTTAAACATTAATAATTTATCTCTTAGCCATTGTATTGAAGAACCAGCAACAAATATGCTACCTTCGTAACAATACATTTTTTTATTTCCTATTTTATAAGCAACACTAGTTAATAGTTTGTTTTTTGATATCTTAAATTTATTACCAATATTCATTAATAAAAAACAACCTGTTCCATATGTGCTTTTCGCTTTTCCTAAAGTAAAACATGTATGACCTATAGCTGATGCTTGCTGATCTCCTGCCATACCCCCAATATTTATAGGTGATCCAAAAATTTTTGTATAACCAAAATCAAATACATTCGGTTTAACTGCAGGTAAAATTTTAAGAGGTATTCCAAAAATATTTAGTAGTGATTTAGACCACTCTTCTTTTTTTGAATCGTAAAGCATTGTTCTAGAAGCATTTGTAATATCAGTGAAATGGGATTTTTTTTCTGTTAAATTCCATAACAACCAAGTATCAATTGTGCCAAATAATAGTCTATTTTCTTTTAATAATTTTTTAGTTTTTCTTATGTTTTTTAATATCCATTTAATTTTTGTTGCTGAGAAATATGGATCAATTACCAAGCCAGTAATTTTTTGAATTTGATTGGCTAGTTTATTATTAATCAATTTTTCACACATTGGTATAGTTCTTCTATCTTGCCATACAATAGCATTATATACAGGCTTTCCTGATATTTTATCCCACAGAACAGTTGTTTCTCGTTGATTAGCTATACCTATTGAAAGAATTTCAGAGCATTGAATATTATTTTTCTTCATCAATTTTTTTATTAAGAATATAACATCTTTAAATATTTCTATAGGGTTATGTTCTACCCAACCATTTTTAGGAAAAAATTGTTTAAGGTCCTTTAGTAAAATATCAATAACGCGAAAATTTTTATTATATAATACAACCTTAGTGCTAGTAGTTCCTTGATCAATAGAAACTATAAATTTTTTCATAAAAAGTTATATGTCTAGGTTATTAATAAAGTTTGCGTTTTTTTGAATAAAATTAAATCTTTTTTCTGCCTTTTTACCCATTAAAGCTTCAAACAGTTTTTCAGTTTGTTTAGTATATTTTATACCGTCAGCTAATTTTAATTGTATTAAAGATCTTTTTTCAGGATCCATCGTTGTATCTTTTAATTGATTTGCTGGCATCTCTCCAAGTCCCTTAAAACGTGTAAGTTGTGGCAATCCCTTATTATCATTTAGTATTTTATCTTTATCCTTTTCATTGTAAGCAAAAAAATTCTCTTGGTTATAAGAAATTTTATATAATGGAGGCATTGCTAAATAAAGTTTTCCTTCTTCAATAATTTTTCTCATATATTTATAAAAAAAAGTAATTAATAAAGTAGCTATATGAGACCCATCAACATCCGCATCTGTCATCAAAATAATTTTTTCATATCTTAATTTAGATAATTGAAAGTTTTTTCCTAGTCCACAACCAAGAGAATGAACAAGATTTTGAATCTCATTATTATCTGCAATTTTTGATAATGAAACACTATAAACATTTAAAATTTTTCCTTTAAGAGGAAGAATGGCCTGAGTAGATCTTAATCTTGCTTGTTTTGCTGAACCTCCAGCACTATCTCCTTCAACAATAAAGAGCTCAGTATTCTGTATTGTGGTACTAGTACAATCTACTAATTTTCCAGGCAACCTATTTTTTTCTTTTATAGATTTTCTATCTAATTTTTTTATCTTTGATAAATCTGTTCTTAATAAAGCACGCTCAATTAATATTTCTATAACCTTTAATGATTCTCTTTTATTGCTATTTAACCACAATAAAATTTGGTTTTGAAATAATTCCTCTAATTGTTTTTGTAGTTTTGGCATTGTAATTCTTTTTTTTGTTTGCCCTTCAAAACTTGGAGAATTGATAAAAATAGAAATTAAGCTATCAGTATAATCAAATATGTCATTGATATTTATATTTTGATATTTAGTTAATTGATTTTTATGACTAAAAATTTTAATTGCTTTCATAAAAGAATTTTTAAGAGCATTTTCGTGAGAACCACCATCTGGTGTTTCAATGGTGTTACAAAAAGACATTAAGGAAGATTGTTCTAATTCATTAAAAGATATATAAATTTCACATTTTTCATTGGAATTAAATGTTAAAGATGCATAAAAATCTTTATTTGTAATTTTTTTTCTTTGCTGAAAATTTAATTGCATAAAATCTACAATTCCTTTTACGTATAAAAACTCTTCTTTATCTGGTGTTTTATCTTTGATTAATTCTTTGTTTATATCAAAATTAATCTTAGTATCTTTTACTAAAACAGCTTTCATTTTAATAAAGGAATAAAGTTTTTTAGGAGAAAATAATATACTTTCAAAAATTTCTTTATCTGGAATAAATTTAATCTCAGTGCCTTTAAGATTTTTATTGCATTTTTCTATTTTTACTTTTGTTTTTGGCTTACCTTTAGAATATGTTTGAGAATATAATTTAGATTTGTTGTAAATCTTTATTTCAAGTTTTTCACTAAGAGCATTTACAACTGATATACCAACTCCATGAAGTCCCCCAGAAGTTTTATAAGCATTATTTGTAAACTTCCCCCCCGAATGGAGAGTTGTTAGAACAATCTCAAACGCTCTTTTATTTTTATATTTAGGATGAAAATCTACAGGAATTCCTCTTCCATCATCTTTTATAGTAATTGAATTATCTAAATTATATTTAAAATCAATTTTTTTAGCATATCCAGCAACTACTTCATCTATTGAATTATCTAAAATTTCATTTACAAGATGATGCAGTCCATCAATATTAGTATTTCCTATATACATCCCAGGTCTTTTTCGGACTGGAAGTAAGCCTTCTAGTACCTCAATATCTTTTGCACCATAGGTTTTGTTTTTAGCCATAAATATAAATTATTTAGCAAAATTATTAGATATTTGACATAAAAAAAACCGCTATGATATATTTCAAAGCGGTTTTTTAAAAAAAAAATTAATTATGCGTCGTAATATAAATGAAATTCATGTGGATGAGGCCTAAGATCCATTGGACTAACTTCATTTTCTCTTTTGTAAGATATATATGTTTCAATATTATCTTTTGTAAATACTCCTCCTTGAAGTAAATATTTATGATCTTTTTCTAGTGCATTTAGTGCCTCAGCTAAAGAACCAGGAGTTGAAGGAATCTTAGCAAGCACGCTAGCTGGTGCTTCATAAATGTTTATGTCTGTTGGCTTTCCAGGATTAATCTTATTTTTAACCCCATCTAAACCTGCCATTAAAATTGCTGAAAATGCAAGGTAGGGGTTTGAAGATGGATCTGGACATCTAAACTCAACTCTTTTAGCTTTTGGACTCGCAGTATAATTATTAGGTATTCTTACTGATGCAGTTCTATTTGCTTGAGAATAAGCTATATTTACTGGAGCCTCAAAACCAGGAACTAATCTTTTATAAGAGTTAGTAGTGGGCGCACAAAAAGCTAATAAAGATGGAGCGTGTTTTAATATTCCCCCAATGTAATATAATGCAAAATCACTTAAATCTGCATAATTACCTTTTTTATACATTAAGGTTTTATTTTTCTTCCATATACTTGAATGAACATGCATACCAGATCCATTATCTTCAAAAAGAGGTTTAGGCATAAAAGTAGCAGTCATTCCATATTGTTTAGCAACATTTTTAACGACGTATTTATACCTAAGAAGATCATCTGCCATTGACAATAGTGGAGAAAATTCTAGATCAATTTCGCACTGACCGCCTGTAGCAACTTCATGATGTGAAGCTTCAACATTTATTCCTATTTCTTCCATTGTTAATACCATTTCAGTTCTAACATCTTGTAAACTATCAGATGGAGGAAGAGGAAAGTATCCTCCCTTATGCCTTGGTTTATGTCCTAGGTTTGGATTTTCATCTTTTCCTGTATTCCAAGCTCCTTCAGTAGAATCAACTTCATGAAATGAAAAATTAGAACCTGAATCATACTTTACATCGTTAAAAACAAAAAACTCTGCTTCTGGTCCAAAATATGCTGTATCTCCCATACCTGAGGATTTTAAATATTTTTCAGCTTTTTTTGCTATGTATCTAGGGTCTCTTTCATAGCTTTTATAACTTACAGGATCGACAACGTCACAGTAAAATGCAATTGTTTTTTCTGAGTAAAAGGGATCTATATAACCTGTGGTAACATCTGGAACCATTGCCATGTCACTATTTTCTATAGATTGAAAACCTCTTACTGATGAACCATCAAAACCTACTCCATCTTTAAATAAATCTTCTTTAAGATATTTAAATGGTATTGATATATGATGAGTTGAACCAGGCATATCAGTGAAACGAAGATCAACCATTTTGATGTCTTCATTTTTTACTTTTTTTAAAAGTTCTTTTGGTGTTTTGCAGTTATATCTCATAATTACCTCACGTTTTAAAAAACTATACTTATAATTAAGTATAATTTAATTCTATCCATGCTCTAGTTATGAAATCTGCTTTATACGCGTTCCTTCAGCGGTAGCTTACTTCCGACCTTTGTAAAGGTTGAACGATTTATAACTTTTGCATGCGTTCCTTCGATCGTTAGATCTACTTCCGATTTAAATAAATTTAAATTGAACGATTAATGTCTTTTTATTGATTTTTTAATTCTTGTAAAGTTAAATTAGACAGCATCACTGTCTTTTTCTCCAGTTCTAATTCTAATAACTTGGTCAATGGTGTAAATAAAAATTTTTCCATCTCCAATTTTCCCAGAATATGCAGCATTTTTTATAGCCTCTAAGGCTTTTTCAACTACCTTGTTTTCAATAATTAATTCAATTTTGATTTTTACCCTAAATTCATCATCATAATCAGTACTGCTGTTTAGGCCTCCATCTTGACCTCTTTGACGACCAAATCCTTTTACATCAGATACTGTCATGCCTGATAAACCTATTTCATGAAGTGCATCTTTAACTTTTGATAGCTTTGATGGTTTTATTATTGCTTCAATTTTTTTCATATTTTAGATAATCTATAAATTGCTTCTTCTATATTTTCTATAGAATTGGCATAACTAAGTCTAATAAAATCATTAACGCTATCTCCAAAACTAGTTCCTGGAACAACAGCTACTCCATATTTTTCCAAAGCAATATCTGCAAATTCTTTTCCTGTCATATTTGTATCTGCAATATTGGGAAATGCATAAAAAGCCCCACCAGGTTTAAAACATTTTATTCTTTCTAAGTTATTTAATTTTTCATGAATAAAATTTTTTCTTTTTTCAAATTCATTTGATATTTTAATTACCTCATCTTGATTACCACTTAATGCTTCTATGCCAGCATATTGACTTATTGAATTAGGACATGAATGATCATTAACACAAAGTTTATTGGCAAAGTCATATATTTTTTCTGGCCAAACACTCCATCCAAGCCTCCAACCAGTCATACAATATGTTTTACTCCAACCCTCTAGTATTATTAAACGATCTTTAATTGACTCATATTTTAATAAAGTAGGCATAGAATTGTTTTCAAAGATAATTTTGCTATAAATTTCATCACTTAAAATGGCTACATTGGGATATTTTTCTAATAGATTAATTAGTTTTTCTATCTTCTCTAAATTCATAAAAGAGCCCGTAGGATTATTAGGATTATTAATTATTATAAGACTAGTTTTTTCAGTAATAATATCTTCAAGTTTATCTATATTAATTTCAAAATTATCTTTTTCATCTAAAACTAACGGCACTGCTTTAGCTCCACTATATTTAATCATAGATCTGTAAATTGGAAAACCAGGATCAGGATAAATAATTTCTTTACTTTCATCTCCAAAAATTAAAGCAGCAAAAAAAATTACTGGTTTACCTCCTGGAGTAATCAAAATTTTATCAGGGCTTACCGATATTTTATAATTACTATAGATATATTCAGAAACTGCTTCTCTTAATGGTAGTATTCCATTTGATGGTGTATATCCATGATGACCATCATTTATAGCTTTTTTTGCAGCTTCTAAAATATTTTGAGGAGTAGGAAAATCTGGTTGTCCTATTCCTAAATTTACTATGTCTTTTCCCTCAGACTGCAATTTATTTGCTTTAGCCAGTATAGCAAAAGCAGATTCTGTTTCTAACTCAAATAATCTTTTGGAAACGTGCATTATTTTGATATACCGGAAAAATTATATAAAAAACACAAATTATTTATGGCGAACGTAGCTCAGTAGGTTAGAGCGCGGGCTTGTGGTGCCCGATGTCGAGGGTTCGAATCCCTTCGTTCGCCCCAGTTTTTTTTTAATGTAAATCTCACATTTGAGCTTATTTTAACGGAAAATAGCTAAAAAATTATATTCTTTGTTGTTTATTAATTGACTTCAACATAAAAGAAAAAAATTAAAGGGCCGGTGGTGGAATTGGTAGACACGTAGGATTTAGGTTCCTATGCCGTGAGGTGTGAAGGTTCAAGTCCTTTCCGGCCTACCAAAGAAGAGTTATGAATATTAAAGAAATTAATTCAAAAAAATTATTCAAAGAATTTGAAATTCAAATTCCATATAAAGATATAGACGACTCTATAAATGATAAAATTAATGAATTAATACCAACTGTTTCCATGCCTGGTTTTAGAAAAGGAAAAGCACCTCTTAATATTGTTAAAAAAAAATATGAAAATAATGTTCTTTCTGAGGTTATAGAAAAAATTGTTGATCAAAATACAAAAAAACTAATAGATGAAAAAAAACTTAAACCTTTTAGACAGCCTAAGGTTGAATTAAAAAAATATGAAAAAAATCAACCAGTAGAAATTTCAATCAAAATAGATCTTGAACCCAATATAGAAGTTAGTCCCTTTGAAGAGATAGAATTAGTTAATAGAACTATTGATGTAGATAAAAAAAGAATTGATGAAAACTATAATCAATTTATCAATTCACAAAAACATTATCATAAAGTTAAAGATCCCAGATCTGCTAAAATGTCAGATAAAATTATTGCCAATATAACAACAAAAGATGAGTCAGTCCCAGAGTTTTTAAAAGCTCAAAATAATATGCCTATTGTAACAGATTCAGATTATCAGATACTTCCTGATATTGGCCCTATATTAGTAAACAAAAAAGTAAAAGCAGGAGATAAGATTAATTTAAGTTTCGATTTAAAAGAAGCTTTAAAACAAAAAGAAAAGAAAGAAGTCGAATTTGAAATAGAAATAGTTTCTTTAGAACATCTTCATGCATTTGAAATCACTAAAGAATTTTTAGAAAAAAACAATCTGAAAGATGAAAAACAATTAAAAGACAATTTGGAACAAAATTTAATAAATCAATATCAAGACTCATTGAAGCAAATACAAAAGAAAGAATTAATGGATATTTTGGAGAAAAAAAATAAATTTGATATACCTGAAGGCATATTAGATGAAGAATTTAATTCCATAATGTTAAGATTAGATCAAGCTAAAAAAGATAATAGCCTTGATGAGGATGATAAAAATTTATCTAATGAAGAATTAAAGAAAAGATATAAAAAAATAGCATTAAGAAGGGTTAAACTTGCAATTTTAATGCAACATATAGCGGGTCTTGATAAGATTACAGTAACAGAAAAAGAATTAACTGATGGTATGCTTAATTATGCATCTCAATACCCTGGTCAAGAAAAACAAATATTTGATTATTTTAAAAAAAATCCATCTAGCATTGAAACAATTCGTGGTCCAATATTTGAACAAAAGATAGTTGATAATATCATTTCAAAAGTTAAGCTGAAGAATGAGAAAATAGATATTAAAAAATTTGAACAATTAAACAATGAAGTATTTCAAAATAAGGAATTAAAATGAAAGACCCAATAGACAATTTAACAAATAATTTAATACCAATGGTAGTAGAACAATCATCAAGAGGTGAGAGAGCTTATGATATTTACTCTAGACTCTTGAAAGAAAGAATTATTTTCTTAACCGGTCCGATAGATGATAATATTGCGAGTTTAATTTGTGCTCAATTGCTATTCTTAGAATCAGAAAATCCAAAAAAAGAAATATCTTTTTATATTAATTCTCCTGGTGGGATAGTTTGGTCTGGTTTGGCAATGTATGATACAATGCAATATATATCTTCAAAAATTATGACAATATGTATTGGTCAAGCAGCTTCTGCGGGCTCACTATTACTCACTGCTGGAGAAGAGAATATGAGATATTCTTTGCCCAATTCTAGAATTATGATGCATCAACCAAGTGGCGGCTATCAAGGACAAGTAACAGATATCGAAATACAAACAAAGGAAATTATTAAGACTAAAAAAAGATTAAATGAAATTTATGCAAAACACTCAGGAAAAGACATAAAGGAAGTTGAGGAAATTATGGAAAGGGACAAATATTTTTCTCCTCAGGAGGCAATTAAATTTGGTTTAATTGATAAAATTGTTGAAAATAGAAAATAATGAATAAAAAAAATGAAAAAGATTCGTTGTTTTGCTCTTTTTGTGGAAAAAGTCAGAAAGAGGTAAAAAAATTAATTGCTGGTCCTACAGTTTTTGTATGTGATGAATGTGTTGAACTATGTATGGACATTATTAAAGAAGATACCAAAAATAACAAAATAAAGATTAAACAAGACATACCAAAACCTAGAGAAATTAATTCAATATTAAATGATTATGTTATAGGCCAAGAAGATGCAAAAAAAACTTTGTCTGTTGCAGTGTATAACCATTATAAAAGATTATCAAATAATACTTCTTCAGATGTAGAAATTTCAAAATCAAATATTTTATTAATAGGCCCTACTGGAACGGGCAAAACATTATTAGCTCAAACTTTAGCAAGAATACTAGATGTGCCATTTACTATGGCAGATGCAACTAGCTTAACTGAAGCTGGATATGTAGGAGAAGACGTAGAAAATATTATTTTGAAATTACTTCAAGCTTCTGATTATAATGTTGAAAGAGCCCAAAAGGGGATTGTATACATAGATGAAATAGATAAAATAGGTAGGAAAAGTGATAATCCCTCAATTACAAGGGATGTTTCAGGTGAAGGTGTGCAACAAGCATTGTTAAAAATAATGGAAGGAACAATTGCTAGCGTCCCTCCACAGGGAGGTAGAAAGCACCCTCAACAAGAATTCCTTCATATAGATACTTCAAATATACTTTTTATATGTGGAGGAGCATTTGCTGGTATAGAAAATATAATTAATTCAAGAATTAAAGGCACCTCAATAGGATTTAATTCAAATCTTTCAAATTTTGAAACAAGTAAAATAGGTGATGTTTTGTCTAAGATAGAAAATGAAGACTTGTTAAAGTTTGGCATGATACCTGAATTTATTGGACGATTACCTGTTTGTGCGACATTAACTGAACTTAACGAAAAAATGCTTGTTCGCATTATGAAAGAACCAAAAAATGCTATAACAAAGCAATTTGAAGTTTTATTTAAAATGGACAATATTGATTTAGAAATAAAAAATGATGCCTTAATTGAAATAGCTAAACTTGCTGTAAAAAGAAGAACTGGTGCTAGAGGTTTAAGATCAATCATGGAAGATTTATTTGTAGATCTAATGTATGAATCTCCAGACCAGAAAGATTTAAATAAAATAGTTATAAATAGTGATGTGGTAACAAAAAAAATTGAGCCAATGCTTCTATTTTCACCTAAACGCAATGAAAAAATAGCTGTTAACAAATCTTGAAAATTAATAAATAATACATATTTTAAATAAACAATGAACTCTAATTCTATACCTGTTTTACCTTTGAGAGATATAGTAGTCTTTCCTCATATGGTTGCCCCTTTATTTGTAGGTAGAAAACCCTCTGTTAATGCCCTTAACAATGTAATGACAAAGGATAAGAAAATCTTACTTGTTACCCAAATTAATCCTGAAGTTGATTCCCCAAATTCTGAGCACTTATATAAAGTTGGCACTTTAGCAAAAGTATTACAATTGTTAAAATTACCTGATGGAACTATAAAAGTATTAGTTGAAGGTTTAGAAAGGGTAAATATTAAAGAATTTAACTTAAAAAATGACTATCTAATTGCTAACTTCTCATCACTAAAGATTAAATCTAAAAATAATTCTAACATTAGAGCTTTAATTAAAATAATATTAGAACAATTTGAGTCTTATCAAAAAATTAACAAAAAAATATCCCCTGAGATAATTAATAATTTGAAGACCTACAATGATTATAATAAATTAGCAGATGTTGTAATTGCAAATTTAAATATAAATTTAAATCAAAAACAAGAATTATTAGAAACTATTTCTTTAGAAAAATCTTTAGATAAAATATATGGATATTTAATTGCTGAAATTGACTCAATGCAAATTGAAAAAAAGATTAAAGGTCGTGTAAAAAGACAAATGGAAAAAACACAAAAGGAATATTACTTAAATGAACAAATGAAAGCTATTCAAAAAGAGTTGGGTGATAATGATGAAGTGGATGATATTGCAGAAATTGAAAACAAATTAAAAAAACTAAAACTTAGCTCTGAAGCTAGTGAGAAATGTAAATCTGAGATTAAAAAGTTAAAAAATATGAGCCCAATGTCTGCAGAAGCCACAGTGATAAGAAACTATCTTGATTGGGTAGTTAATATACCCTGGAATAACCCTTCAACTATTTCAAAAAATATTAAAAAAGCTAAATCTATATTAGAGTCAGATCATTATGGTTTGTCAAAAGTAAAAGATAGAATTTTAGAATATTTGGCTGTTCAAAAAAGAATTAATAAAATCAAAGGCCCAATTCTTTGTTTAGTAGGCCCTCCAGGGGTGGGTAAAACTTCTTTAGGAAAATCTATTGCTAATTCTACAGGGAGAAACTTTGTTAGAATGTCATTAGGGGGTGTAAGAGATGAGGCTGAAATTCGTGGTCATAGAAAAACATATATTGGATCTATGCCAGGAAGATTTTTACAAGCTATGAAAAAGTCTAAGACTTCAAATCCTCTAATTTTATTAGATGAAATTGATAAATTAGGCTCTGATTGGAGAGGGGACCCTTCTTCAGCACTACTTGAAGTATTAGATCCGGAACAAAATAATAAGTTTAATGATCATTATTTAGAGCTGGATTATGATTTGTCTGATGTTATGTTTGTGTGTACTGCAAATACTCTTAATATTCCTGCAGCCTTATTAGATAGGATGGAGATAATAAGAATACCAGGTTATACTGAAAATGAAAAAAATCAAATTGCAAAAAGATATTTAGTGCCTAAGCAAATTAAGAATAATGGATTAAAAAATTCAGAAATAAATTTTAATTCAACTTTAATTAAACAAATTATAAGATACTACACAAGAGAAGCTGGAGTAAGAGGCTTAGAAAAAGAAATTTCAAAAATATGTAGAAAAGTTGTCAAAGATTTAGAAACTAGAGCAAAAAGAAAAATTTTACTAGATAAAAAATCTATAAAAAATTATTTAGGTATAGAAAAGTATAGAAATAATGAAATTGAAAAGAAAAACTTAATAGGCGTAACAAATGGTTTAGCTTGGACAGAGGTAGGAGGTGAGATATTATCAATTGAAGTTCTTTTATCAATTGGAAAAGGCAAATTAACTATAACAGGTAAGCTTGGTGATGTAATGAAAGAATCTATTCAGGCTGCTAGTTCATATGTTAGATCTCAGGCTTTGAGTCTTGGTATAAATCCATTAGATTTTGATAAATATGATATTCATGTCCATGTGCCTGAAGGAGCTACTCCAAAAGATGGACCTAGTGCTGGAATAGCTATTTTTAATAGCCTTGTTTCGTCTTTGACTGGCAATAAAATAAAGAAAGATATTGCTATGACTGGAGAAATAACACTGAGAGGAAGGGTTCTTCCGATAGGAGGATTAAAAGAAAAATTATACGCTGCTTCAAGAGCAGGTATTAAAACTGTTTTGATTCCTGAAGAAAACAAAAAAGACCTTAGTGAAGTAGATAAAGATATTGTTAATAGCATCAAAATTGTAAGTGTTAATGATGCGAAATCAATTCTTGAATATAGCCTTGTCAAGCCAATAACTCCCCTTAATTTGAGCGAATCAGACATTATTAAATCTCAAAAATCTCACATTTCTTCTGTAAATATTGATAAAAGCAGTACCCATTAATCCATATATATAGCCATTATTTTATTATTTTCCCTATATTCTGCG
>JBJKYT010000048.1:0-34105 GCA_045560915.1 Alphaproteobacteria bacterium
GAATTCTTTTATCTTTTTTAATTCTTAAAGTATTAACAAAAAGAGAATGGCTATTAATGGTAGTTGATAATAATTGTCCATTTCTATCATAAATCTTACCTCTTTCAGAAGTTGTAGAATAATTTTGATTTTTCTTTAAATTAATTTCTATTAACATTACATCTGCTATTCTAAAAATAGCTAAAAAATAACAGCATAAAAAAACAACAATAGAAAAAAAAATTCTTTTATGAAATTTTTTTAAAGCATCGCTATCAAAAATTTTAAAGTTTTTTGATTTGATAATCACTTACAATTACTTAATTCCTACGGTTTGTAAGCTTTCTAAATTTTGTTTTTTAAAATTATAAAAACTTATTCTTTTATTTAGATTATTTTCTTTAGGAATTTCAAAATAAATTTTTTGCATTTTAATTAAATATTCATAACTATTATAATAACTGAATTCTATTTCATTTATATTTATTTGATCTTCTATTTTTTTAATTTTACTTAATAAAAAAAAATTTTCTTTTTCAATATTTCTAGTGATATTTGCAAAATATAATAATAAGACAACTGCAAAAATACTTGATGCAAATAAAAAAATAATTGCACTATAATATCTCATATTAGTTAATTGATATTTTTTCTACTACCCGAAGCTTAGCTGAACGTGATCTCGGATTAATCTTTGTTTCCAAGTCTGATGGTCTAATAGGTTTTTTGGTGATTAGTTTTAAGGTGATTGGACCATCATCAACTAGCTCCGGATAGTGGCGGGAGGAACGCCATCTTTTACCACTATTGTGGTTGAAAAAATCTTTCACAAGCCTATCTTCTAAACTATGGAAAGAAACTATTATTATTTTTCCTTTAATCTTAAGGAGGTTTAAACTCTTTTCTAATGCTTTTGATAATTCATTTAACTCATCATTAACATATATTCTAAGAGCTTGAAATGTTCTTGTTGCTGGATCAATTTTAGATTTATTTTTATAACTTTGTTTTATTATAGATGATAGTTCTTTAGTATTTTCTATCTCTTTTATTTTTCTTACATTAATTATCTTTTTAGCTATTCTTCTAGAAAATTTTTCTTCTCCAAATTTATAAAATATATTAGACAATTCATTTTCTGAATACTTATTAACAACATCCAGTACTGTTTTTCTATTTTCACCCATGCCCATATTTAAAGGACTATTTGTAAGAAAAGAAAATCCTCTTTTGGGATCTTCTAACTGGTTTGTTGATAATCCTAAGTCAAAAATAATTAAATCAAACTGTGTTTTATTATTTAAATTTTCTTTTTCTATTAAATTATCTATTTCACCAAAACATCCATTAATTAATTTGAAGTTATTATATTTTTCAGATAATTTTTTTGCAAAAGAATTAGATAAAGGATCGCGATCTATGGCTATTAGCTTTGCTATTTTAAAGTTCTCTAAAATTATTTTTGAATATCCTCCACCTCCAAATGTTGCATCAATTATATTTAATTCTTTATTAGCAGGAATATAAGACTTAACTTCTTCTATCATTACAGGTATGTGTTTATTTTCCATCTTTAGCTTTCAAGTTTGAAATTATAGAACTTAAAGTCTTTTTTTCTTTCAACAATCTTTCTCTTGATTGTTTTTTTCTTACTAATGCAGCTTTAGGCTCCCATATTTGAAAAAAATGTCCTTGACCTATAAATGTTGCCTCTAAAGATATATTTGAATGTTTTTTAAGTGTTTCAGGTATCAAAAACCTACCTTCCTTGTCTAAATTAGTAGGAACCATTTCAGAAAATAAAGAAGTTGCAAAATCATCCTGGTCATCTGAAAAAATGTCTAGCTTATTTATTCTCTCTGCTATTTCATTTATTCTTTCGCTATTACATCCTTCAATGGAATTAAATTTTATTGATTTATATAAAATTATTTCATTTTTATTATTTTTTGGAAGTGCATTCCTAAAAATAGAAGGTAAAGAAATTCTACCTTTCTTATCTACTTTATTTGTAAATTCAGATAAAAATAAATTCATAAAAAACTAACTCCAAAAAACTATAATTGGGTTATCATGGGAAATTATGGGCGTCAATGGGTAATAACGCAAAAAAATTTGTTCTATATATGTTCTTATTAAATATAAAAGATGGTGCCTAAGCCGGGTTCTGTAAATTTATAATAAATTTGATGATCATTAATCTAGAACAAATGTCACCATTTGTCTCAAGCAGCCTACCCGAGTAACTTTACTGGAATATAGCATTACTCCTATTTGGCCTTGCTCCTAAAAGGGTTTTCAATGCCAATATTGTTACCAATATTGCGGTAAGCTCTTACCTCACCTTTTCACCCTTACCTAAATTCATAGGCGGTTTGTTTTCTGTTGCACTTTCCCTAAGCTTTCACTTGCCAGGTGTTACCTGGTTTTATTTTCCAGTGGAGCCCGGACTTTCCTCTTGATAAATCAAGCGATCATCGCACCATCTCAAAATAGCTGATAAAACAAAAAGATTAAATGGTCAATGTTTGATTAAAATGACTTGCTATAAGCTTTACAGTTTCATTATCTAGCTTACCATTTACTAACTTTTGCCTATGATGCATTTGATAAGCCCTTATTAACATAAAAAAATATTTACTATTATTTTTTTTTGCTAGTGAAATATCATAACCTATATTTGAAAGCATGTATAATGCGCTTTGCTTTAAAGTTTTATTTCTTTTTAAATTTAGATTCTTTTTTATTGTTTCATATTCTTTTTGGGACAGTGCTTTAGGAGTGAATCCTAAATTACATTTTAGCAATTTCTTCCAAGGGAATTTTTCTCCAGGATCATTTTTTCTATATGGAGATATATCAGAGTGAGATAGAAAATTTTGATCATCTATTTTAAATTTGTTCTTTAAAAAATTTAACAAATTAATTAAAGAATCAATTTGTTTTTTTGGATATCTTTCAAAATTTAAATAATGTCCAGTATTATCAAGTTCAATTCCAATAGAACTTGAATTAATATCCATGTCACCTTTCCAAAAAGATTTTCCAGCATGCCAAGCTCTCTTTTTTGAATCCACAAGACTAAAAATTTTTCCTTTTTTATTGACTAAAAAATGACTGCTAACTTTATTCTTTTTATCTATTAAGTGCTTAATTGCTTCATAATCTGACTTTATTGCAGTATAATGCAATATTATAAATTTAATTCTATGCCCCTTTTTTCTTGTATTAAAATTAGCTGATTTGTATTTATTTATAAATTTCATTCAAATTAACTTCCTTTGCATATATATAAAATTTAAATGAAAAAACTAAAGATATTTTTTTATATTATCTTCATAAATTTGATAATTATAAGCTGTTCAAATAACGTTGAAAAATTAAATAGCAATGTAATTGAACCAACATCTACTGAGCTTTACAAAGTAGCAATGAATGATATGAATCAAGAAAATTATGAGCAAGCTTCTTTAACATTTAAAGAAATTATTTATAAATACCCTTTATCAAATGAAGGTGTTCAATCTGAAATTATGTTAGGTTTTATTGATTACTTAGCTTTAAATTATGATGAAGCAATTTATAAATTTAATAGAATTATAAAAATTTATCCTTCACATAAAAACATAGATTACGTTTACTACATGAGAGCTGTTTCTTATTTTGAACAAATTTCTGGAGAAAATTTTGATGGAAAGAATAATGAAGAAGCAAAACAAAATTTTTTAGAACTTTTAAATAGGTATCCAGATTCAGAATACGCTAAAGATAGTAGACAAAAGTTAATTTTTATTAATGAAATTATTGCTGCAAAAAATATGGAAATAGCAATATTTTATCTTGAACAAAAGCAATATTTAGCTGCCTTAGGAAGATATAATAAAGTTATAGAGGAGTTTCCAAAGTCTAAATTTATTCCTGAGGCAATATATAGATTAGTTGAAGTTTATACAATTTTAGGAATGCAAGAAGAAGCATATAAAGCTGCTTCAGTTATTGTTTATAATTATCCAAATTCTGAATGGTATAAATATGCATATAACTTAATTAACGAAGAAAAAAACAAAGATACTTTAAGAAAAAAAATATTTAATTTATTTAAGAAAAATGAACCTAAAGAATAAAGAAAGTAGCATAATAAAAAGACTAAAAGAACTTTCACAAATAATAAAAGAACATAATATTCTCTATCATCAAAAAGATAATCCCAAAATAACTGATGGTCAATTTGACAAGCTAATAAAAGAAAATAATGAATTAGAAAAAAATTATCCTCATTTGAT
This sequence comes from Alphaproteobacteria bacterium, assembly GCA_045560915.1. Classification (GTDB taxonomy): domain Bacteria; phylum Pseudomonadota; class Alphaproteobacteria; order HIMB59; genus MarineAlpha5-Bin3. The sequence continues at coordinate 4,263 of JBJKYT010000048.1, forward strand.
ATTAAAAGATGGTCCAAATAGTTCTTTAGGCACTGAAATATCTAATAAATTTGAAAAAATAGAACATAAAATAAAAATGTTATCACTTGCCAATGCTTTTAATAAAAAAGATCTTGAAGATTTTACTGAAAGAATAAAAAAATTTTTAAATAAAGCTCCTAATTATAAAATAAATTTTATTAGTGAGCCAAAGATAGATGGATTATCATTAAATCTTTATTACAAAAGAGGTATATTAATTTCAGCAACTACTAGAGGCGATGGATCAATTGGGGAAAATGTAATAAATAATATTTATAATATTAAAGATATACCTAAGAAATTAATTGGATCAAATATTCCAAAAGAAATTGAAGTAAGAGGAGAAATTTATTTAGAAAAAAAAGATTTTTTAATATTAAATTCAAAACTTGAAGATAAGGAGAAGTTTTCTAACCCAAGAAATGCAGCTGCGGGTAGTCTAAGACAATTAGACCCAAATATCACAAAAAAACGACCGCTTAAATTTATTGCTCATGGTCTTGGGTATTCAAATAAAAGATATTTATCAATAGAAGATTTTTATAGTGATCTTAGTTTGTGGAAAATACCATTAAGCAAAATGATTGAAAAGGTTAATGCAATAAATTTAATGTATGATTTTTATAAAAAAATTGAAAATTCAAGAAGTAAAATTAGCTATGATATTGATGGAATAGTTTATAAAGTTAATAATTACGATATACAAAATAGATTGGGTTTTGTTGGAAAAAATCCTAGATGGGCAATAGCTCTCAAATTTTCTGCTGAAAAAACTTCCACTAAAATTTTAGATATAGATTTTCAAGTTGGCAGAACTGGGGCTATAACACCAGTAGCTAGATTAGAGCCAGTAAACATAGGTGGAGTATTAGTCTCAAATGCCACACTTCATAATTTTGAAGAAATAGAAAAAAAAGATATTAGAATTAATGATTTAGTAGAAATACAAAGGGCAGGTGATGTAATACCCCAAGTTGTAAAAGTCATTAAAAAATCTAATAATAGGAGCAAAAAAATACTTTCCCCTCAGTATTGCCCGACATGTAACAGTCAAACAATCAAAGAAAAAGAGGAAGCAATTTTAAGATGCACAAATCTTAACTCTTGCAAAGATCAAATTATAGGACAATTAGTACATTTTGTTAGCAAAAAAAGCCTTAATATTGATGGATTTGGAGAAAAACAAATTAAACAATTTTATGAATTAAATTATATAAAAAAAATAGAAGATATTTTTTCAATACAAAAATATGAAAAAAAAATAATTTTACTAAATGGATGGGGAAATTTATCTTTTAATAATTTAATAAATGCAATCAACAAAAGCAAAAATATTGATCTTGATAAATTTATTTTTTCTTTAGGTATAAGATATATAGGTGAAACAATATCTAAATTACTAGCCAAAGAATTTGCAAATATTGAAAAATTTCTAAAAAATACAAATAATAAAGAAAGATTGCTATTAATAGATGGTCTCGGTCCAAAAGCAATAAGTTCTATATTGAATTTTTTTAAAAGAGAAAATAATTTATACACTGTAAATAAATTAGTAAAAATTATAAAGGTAAATAATTTTAAGAAACCTGATAAATTAAGTTTTTTTACAAATAAAAATATTATTTTTACTGGAACTTTAAAAAAAATGTCACGAGAAGAAAGTAAGTATTTAGCGCAACAAATGGGTGCAAAAATTACAAGCTCAATTTCTAAAAATACTGATTTTTTAATTGTAGGTGAAAAACCTGGTAGTAAATTAAAAAAAGCTAAAGAATTAAAAATTAATATTCTTACTGAAGAAGAATGGATAAAAAAAATCTAATCAATAATTTTTAGATATTTTAGAAATACTTTTTTTTGGGAAGATTTTGCAAATTTTATTTCAGCTTTTTCTCCTTCAAAACTAAGGATATTTCCATATCCATATTTTTGATGAAATACTCTAGATCCTTTTTTAATCGATTTTGTATAATCTTCAATTAATTCAAAATCCTGATTAAATTCCCAATTATCTTCATCTTTATTTACTTTAGATAATAATCTTTTTCTACCTGGTGTGATATAATTTTCTTGAAATTGATTACTTTGATTCATATCTTCAATTAAATCATTATTTGCAAAATAACTGGAATCAATAATTTCAATTAAATTTTTATCAAGCTCATCTATAAAACGAGAAGGTAGATTAAAATCATGGGATGCGTAAGAATATCTATTTTGATTCACATAAGTGATATAAATCTTTTTTTTTGCTCTCGTTAAAGCAACATAAGCTAGTCTTCTCTCCTCCTCAAGTCCAGTTTTACCCAATTCATCTAAAGATTTTTTGCTTGGAAAAACACCTTCTTCCCAACCAGCTAAAAATATATAATCAAATTCTAGTCCTTTAGATGCATGTATGGTCATTAGTGAAATTGTTGAGCCTGAGGTGTTTGTATTATTCTCCATCACTAAACTTACATGTTCTAAAAATCCCTCTAAATTTTCAAAATCTTTTAAACTTTCTACAAATTCCTTAATATTATCCAAACGATTTAAGTTTTCAGGATTTTTTGATTTTTTTTCTTCTGTTTCTAAAAAAGCAATATACTTTGAATCCTCCAAAATTAATTGAACAAGATCTACATGATTTAATTTATTTTTTAAATTTGACCATTGATTAACATTATTAATAAAATTTCTTATTTCATTATTTATTTTGCTACTTGAGTCTTGAATAAGAATACTTGAAGCTTCAAACATTGATATTTTTTCTAATCTTGCAATAGAGTGAATTTTTTGAATAGTAGTCTTTCCAATTCCTCTTTTGGGAACATTGATAATTCTCTCAAAGGCTAGATCATCATTTAAATTATTTATTAACCTTAAATAAGCTATAACATCTTTAATTTCTTTTCTTTCATAAAACCTTAATCCTCCAATTATTCTATAAGGTAAACCTAAACTTATAAAACGTTCTTCAAACGATCTTGTGTGAGCAGAAACCCTAAATAAAATTGCAATTTCTTTAAGAGATTTTTTTTCAAGTAATAGTTTTTCTATTACATCACTAACAAATATAGATTCTTCTTTAGTTTGCCAAAATCCTCTAATAGAAATTTTTTCTCCAACATCATTATTACTCCAAAGATTTTTTCCATATCTCCCATCATTTTTTTTAATTAATGAAGATGCGCATTTTAAAATATTTTTTGTTGAACGATAATTTTGTTCTAAACGAATTATTATAGGTTTTGTAAAATTTTTTTCAAAATTTAATAAATTATTTATTTCAGCTCCTCTCCAAGAGTATATTGACTGATCATCATCTCCAACACAGCATATATTTTTATTTCCATTATATAATATCTCAAGCCACTTTTGTTGAACTAGATTTATATCTTGATATTCATCAACTAAAATATATTTAAATAATTTTTGGTATTTAAAACAAATATCTTTATTGATACTAAATATCTTAATACAATGAAGTATTAAATCTCCAAAATCAACACAGTTTAATCTGACAAGTTCTTGCTGATAAATTTTGTAAATTTTTTTAATCTCAGGATTTTTCTTAGTTAAATTTAGAGGAATTGAGTCATAAAAAATACCTTTATTTTTTAAGCCATTTATTTTGTTTAAAAATAACTTTGGAGATTGTACATCAATATCAATTTTTTCTATGTCACAAATTTGTTTGATTAATTTTAATTGATCATCCGAATCGATAATAACAAAATTTGATTTTAAATTAACTATTTCAGAATGTTGTCTTAAAATTTTTGCTGAAAGTGAGTGGAAAGTGCCCAACCACATACTATCAATAGGGTAATTTAATAGATTAGTAACACGAGTTTTCATCTCTAGAGCTGCCTTATTTGTAAAAGTTACAGCTAATATTTGATTAGGAAATGCTAGTTTTTCAACAAGTAAATGTAATATTTTAAATGTAAGTACCCGTGTTTTGCCACTTCCAGCTCCAGCTAAGACTAGCAACGCTCCATCTGTATTTTTTACAGCATCTCTTTGTTGAATATTTAAAAAATCAAGATAATTATTTAAAGTTTCGGACATATTTATGTTATATTTATTGATATATATTTATATAGTCTAACGATAATTTAATACTTGTTATGAAATTTTATAAGAACCTTATTTTTATTATCTTTATTTCCATTTTTGCCTCTAATATTATAGCAGCTGAATCTGATAATGTTAGTACTGATTCTGCTGATTTTAACACAGGCAATTATGAGGATGAAATTTTTGATCCTTTGGAACCAGTAAATAGAGCTATTTTTAGTTTTAATAATTTTGCTGATAAGATTGTTTTAGAACCAGCAGCAAAAGGATATAAAAAGCTTCCTTCCCCAATACAATCTGGAATAGGTAATTTTTTAGGTAATCTAAAATTACCTCTTGTTGTTGTTAATCAACTTTTGCAGGGGCAAGGTAAAAATGCAGCAGAATCTTCAGGTAGATTTATTGTTAACTCTACAGTTGGCTTATTTGGCCTAATTGATGTTGCTGAAAAAATAGGTTTAGAACAAAAACAAGAAGATTTTGGACAAACTTTAGCGACTTGGGGTATTGGAGATGGTTTTTATATTGTTCTGCCAATATTTGGACCTTCAAATGTAAGGGATACTGCAGGAATGATTTTGACTTATACCACTGATCCAATAAATGCTTATGCAGTAAGAGAGGGCGAAGCATGGTTACTTCCTCTTAGAACAGCTACAAATGCAATAGATCAAAGATCAAAAATAATTGATGAAGTAAATGCCTTAAGAAATAATTCAATTGATTATTATGCAGCTGTTCGAAGTTCTTATTATCAAAATAGAAAAGCTGCAGTATTAAATTTAGATGATAAATCTGAAACACCCTTGCCTTTAATAAGTATTGAATTTGAATAATATTTTTTTTATGAGATTTTTATATATAGTATTTTTTTTATTTTTATTACCATCAACTCAATCTATGGCTGATGAGGCATCAGATTGGTTAAAAAAAGAAATTGATATCATTCTAGATGCTTATCAAAATGATAATATGTCAAAAGAAACAAGATTTCTAATGATTGAGGACACCATAAATTATAATTTTGCTGGCTCAGGTATTGCAAAGTTTGTTTCTGGAGATTCTTGGAAAACTGCAGATAAAAGTACTAAGAAGGAATACATTCAACTCTTTAAAAGACATTTAGCACTAAATATCGCTTCTATGATGCAAGGCTACTCAGATCAAGACTATTCTCTTATAAATTCACAATATGATTCAAAAAATAAAATTACTTTAATTGATATGGAAATATATAATGATACAGGTAGTCTTATTGTTACCTGGAGAGTAAAAAAATCTAAGGAAAGATATTATGTAATTGATCTTTTGGTAGCTGATATATCTATAGTTGTTACAAAAAGATCTGAATTTAACTCAATGTTGAAAAATGTTGATTATAACTTAAGTGAATTAAATATTATTCTAAAAAAACAAAATGAAATTAGTTATAATAAATTAGTAAATTAGTTGAATAATTTAATTGATATTTTGTAATAATTCACCTGAGGAATATCTCTTTGACATTAAAGAAAGAGGTAAAGGTTTTATTTTTGAAGCGTTACCAGCACTTTTAAATTCAGTTAACCTTTGAATTACAATTTTTTTCATTTCATTCTTACTTTCAATTAAATATTTTCTTGGGTCAAATTGCTCAGGGTTTTTAAAAAAAAATTTCCTTACCGCTGCTGTAGCAGCAAGTCTCAAATCAGTATCAATATTCACCTTGCGAACTCCATTTTTAATTCCTTCTTGAATTTCTTTAATCGGTACTCCATAGGTCTCACTAATTTTACCTCCATTATCATTAATAATATCCAATAATTCTTTAGGCACAGAAGAAGAGCCATGCATTACAAGATGAGTATTAGGTATTTTTTGATGAATATCTTTAATTCTGTTTATTGCTAATACTTCTCCTGTAGGTGGTTTAGTAAATTTATATGCTCCATGACTAGTGCCAATTGCAATAGCTAAGCAATCAACTTGGGTTTGGTCTACAAAATCTGCAGCTTCTTCAGGATCAGTTAAAAGTTGTGAGTGAGATAAAACTCCTTCGGCCCCTACCCCATCTTCTTTTTCTCCCATACCAGTTTCTAGAGAACCTAAACATCCTAATTCACCTTCTACAGAGACTCCTTTAGCATGAGCAATTTTTACAGTTTCTTTTGTCACCTTTACATTATAATCAAAATTTGAAGGGGTTTTTTGATCTGATAATAAAGAGCCATCCATCATTACTGAAGTAAATCCTAATTCTATACATTCCTCACATTCATCTGGTGTACCGCCGTGATCTTGATGCATTACAATAGGTATTGTTGGAAACTCCTCAACTGCAGCTTGCATCATATTTTTTATAAATATTGGTCCAGAGTATTTTCTTGCTCCAGCTGAAGCTTGAATAATAACAGGGCTATTCATTTGCTGAGCACCTTCCATAATTGCTCTAATTTGTTCTAAATTATTTACATTAAATGCAGGAACACCATAATCATTTTCTGCTGCATGATCTAATAATTGGCGCATACTAATTAAGGGCATATTTTTTATTAATTGATATCCTATTTTTAATGATTCTGAATTTTAAATTAATATATAATATAGATTATTATTTATGGACATACAATTTCCAAAAAATTTTTTGTGGGGAGCTGCTACTTCTAGTTATCAGATTGAAGGTGCTCATACAAAGAATGATAAAGGAAAGAGCATTTGGGATACTTTTGCACACACATCAGGAAAAATTAAGAATAATGATAATGGCGATATTGCAATAGATCATTTCCACAAATTCAAAGAAGATATAAATTTGATGGCAGAAATTAATATGTCTGCTTATAGATTTTCAATATCCTGGACAAGAATTCTTCCTAAAGGTAAAGGTCAGATTATTCAAAAAGGTTTAGATTTTTATTCTAAATTAATTGATGAATTATTAAGCAAAAATATAAAACCTCTAGTTACTCTTTATCATTGGGACTTGCCACAATCTCTGCAAGATGAAGGTGGTTGGTCTAATAGAGATACATCAAAAATATTTGCTGATTATGCATATATTATTGTTAAAGAATTAGGTGATAGAATAAATTTTGTATCTACATTTAATGAACCTGCTGTTTTTACCATTCATGGTCTAGCTGATGGGTATATGGCTCCAGGAATATCTGATTTTGATCATTTTATTTCTTCAGTACATAATGTGAATTTAGCTCACGGATTAAGCATGCAATCAATGAGATCAATTAAATCTGATTTAGAATTAGGATGTGTTTTAAATCTTGGACCTTGTATTCCTTGTACAAACAAAAAAGATGATATTGATGCGTCTAGAATTTACGATATGTATTGGAACAGAATTTTTTTAGACCCTATGTATAAAGGGAAATATCCAAAAGAATTTTTAACACAAATTGAAAAGTATTTTAAAGATGGTGATATGCAAATAATTAATCAAAAAAATGACTATATTGGACTAAATCATTATCAGCATACAAGAGTTAAAGCAGATACTACTCACTTATTAAAAGCTAGGGGCGCATATGGAAATGAAAAACCATTTAATTTAACAAATGTTGAATTAACATCTATGAATTGGGAAATTGCTCCAGAATCATATTATAAACAAATAATGGAATTAAAAAATGATTACAATAATCCTATAATTTACCTCACAGAAAATGGATGTTCTTATCCAGATAAAATTGAAAATGGAAAGGTTAATGACTTTAAAAGAATAGAATTTTATAAAAAATATTTAACAGCAGTTAAAAAAGCAATAAATAATGGCGCTGATGTAAGAGGTTATACAGCTTGGTCTTTGATAGATAATTTTGAATGGGCTCTTGGATTTGAAAAAAGATTTGGTTTAATTCATGTTGATTTTAAAACATTAAAAAGAACACCAAAAGAATCTTATTATTTCTATTCTGATGTAATTAAAAATAATGGATTTAATATTTAATCTTTAACTATTGAAAGTTTAGTTATACCACTATAATAGCATTTTCAGGGCCCTTAGCTCAGTTGGTTAGAGCGCTCCGCTCATAACGGAGTGGTCCGAGGTTCAAGTCCTCGAGGGCCCACCATTATATCTTAATTTTTAATAAATCCCTTCCAATTATTGGATTTTTCCCAAAATCATTTTTTACAATTTTTTTTAATTTTTTTTCATTAAATTTAGTAGGCACTAAATGAGTGAGTACTAATTTTTTGCATCTAGTTAAGCTAGCAACTTTTCCCACAATACTTGAAGGTGTGTGATAGTCTTTCACATTATGGAGAGTTTTTAAAGTTCTCATTTTATTTGTTTCTTTTATTTCATCTTCAATAAATACTTCATGTAATAATACATCAGATAATTGACCAAATTTCATTATATTTTCGCATGGTCTTGTATCACCACTGATGGTTAATTTCTTATTATTTTTTAAAAAACAAAATCCATATGCAAAAGGTACGGGCTTATGATCAACTTCAAAGTATTTTATTTTTAAATCTTTGATATTAATCGTTCCTGAAGTTGAAAATTCTTTAACAATTATATTAAAAGCCTTAGTAGAAGATCTTTTTTCATATTTTATTCTTTGCATTCTCTCTTCTTGCCAAGCATTCATAATTTTAGAAACAAATTTTTTTGTGCCTTTGGGCCCATATACTTTCCAAGGTTTGATTCGATAAGAATGCCAAGAAGAAATAATTAGTTGATATAAATCAATTACATGATCAGAATGAAGATGAGTTAAAAATAAAGCATCAATCTCAGCAGTCGATACATTTATTTGATCTAGACGCTGAGTAATTCCAGATCCACAATCGACTAAAATATTAGTCATCTTAGTAGAAATTAAATTTGCAGGCCCAAATCTTTTATAATCAACTTTTGGGCAACCAGTCCCTAGGAGTGTTAACTCCATCATTCATCTAAAAATGTTTTTAATTTTCTCGCTCTAGTAGGGTGTTTTAATTTACGAAGAGCTTTTGCTTCAATTTGTCTAATACGTTCTCTAGTGACACTAAATTGCTGTCCTACCTCTTCTAAAGTATGATCGCTGTTCATACCTATTCCAAAACGCATTCTAAGAACTCTCTCTTCCCTAGGTGTTAATGAAGATAAAATTCTTGTTGTAGTATCACGTAAAGAGCTCTTAACTGCAGCTTCAATAGGTATAAGAGCATTTTTATCTTCTATAAAATCTCCTAAAGAGCTATCTTCTTCATCGCCCACAGGAGTTTCTAAACTAATTGGTTCTTTAGCTATCTTAAGTACTTTCTTAACTTTATCTAAAGGCATATGAAGTCTTTCAGCTAGTTCATTAGGAGTGGGTTCTCTTCCAATTTCTGACATTATTTGTCTAGTTGTTCTAACAATCTTATTAATTGTTTCAATCATATGAACTGGTATACGAATAGTCCGTGCTTGATCAGCTATAGATCTGGTTATAGCTTGTCTAATCCACCAAGTGGCGTAAGTAGAAAATTTATACCCTCTTCTGTATTCAAATTTATCAACAGCTTTCATTAGACCTATATTTCCCTCCTGAATTAAATCCAAAAACTGAAGACCTCTATTGGTATATTTTTTGGCAATTGAAATTACTAAACGAAGGTTTGATTCAATCATCTCTTTTTTTGCACGATTTGCTGATCTCTCTCCTTGTTGTACAGTGCTTACTATTCTTCTAAATTCAAATAATGGAAGTTCACATGCTATTTGAATTTCTTTTATTTCATCAATTAAATTATTAATTTCTATATGATTTTTATTTATAAATTTTTCCCATTTTTTATCTTTTAAATTTAAAAGTGATTGGATCCAATTTTTTTCAAAATTAAATTTAAGATATTGTTCAACAAATAAATCTCTTGAGATACCTGCACTTATTGCTAACCTTAACATTCGACCTTCTCTTACTAATAATTTTTTATTTAACTCATACAAAGACTCCATTAAAGCTTCAATGGTAGATGCATTAAAATGAACCTCTTTCATTGAAGAAATCATTTCTTTTTGAATTTTTTTATATTTTTTTTCTAATGACTTGTATTGATTTTCATTTTTTTTATCAGCAACAACTAACTCTTGGCTATATTTTTGAAGCTTTTTAAAGAGTTTGGTAATTTCATCAAAATCTTTCAGTACTTTTGGTTTTAATTTTTCTTCCATTGCTGCTAGAGAAACATTTAAGCCTTCTTCTTCTTCCTCACTAATGGATTCACTATTATCATTATTTTCACTTTTATCTTTTGCAATTTTTTCTTCTTTTTTATTTTCTTTAGAAGTAGTTCCGGCACCTTCTATAAGGCTTAAAGTATCATCTATTTTTGAGTCACCAATATCAGACATGTCATAGGTTTGCTCTAAATCAACTATATCTCTTAAAAGCATCGTTCCCTCTTTAATAGATTCTTTCCAATTAATTATTGATCGCATTGTCATTGGACTTTCACAAATTGCACCAATCATTTTTTCTCTTCCAGCTTCAATTCTTTTTGCAATTGCTATTTCTCCTTCTCTGCTTAAAAGTTCAACTGCCCCCATATCTCGTAAATATAATCTTACTGGATCATCAGTTTTGCCTGATTGTTTTTTATTATCTTCAGCAGAACCATCTGAAGTTTGTTTAGATTCTTTTTCAATTTTAGCCAATTCGGCCGCTTCTTCTTCGCTAACTATTGTTAGATTATTTTGCTTTAAAACATTAGTAACTTTCAAAATATTTACAGGTATTCTAAATTTTTTTGGTATTTTCTTTTCAATTATTTTATTTGTGTAAATTCCATCAATTTTATATTTTTCAATTAATTTTGTTACTATACCTTTTATATAATCATCAAAATTAATTACTTTTTTTTCTCTTTTTTTTCTAATTGGTTTTACTGAACTTTTAACAACTTTCTTTTCTTTTAAAGAAGATTTCTTTGATTTAATATTTTTAGAAGATTTAATATTTTTTTGTTTTTTTACACTTTTTTTAACTTTCTTTTTAGATTTCAAAACCTTTTTTTTCTTAATTAATGTAGATTTTTTCCTTTTAGATAAAACCTTCTTTTTTTTAGATGAAACTTTTTTATTTAGGGTTTTTTTCTTTATTTGTTTTTTTTTATTTTGAGTTTTTACTGGCATATAGATTAATCTTCATTCGTAATTTCAATATTAATTTTTTGTAAATCTTCCCAATTAAGTTGGTTAGATTCTTTTATAAACGTATCTAGGCTTTTATTTATTTTTTGCAAATTTAAAAGCCTTGTATTAAGATTTTTTAGAGATTTTAATGCCTCTTCTCTTGATATCTCGGGATCATGATTGGGAGAAGAATAAGGGAAAAGCTTATAAATTTTAGAACTTAAGCTTTGTTTTACAATTTGTATGTGGATCTGATTATCTAAAATCTTTAATATTTCTCTATTATCTAATTTATTAAATCTTTCATTCTTTAATTCATTAAGTAAGACTTTTTCATCTTTATTAAATAAATCACTTTTCAAAAATTCAATTAAAATTTCATTTCTGACCGAAGGATGATTAAGTATAGTAGCAATAAAAGACAAATTTTGAACTTTATTTAAATTTTTTTGTGGTTCGGTATTAGAAATTTTATATTTAAATTCTTTTTTACCTTTTTTTCTAATATTACTAAAAAAAAGTGACTTAAATTCATTTTTATAAAAATATTGTGATTTTTTATCTTTAATTGTATCTACTAAATCATCTAAATATTTATCGTATGATATTTTTTCATCAACATTGTTTAGAGAAACAGATTTAATAGATTGATTAAAAATAAAGTGAGAGAGAGGATCTGGATTTTTTAATACTGATAAAAAATTTGATAATGAATATTCATTTATATATTTATCAGGATCAATATCATTGGGTAAAGAAATAAATTGTAAATATTTATTTGGTGATATTAGAGATAGGGCCATAATTGCAACTTTATATGATGCTCTCACACCTGAACTATCACCATCAAACATAATTGTTGGCTTATCAGAATATTTCCATGCAAGTTGAAGTTGCTCTTCTGTTAAAGCTGTTCCTAAAGGAGCTACCACACTATTAATGCCATTCTGATTTAAAGAGATTATATCCATATAACCTTCACAAATTAGTAAATTATTTTTTTTACGAGCAAATTCTTTAGCAATATTTAAATTATATAATAAATATCTTTTTTGAAAAAAATTACTCTCTGGTGAATTGATATATTTAGGATTAGATGCATCTAAGGCCCGTCCTCCATAGCCTACAATCTTTCCCTGGGCATTACAAATAGGAAAAATTAATCTTTTATAAAAAAAATCTCTTATTTTTTTATTCTTATCTAGTTTTGCAACATTACTTTCTAATATTTCTTCATCTGTAAAAAATTTACTTTTAAGATATTTATATAAACTTATGTCTTTATTATAAGAATAACCAAGTTTAAATTTTTGTATCGTTTCTTTTGTAAGTTTTCTTTTTATTAGATATTCATTACAAATATTAGCTGAGGAATGATTGAGGTTTTCTTGAAACCATAAGCATGATAATTTTAAAATTTCTTCTATTTTATTTTTGTTTTTGTATGTGTTATCATTTTCAAAATTAATTTTCACTCCTGATTTTTGAGATAGTTCTTTAACCGCATCAATAAAGTTGTAATTATATAAATCAGTATAAATTGTAAAAATATCCCCTTTAGCACCACAACCAAAACAATAAAATGATCCATAATCATCATTTATTTTACAAGAAGGAGTTTTTTCTTCATGAAATGGACAACAACACCAATAATCTTTTCCTTTTTGAATAAGTTTTGTTTTTTTTTCTAACTCACTCCTAATAGAAATTTTAGATTTAATATTATCTAGATCAATTTTTGAAAAAGACATTTTAAAAAAATTATACTTTAAATCTAGACTTAGCTATTTTTCCTGCTAAAGCCATGTCTATACTTCCTGAATAATTTGTTTTTAAGTCTCCCATCAACTTACCCATATCCTTTATTGTTTCATAGTTTTTTTCATTAATTATTTTTTCAATTATTGTTTTAGTTTCTTCTTCACCTTTTTGTTTAGGAAGAAACTCTGATATTATATTTATTTCAGATTGTTCTATTTCAATTAAATCATCTCTTGAGGCTTGCTTAAAGGAATCAATTGAGTCTTTTCTTTGCTTAATTAAGGTTTGAAGCAATGACATTATTTCAGATTCAGTTATTCCTTCTTCTTTATTTTTAGTCCTTGATTCAATATCTTTATCTTTAATGGCACTCTTAATTAATCTTAAAGTATTAATTTCATTATTATTTTTGTCTTTAATTGCATTTTTGTAATTTTCTTCAATTTTTAACCTTAAACTCATAACTGCACCTCAATAAATAGAATCGTTTAAATATTTACAAATTATTATTATAACTCTTATTTAGAATTACAACTAATCCTTGACTAAATAAATCAAAATGCCTAGTAAAACTTGCGTTTGACGTTTCTAAGTATGGAGGAGGATTTTAATAAACAATTTATTGTAAAAAAACCCACAGCTGCTCTTATTTTAGAAAATGGTCAGGTTTTCTGGGGCAAGGGTTTTGGGGCTAAAACATATAATATTGGTGAGCTATGCTTTAATACTTCGCAAACTGGCTATCAAGAAACTCTTACTGACCCGTCATATTCTAAACAAATTATTACTTTCACCTTTCCACATATAGGTATTGTTGGAACAAATAATCTTGATTTAGAATCCAACAAAGTTCATGCTTGCGGATGTATATTAAATCAACAAATTGATCACTATTCTAACTGGAGAAGTCAAAATAACTTGGATTTGTTTTTAAAAAAAAATAACACTCCATGTATTACTAATATAGATACAAGATATTTAACTAGAACTTTAGCAAGAGAAGGAGCAATAAAAGCGGCTATTATTCACTTTGGAGATAAAGAAAAAAACTTAGATATCCTTAAAGAAAAAATAACCGAATGGAAAGGATTAGAAAATCTTGACCTTGCTACTTTAATTTCCACTGATAATAAATATGAAACTAATGAAAGCATATGGGATCAAACGAATAATAAATATAATCAAAATAAAGAGGGAAAATTTAATATTGCTTGTCTGGACTTTGGCATTAAAAAAAATATTTTACGAAATCTGAACAACAATTTTTTTTTACCTACAATTCTTCCAGCTCACTCATCTATAGAAGAAATATTAAATACTAATCCAAAAGGAGTTTTTTTATCTAACGGTCCAGGCGATCCTTTTGCTACTGGAAAAATAATAATTCCAACAATTAAAAAAATAATTGATATGAAGATTCCTATTTTTGGTATTTGTTTAGGTCATCAGATACTAAGTTTAGCTTTAGGTGCTAAAACTAAAAAAATGTTTCAAGGACATAGAGGAGCCAATCACCCTGTAAAAAATTTACAAACCTCTCAAGTAGAAATTACATCTCAAAATCATGGATTTGAAGTTGATAAAAATTCTTTTCCATCAAATGTTATTGAAACTCATATTTCTCTTTTTGATGGTACTAATGAAGGCATAGAACATAAAGAGCTTCCCATTTTTAGTGTTCAGTATCATCCCGAAGCGAGTCCTGGTCCACATGATAGTCATTATTTATTTAAGAAATTTTATAAAGAAGTAGAAAAATATGCCTAAAAGAAATGATATTAAAAAGATATTAATTATAGGTGCAGGACCTATTGTTATAGGTCAAGCCTGTGAATTTGATTATTCCGGTGCTCAAGCCTGCAAATCCTTAAGAGAAGAAGGATATGAAATTGTATTAATAAATTCAAATCCAGCTACTATTATGACTGATCCTGAATTAGCAAATAGAACTTACATTGAGCCCATAACTAAAGAATTTGTAGAAAAAATAATAAAAATTGAAAAACCTGATGCATTATTACCTACTATGGGTGGTCAAACTGCACTTAATGTCTCTATGGAATTATTTAATGATAATATTCTTGAAAAATATAATGTAAAAATGATTGGAGCTAATCCAAAAGCTATAGAATTAGCAGAAGATAGACAGAAATTTAAAGATACTATGAAAGAAATAGGACTTTCATGTCCTAAAAGCACAATAGTAAATAATATTGAGAATGCTGAAAAAGTTAAAATAGATTTAGAACTACCTTTAGTTATCAGGCCTAGTTTTACTTTAGGAGGTACTGGCGGAGGAGTAGCATATACAAATAGCGAATTTACAGAATTGTGCAATAGAGGTCTAAATGCAAGTCCTACAAGCCAAATTTTAATTGAAAAATCTGTAGCTGGATGGAAAGAATTTGAAATGGAAGTAGTAAGAGACTCTAAAGATAACTGTATCATAGTTTGTTCAATTGAAAATGTTGATCCAATGGGTGTTCATACAGGAGATAGTATTACTGTTGCTCCATCACTAACCTTAACTGATAAAGAATATCAGCTTTTGCGAGATGCTAGTATTAAGGTTTTAAGAAAAATAGGAGTTGATACTGGAGGGTCTAATGTCCAATTTGCAATAAATCCTATTAATGGAGAAATAAATGTAATTGAAATGAATCCAAGAGTAAGCAGATCTTCAGCCCTAGCTTCAAAAGCTACTGGTTTTCCTATTGCTAAAATAGCTGCTAAATTAGCAATAGGTTACACTTTAGATGAATTAAAAAATGATATTACTTCTACTACCCCAGCAAGTTTTGAGCCAAGTATAGATTATATTGTTAGTAAAATTCCTCGTTTCACTTTTGAAAAATTTACAGGAACAGACTCTAATTTAACTACTTCGATGAAATCGGTTGGTGAGACAATGAGTATAGGAAGGTCATTTACCGAATCAATACAAAAAGGATTTGCATCGTTAGAATATGATTTAGATGGATTAGATTCTCCTAAAAACACTAGTTTTAATAAAGAAAATATAATTAATGAACTTAAGCCACAATCTTCTCAAAGACTTTTAGTAATTGGAGAAGCAATTAGATTGAATATAGACAAAAAAATTATTCAACAAATAACTAAATATGATCCTTGGTTTATAAATGAAATTGAAAAAATTATAAAAATAGAAAATATTATTAAAAAAGAAGACCTAAATAAAAATTTACTTTTGCTAGCAAAGTCATATGGGTTCACTGATAAAAAAATTGCAAAAATTAAAAAAATTGATGAAAATAAAATTAGGAAGTTAAGAAATGAGAATGAAATTCATCCTGTTTTTAGACTTGTTGATACTTGTGCAGGTGAATTTGATTCCAAAACACCTTATCTATATTCTACCTATGATTGGAGTTATGATAATTCAAAATTTTGTGAATCTAATCCAACAAATAAAAACAAAATAATAATTTTAGGAGGAGGTCCAAATAGAATAGGGCAAGGAATAGAGTTTGATTATTGTTGTGTTCATGCAGTTTATGCTCTTAAAGAAAAAAATATTGAAACAATAATGATAAACTGTAATCCTGAAACTGTATCAACAGACTATGATACTGCTGACAGACTTTATTTTGAACCTTTAACTGCTGAAAGTGTTATTGAAATTTATAATAAAGAAAATTCAAATGGTAAAGTTCTTGGAGTTTATGTTCAATTTGGAGGTCAAACACCTCTAAAAATTGGAAAGGAACTTGAAAAAGCAGGTTTAAATATTTTAGGAACTTCTACAAAAGCCATAGATCTTGCTGAAGATAGAGATCTTTTTAGTAACACTTTGAAAAAATTAAATATTCAACAACCTAAAAATGGAATAAGCAATAATTTACATGAGATTAAAAAAATAGCTAATGCAATAAAATATCCAATTTTAATTCGACCCTCTTATGTTTTAGGAGGAAGAGCAATGGAAATTGCATATGACGATAAGTCTTTAGAATTATTTTCTAAAAAAGCTATGAATGTATCAGTAAATAATAATATCTTAATTGATGAATATTTAGAAAACGCAATAGAATTAGATGTAGATTTATTAAGAGATAAAAATGGTCAAATTTTTATTGCTGGTATAATGGAACATATTGAAGAAGCAGGTATTCATTCTGGGGATAGTGCTTGTTCTTTGCCGCCATTTTCAGTGAATAAAAAAGTACAAAATCAGATTGTTGACTGGGTCTCCAAAATAGCAAATGAAATTAATGTAGTAGGTTTAATGAATACACAATTAGCATATAAAGATAATAATTTATACGTACTTGAAGTAAACCCAAGAGCAAGTAGAACAGTTCCTTTTGTTGCAAAATCTATAGGAATACCAATAGCAAAATTAGCTTCTAAGATTATGGCGGGTGACTTACTAAAAGAATTATTACCTTCTTTAGAAATGAAAAAGCTTTCTAACTACAATGTAAAAGAATCAGTGTTTCCTTTTAATAAGTTTGATGGAGTAGATTTAATACTAGGTCCTGAAATGAAATCAACTGGAGAAGTTATGGGTATTGATGATAATTTCTTAAATGCTTATATTAAAAGTCAAATTGCTTCAGGTGTTAATTTGCCTAATTATGGGAAAGTTTTTTTATCAATTGATAACGATAATAAAGATAAAATATTAAGTCTTGCAAAAAAATTAGTACATTTAAATTTTGAAATAATTGCCACTAAAGGAACTGCTAACTTTTTAAAAGATAACAGTATTTTAGTTAAAACAATAAATAAAGTTAAAGAAGGCAATCCTCACATAGTAGACGCCCTTCTAAAAAATGAAATAGATCTAGTTATCAATACAACAAAAACACAGGGCTCAATTAGAGATAGTTACAGCATTAGAAGAACAGCCTTGATGATTAATATACCATATTATACAACTATAGCTGGAGCTAAGGTAGCTGTTAATGCTATAGAAAACTTGAAAAATCATGCACTTACTGTAAAAAGTCTACAGTCTTTGCACTAAAAATATTGACTTTAAATTTATTACAGACATCATAAAAGTATGAATAAAATTCCAATGACTTCTTCTGGGTATGAAAAATTGCAAAAAGAGCTAAAAAAATTAATAAATGAAGATAGGCCTAATATAATTGCTGCTATAGCTGAAGCTAGAAGTCACGGAGATCTCTCAGAAAATGCTGAGTACCAATATGCAAAAGAACAACAAAGTTTAATTGAAGGTAAAATACAAGATCTTGAGAGTACTTCAGGATTAGCTGAAATTATAGATATTTCTCAATTGTCTGGAAAAGAAATAAAATTTGGTGCAACCATAGAAATAGAAAATAATGATACAAGCACTAAGTCAAAATATCAAATTGTTGGTGAATATGAATCTGATATTAATAACAAAAAACTTTCTATAAACAGTCCATTAGCAAGAGGGCTTATAGGAAAAACAAAAGAGGATACTGTGGAAGTAGTTAGTCCAAAAGGCACTAAATCTTATACTGTATTATCTGTAAAGTTTATTTAAATAATTGGATTTATCAAAAAAAAAAATTTTAGTAATTACTGATGGATCAGCAGGTATGATCAGTCAAGTGGTTGGCCTTGCCCAAGAGATAAGTGAAAATATTAATTCAATTAAAACAAAAATAATTTTTCCTTGGTCAAAATTACAGCCTGGATTTTTGCCCATTTTTTCTTGGATTTTTTTAAATAATTTGGATTTTGTTGATAAACCAGACATAATAATTTCCTGTGGTAGAAAAAGTGTTTTTCTTTCTATTTTTTTGAAAAAAAAATATGAAAAAATAATAAATATTCATATTCAAAATCCCAAAGTAAATTTTAAATATTTTAATTTTATTGTTCCTCCTCATCATGATAATATAAATGGAAAAAATGTTATAGAATCTACTGGAGCATTACATAGATTTAATAAAGAAAAATTATCAGAAGTAAGTGATAAAAACTTTAATATACCTAAGGATAATTTAGTAAGTATTATAATTGGTGGTGATAATAATCATTATTCATTTGGTATAAAAGAAATAAATGAATTAACTGAAAAAATTATCAAATTAAAAAAACAAAATCCCAAATTTAATTATTTAATTATTACTTCTAGACGCACTAATGAAAATATAAAAAAAAATTTGAAAAATAATCTAAAAAACATAGAAATAATTTGGGAAGATAAAAATAACAATCCATATATTTATGCCCTGAAAAATTCTGATTGTTTTATAATTAGTTCAGATTCTACATCTATGATTTCAGAATGTTCGATTACTGAGAAACCTATTTATGTTTTTCACTTACCTTTTAAGAGAAAAAGTGCAAGAATGGAAAAGTTCCATGATCAGTTTGAAAAATTGAATATAACAAAAAAATTAACTGACCTTGGAGAATTAACCCCATGGTCATATGAATCTCTTAATGAGTCAAAAAGAATCGCTGGTATTATCAAAAAAAGAATTATAAAAGAAATTGATGAATCTTAATAATACTAAAGAATGTGATATGCCTTTCAAGCATTGGGAAATTTCTAATTGCTTAAATGATAAAACTTTAAATGAAATTTGTTTAGCAAGCATACCTAAAGGAGATAGATCTTATGATGGAACTAGAGCAGCAGATCATTCAGGTAAGGGTGTTGATGGAAAACTTAGACTTTTTGTCTCAAAAGAAAATAAAGATAGTTTTCCTCATTTAACAAAAATAATTAATGACCTTCAAAACAAAGAATTTTATAATAAGATTTCTGATATTATTAAAAAAGATTTATCAAATTCTTATGTAAGACTTGAAATTATAGCAGATAAAAAAGGTTTTTGGCTTAAACCTCATAAAGATATTCCAGAAAAACTTGTAACAATGATGGTATGGATAAACCCCTATGAAGAATCAGAAGAACTTGGGACAGATTTATATAATAAAGATTTTCAAATTTTAAAAACAGTTAAATATAAACATAATTCAGGATACTTTTTTTCTTCAGGCAATGATACGTGGCATGGTTTAGAATTAAAAAAAATAAAAAAAGAAAGAAGATGTATTCAAATTAACTATGTAAGTTTTGAAACAGATTGGCCTGTTATAAAATAAAGCGTATACTTGTTATTTATTTAATGATTATTATATTTATTCAATGAAAGAAAAAATTAATACCGAAGTACTAATTATTGGTTCTGGACCAGCTGGTTATACTGCAGCAATTTATGCAGCACGGGCTAACCTTAAACCGCATCTAGTTTCTGGGTTAGAGCCAGGAGGGCAATTAACAATCACTACCGATGTTGAAAATTACCCTGGATATGGAGATACAATTCAAGGACCATGGTTAATGGAAGAAATGAAAAAACAGTCTTTAAAAGTAGGCACTATTATTCACAATGACTTAGTAACGGAAGTAGATTTTAATTCTTATCCCTTTATTTCTAAAACAGATTCAGGATTAATTTTTGAAAGTAAAACAGTTATAATATCTACAGGTGCTCAAGCAAGATGGCTTGCAATCAAAAGTGAAGAAAAATTTAAAGGATACGGAATTTCAGCTTGTGCAACTTGTGATGGATTTTTTTTTAAAGACCAAGAAGTTGCTGTTATTGGAGGTGGTAATAGTGCAGTAGAAGAAGCGCTTTATTTAACTAACTTTGCTTCAAAGGTTACATTAATTCATAGAAGAGACTCATTAAGAGCTGAAAAAATCTTACAAGATAGGCTTTTCAAACATCCAAAAATTGATATCATTTGGAATAAAACAGTAAAAGAATTTGTTGGTGATGATAATAAACCATCTCTAGAATCATTAATTTTAAAAGATACTAAAGATCACTCTGAATCAAAATTAAGTGTAAGTGGTGCTTTCGTTGCTATTGGTCATGATCCTTCAACATCCTTATTTATTGATAAAGTCCAAATGGATAAAGATAATTATATCATTACAAAACCAGATAGTACTGAAACTAGTATAGAGGGAATATATGCAGCTGGTGATGTTAAAGATAAAATTTATAGGCAAGCTGTCACTGCTGCTGGGATGGGTTGTATGGCGGCTTTAGAAGCTGAAAAGTTTATAGCTAGTAAAAAATAATTAACCTTGTCTAGCTTTCATTCGGGGATTTTTTTTATTAATTACGTAAATTCTTCCTTTTCTTCTAACTAATTTACAGTCTTTATCCCTATTTTTTGCAGATTTTAAAGAACAACGTACTTTCATAATAAAAATGCTATTAAATTCTATGCATACTTTTGTCAAATATATATTAATTATAATTCTATGAGAAAACTTCACATTCCAGGAAGATCTAATGTCATTGGCATGAATGGTTTAGCAGCAACTTCTCAACCATTAAGTAGTCTAGAGGCAATAAGTATACTTAAAAAGGGAGGAAATGCCATAGATGCGGCTATAGCTGCTTCAGCTGTTCAATCTGTAATAGAGCCTAATTCAACCGGAGTAGGAGGTGATTGTTTTGCATTAATAGCATTAAATAATCAAAAACCTATCGCGGTAAATGGATCTGGTATTTCACCAAAAAAAGCAAACCTAGAATTTTTTTATAAGAATAAAATAAAAAATATTAATCCAACAAGTCCTCATTCAGTTAATATTCCTGGAGCAGTTCATGCATGGTATAAAATGCACCAAAAATTTGGAAAACTAGATTTTAAAGAATTATTTATTTCAGCAGAAAATTATGCAAGAAATGGTTTTCCTGTTCATGAAGTTGTAGCAAAATCATGGAGTGATAATTTAGATAAATTAAAAATTTATCCCAAAAGTAAATTAACGTTTTTAAAAAATTCTCAACCATTTAAGTTTGGAGAAATTCACAAAAATGAAAGTCTAGCAAATACTCTTAACTCTATAGCAAGCAAAGGTACTAAAGAATTCTACAAAGGATACATAGCTAGAGATATTGTAGATTCATTAAATACGATAGGAGGTCTTCACACTCTAGAAGACTTCTATGCTCAAGATACAATATTTTCAGAGAGCTTAAGTTATAATTATAAAAATTTAAATTTACATCAATGCCCTCCTAATGGTCCTGGAATAACAGTATTAATGATGATGGGTATTTTAGAGAATTTTAATTTTTCTAATATAAATCCAATGAGCTCTGAAAGATTTCATCTACAAGCTGAAGCATCAAAATTCGCTTATGAAGAAAGAGAGGATAAAATAGGGGATCCTAAATTTAATAATTTTAACTATTTAAAATTATTAGAAAAACAAAATTTAAATTTACTCTCTTCAAAAATATCAACAGACAAAATATATATTCCAAAAAATTATAGTATTACAGCTCATCCTGATACAGTGTACATAACAGTTGTAGATAAAGATCAAAATGCTGTATCTTTTATTAACTCTATTTGCTTTGCATTTGGAAGTGGTATAACTACTAACAAAACAGGTATTCTTCTTCAAAATAGAGGAGTAAATTTTAGATTAGAAGAAAATCATCCAAATGTAATTGAAGGAAATAAAAGACCTCTTCACACTATAATACCTGGATTAGTTTTAGATAAAGAAAATAAAGTAATTTTATCATATGGTGTAATGGGCGGACAGTATCAACCTGTTGGTCATTGTCATTTTCTCCAAAACTTTTTTGATTTTGGCTTGTCTGTCCAAGAATCAATTGATTTTCCTAGAGCTTTCAATTTAGAAATGAAATATAAACTCGAAAAATCTATATCCACTGAAATATTTAAAGAGCTTAAAAACCTTGGTCATAATGTATCTTATGCTGATAATACCCATGGAGGTGGTCAAGCAATTTATATTGATAGACAATCAGGTACTTTAATAGGAGGATCTGATTCAAGAAAAGATGGTTGTGCTATAGCTTATTAAATTTTGCCAAAAGTATCATTGTATTGATTATTAACTCTTACAAAAGTTGTACATTTACTTAATTGCTTTAATGTTGGGGCACCTACATACGTACAGCTACTTCTAACTCCTCCTAATATATCTTTAACAGTTGTTTCTAAATTTTCTCTAAGAGGTATAGAAACCTTTTTGCCTTCAGAAGATCTATAATCAGCAAGACCTCCATAATGTTTGGTATTAGCTTCTTCTGAACTTGAACCGTAAAATTCTATAAAATTTTGACCATTCTTACTAATTACTTTGCCTCCTCCTTCTTTATGTCCTGCAATCATTCCACCAAGCATTACAAAATCAGCTCCTCCTCCAAAAGCTTTTGCAACATCTCCTGGACATGTACATCCTCCATCTGCAATCATATGCGCCCCAAGTCCATGAGCTGCATCAGCACATTCAATTACTGCACTTAATTGAGGGTAACCCACTCCAGTCTGTATTCTTGTTGTACAAACACTTCCTGGTCCTATACCTACTTTAACTATATCTGCACCACTAAGGATTAATTCTTGTGTCATATCTGCTGTTACAACATTACCAGCAATAATAGTTTTAGATGGATATTTATCGCGCACAGAAGAAACAAATTTACTAAAATTTTCAGAATATCCATTTGCTACATCTATACATATAAATTGAATATAAGTGTGTTGACTAATAATTGAGTTTAATCTTTCATAGCTTTTTTCACTAGTTCCACAACTTAAAGCTACATAATTAAAAATATCTTTAATTTCTGAAAATGTACTAATTGACTCAAGGCTATGTTGTTTAGTTAATGCAGTAACAATATCAAATTTTGATAAACTTTTTGCCACATCAAGCTCCCCAACACCATCCATGTTAGATGCCATTATAGGTATACCTTTCCACTCACGGTTTGAATACTTGAATTGATATGTTCTTGAAAGATCAACTTCTTTCCTGCTTTTTAGAGTACTCCTTTTAGGCCTAAAAAGGACATCTGAGTAGTCTAGCTTTATTTCTTCTTCAATTCGCATAGCAGAAAGAGTTTATTTAAGTTATTAATACATGTATTCTAATAAATTATTTTTATAATACAACAATAGTAAATTATTTTTATGCAATTAAATAAGTTAATAAATGCTGAAAAAAAAGAATTTGACAGATCTTATGTAAAATTTCTTCAATCTCATTTATCCAAAGAAGTTCTATCAAAAGCAATGATATATGGATCAATAAATGGAGGTAAAAGAATTAGACCATTTTTAGTTTCGACATTTGCAAAAATATCAAAAATTAAAAAAAAAAGTTATAGAAGATTATCTTTTGCTATCGAATCTATCCACTCATATTCTCTAATTCATGATGATTTGCCAAGTATGGATAATGATGATTATAGAAGGGGAAAATTAAGTACTCACAAAAAATTTAATGAAGCTGTAGCAATACTTGCTGGAGATGCTCTTCATGATTTAGCTTTTGAAATTCTTTCTGATATTAAAACTCATCCCAGTTCTAAAAAAAGAATATTAATAATTAATGAACTAGCAAAAACCTTGGGTTTCCAAGGTCTTGCTGGTGGTCAGTCATTAGATTTACTTTATGAAAATAATATTGTTAGTACGTCAAAAATAATCAAAATGTATAAAATGAAAACTTCTAAACTTTTTAGTTTTTGTTGTGTTGCTCCTTTCATACTTGCTAGCAAAAATAAAAAAGAAATAAAATTTGCTTATGATTTTGGTCAAATATTTGGATTATTATTTCAAATTACTGA
Organism: Alphaproteobacteria bacterium; assembly: GCA_045560915.1. GTDB lineage: Bacteria > Pseudomonadota > Alphaproteobacteria > HIMB59 > MarineAlpha5-Bin3. The sequence goes on from JBJKYT010000048.1 coordinate 28,830, forward strand.
TGACTTACTAGATGAAGATCAAGATTTTAAATCTCTAGGAAAAACTCCTGGAAAAGATAAGGAGCAAGGTAAAAGTACATTGTCTTCATTAAAGAATAGAGAAAAAATAAAAATTTTCTGTATGAATGAAATTAAAAAATTTGAAAATAGAAATAAGAAATATCTAATTAAAAATCATTTACTTAAAAGATTAATTTATTATAATTTAGAAAGATTTAATTGATAAATAATTTTTTAGATATAAAAATTCCTAAGGCAGCTGAACTTCCAGAAAGCAAACCTCCCCATATAGTATCTACAAACACAACATACGGTGACCAGTTTTTAACAGTTGCCATATTTGTAAAATTATAAGTTCCGTATGCTACTACTCCAAAAATAATGCCAGTCCAAAAAGCATGGAAAATTGATTCTTTTTCTAATGCAGGCTGAATGATAATAATCATTAAACCAAACATATAAATTAAATAAAACAATATAGCTGCCCATAAAATGGGTTTATCCAAAAGCAAAGTACCTAATTGTGGTCTATAAAAAACTTTTACAGAATATGAGAGCCACAAAACATCAATAATTAAGAAAATTATTGAAGCAAATAAAAATGATGTGATAAGTATTTTCATAGGCTTTATTTAGCTTTATATATTTATATTTCAATATTAAAAATTCTTATTTCTAATCAAATTTCTTCAAATAAAAATGAATAAGAAGTTTTCCATATATTTTTTTTATATAAATTTATAATGGTTGGGACTCCTTTTTTATTTATAGGGTTTTCTTTATTGCCAGAAACATGAGTAGATAATCCAAAAGCAGAAGTTATTGGTTCTAACCCAACTGTTAAATTTTTTTCATTCCATGGATATTCTGTTCTACCTTTATTGCTTACCCACATTAATAATGAAGAGAAATGATTTGGATTCCACTTATATGAAAACTTATAATTATCTAAATAGTTTTCAATTGATATGCTTCCATCTATTCCACATAATTGAAATAAATCTTCAAAATTCCCAGAAAAAGGAGGTTGAGATAAATCAAAAATTTTACCATCAAAACCTTCAACCTCTTTAATAGATTCAAATTCTTTACCTATTGCTCCAAGAGATCTGCCAGGTAAAAATAAACCAGGATAAGTTAATCCAAATTTAAAATTTCCAGGGAAAATTTTAATTTTATTTTTTTCTTTCGGAATATTGATCATTGGATGAAAACCTATTGGTAATTGGCAATCTTTTTTTACAGAAATATTAAGTGAACAATTTATTGACGACTTTTCATAATCTTCAATACTTATCGTTCTTTCTAAATATTCTACATAATCATTTTCAGGATATATAATTTTAAAAGTTGCACTTGAAGATGACAACTTCTCTAAATTCCAAATATTATTTGCTGAATATCCATGTGGTTCATTGACAATATATGGTTCTGTGGAGTAAGAATTTTTCCAATCTTCTGAGATATTTTCGATAGGAGTGTTTATTCCAAATGGAACGCAAGGAAAATCACCTCTTAAGTTTCTTAAGATTCCTGGAAGTTCAGAAAACTTTTTTAGATCTTTATCAGGCCACTGACATGTATGAAGAGGAGAAATAATTTTGTCTTTATTATAAAACTCTGGGACCATCATACATCCCAAAAGATAAATTTTAACCTTTCCTTTTTTCCATTTTAATTCAATGAATTCACTCATTTATTTAATATAAAATATTTATATATATATATCTAGAAATTTAAGCCTATAATAAATTATGGAAATTACAATATCTTTAATTGCTTTGATTTTGTGTTGGATATGGATAGAAAGTATTGTTGTTTTATCAACAATTAACAATAAAAAAATAAAAAAGAATAATAATTTATCTTTAAATAAATTTAGATGGATTTTAAGATTAATAATAATATTACTTTTTTTCCTTGTGATAATATATATGTTTTATTTTGAAAATGAAAAACTTAGAAATTCAATAAGTTTTTGTTTAAATGTAATAAATATTCGATGAATACTTTTTTAGTAGTTTTTGGTGCCTTCATGATTACTTTTATTGGAGTTGGAATTGGTCATGCATTTGGTTTGTATCTTGTTCCTATGACTGAATACCTAAATATTGGTAGAGAGACATTTGGTCTAGCATTTGCTTTACAAGTTTTGATTGGAGGATTGGGAGCGTCAGTATTTGGAGCTTTATCTGATAAATATGGATCAGGTATAGCAGCATTTACAGGCACAATTTTTTTTCTTATTGGACTTGTATGGTTTGCAAATGTTCAATCATCTTTTGATATAATTGCATCTCAAATTATATTTGGAGTAGGAGTTGCAGGTACAGGTGTTTCAGTTGTACTTGGTGCAGTAGGCAGAAGTGCAAGAGAAGAAAATAGAACTCTATTATTAGGAATAGTTATGGCTGGTGGTTCACTTGGTCAATTTATCGTATTACCTTTGGCTACTCTTTTATTAGAATGGTATCAGTGGTCGACATCTTTAATTTATCTGTCAATAATTGCTTCGTCCATGCTTTTATTTGCTTTAGCTTTAAATTATTCTGGTAAATCTAAGTCTTCAATTGAGGGCACAAATCAATCTTTAAGAGAAGCTTTGAGTGAAGCATTCCAAACAAAAAGCTTTTTACTTTTAACTGCAGGTTTTTTTGTTTGTGGTTTTCATGTAACTTTTGTTGCTGTTCATCTTCCAGCTTATATAACTGATCAAAATCTTCCTAGCTGGGTAGGAGGTTGGGCATTAGCTCTTATTGGATTGTTTAATATTGTTGGAACTTTACTTTTTGGATATTTAGGCGATCAAGGTTCTAAAAAAAATCTACTTGCTCTTTTATATTCTTTAAGAGGTATAGTTTTTCTATTATTTATTATGCTTCCTAAAACAGAATTAACAGTTTTGTTATTTGCGTCAATTTTAGGAGTGTTATGGCTTTCAACTGTTCCACTAACTAGTGGTATAATCACTGTTGTTTTTGGACCATATTACATGTCAATGCTTTTTGGTATTGTATTTTTTTCTCATCAAATAGGTTCTTTTTTAGGTTCATGGTTAGGAGGTAAATTTTTTGATACCTATGGATCCTATGACATAATGTGGTGGTCTTGTGTAATTTTAGGTTTTGCATCAGCTTTGATACATCTACCTATTAAAGAAATAGCTGTTCCACGACTAGCAAACAAAAAAGTAATTATTTAATTAACTATTATGACTAAGATTAAATGCATTTGTGGAAAATGTGAATTGCACCTGAATGATAAAAAAATTTATTATTCATTATTTTGTGGCTGCGAAGACTGTAGACAATCAGCTAAATGGGGAGAAAGAAAAGGTGGTAAATCCCCAGAAAAATTACAAAAATTAATCTACATGAGATCAGATATTTCTAATGTTAGAGGAAAAAAATTTATGAAAGCATTTCAGCTAAGAAAAGATGCAAGATCAACAAGAGTTTACTGCATTAGTTGCTATTCAATCTTAGGTATTGATCACCCAAGTTATGAAAATAATGTTTTTATGCTCATTCCTTTTTTGTGTAATACAAACTTTGATACAACTGTAAAACCAATAGCTACAATTTTTCTAGATGACTATCCTTATGAGCTACCTAAAAATTTATCAAATAATATTTTGATGTATAATAATTTTAAAAACAAAGAAAAAGAAAAAAAGCTTGATTCTATTTTAGCAAACCTAAAGCCTACTTATAAAAATGCAAAAGGTAAAAGTTTGCAAAATTTAATTAAAGATTTAGAGAAAATAGAAATACTTAATTTAAAAAAAGGTAGCGATTAAAACCCCTAACCTCTTCTTTCTTTCATTCTTTTAATCATACGTTCTTGTGCTTTATCAGATCCATCATGAAGAGTGCCAAACCACCTGTCTAGTGGAAGATTTCCATCGCCATAATTACATTCAAAATACTTATGATGTAAATAATGTGCATGTCCTCCTGTTCCAACTCCACTTTTTTTATTGACCATTAATTTTTCATAACCTGAATGTCCATGAACTGCTGGAGCGAAAAGAAATATACCATATAAAAAATAAAAATGAAAAGGATGAGAAGGAACAATAAAAAAAATAATAAAAAAAGAAAAATAAATAAAATGCTCAATTGGATGCATAGCTAAACCGGACCATGGGCCAGGATTGACATTTTTATGATGAACATAATGGGCATATTTATAAAGGACTGAACTATGAAGGAATCTATGCCCAGTATAAAAATGAGCATCTTTATATAATGGCAATAATAAAATTAAAATTAAACAATATATAAAATTATCATTCCAATTAACATTTGAAAAATAATTATTAGAATAACACCATAAAGCTAAAATCTCATAAAAAGAAATAAATATCGAACCACTTATTAAAGACAAAAACATATTATCATATATTTGATTTTTAAATAAAAACTTCTCTTTTGAACCTTCCCCATAATTGGAGTTATATTTATATAAATTACTTTGTGATTTTTTTACAAATAGTCTGAAATGCAAAAACCCAAACCACAATAAAATTAAAATAAAATTTCTTAAAAGAATTGGTAAGCACCAACTATAATGTAAATTACTTGTTACTTCTAAGTCTGGAGTCAAAAATAAATAAACAATTAAACCGATTAAGCCATAAAAAAATAGCCAAGGTAAAATGTAACCAGGATGAGAAATGATCCATTTAAGAATAATAAATGGCCTAAACGGTAATTCAAATAATGGTCCATAAGAAAACAAATATGAAGGTTTCCAATCTCCTTTTTTATTCCTTGTGCCTATTTCTTCATCGATCATCTTAAGCATATATAGTATAAGAATTAAATTAATTCAAAAAATAAAATATTAAAATAAATAAAATTTTTATATATATTTTTAATATGTAGTAACAGAACGATGCTAACAAAATTACAAAGATCTAAAGGTAGTCTTGATATTGGTTTGTTTAATAATGAAATAAAATCATTATTTCAAAGTGGTTCATCTAAAGTTTTATTACCTAATAGCTATAATGAAAATAAAGAATTAGTTTTAATAAATACTACAGGTGGAATTACTTGTAATGACTCTTTAAAAATAAAAATAAATTTAGAAAATTCAAATGCATCTATTTCAACTCAAGCAGCTGAAAAAATTTATGCAGGTATAGGTAAGCCAGCTCAGGTAGATATTGATATTATTTTAAAAGACACAAATTTAAATTGGTTACCAAAAGAATTAATACTTTTTAATAATTCAAAACTGAAAAGAAGAATAAATATTAATATAGACAA
>JBJKYT010000049.1:0-33063 GCA_045560915.1 Alphaproteobacteria bacterium
CATAACCCTCCAGCTCTAAAAAATTAATTCTTGCCAACTCTTTTTTCTTCTGGTTGGATTTTTAAATCCACAATTTTATTGTTTTCAAATATTATACTAATGTTCCTTTCTTTGTTTTTGGTTTTCCATTCCTGAATGTATTTTTCAGGAACTAAAATATCTTTTTTTATTATACCGCTGGCTTCATAATAGCCCTTAAATTTATAAACTAAAGAAAGCGGACCCTTATTTTTAAGATTTATACTAGTTGTATAAGTATCTTTTTCTAATTTTACCTTCCAATCCAAATTACCAATAGTGATTCCCTTGGTTTTTACAGCATAGCTTTCCTCAACCTTTTTTGCCCCAAAGGCTTCAAGGGAGATAAATAAAAAAACTAAACTAAAAAGCAACTTCATAAACATTAATTGGCATTTTGTTAAATAAGACACTTATGTTGTCTACTTTCTTTATTTCTTTATTTTTTTTGAGATAGCCTAACTGGCTTTCGCTACCTATAAACAAAAAATCTTCATCAAAATTTTCATTAAGTGGGTCCGACATTTGAAAATGATTAGAAATTTTATTTTTAGGATTATGTGGCATGTACATTTTTACTTTTGAATTTCGAAAAATATATCGTAAATTAGAATACAACATTCTATCCTCAACAACTAATTTTTCATTGTCTTTTAGGTGTTTTTCATTAATCAGTTTTGCAAAAGAAGAAATTCCATTTATTCTATCAAAAAAAGATAATGAAGATGATGAAGCAACTAGCAAATAAAAAACCAAACAAAAAATAAAGCTAAAAATATTATTAATAAAAATTATTTTTTTTGAAGATTCAAAAACACGATTAATCATTAAAATAAAAAAACTGACTAAAGCAACAGCTGCCCAATTTGCATTTGCCCTAACAAGTACACTTTCTAATAAAACAATTAAAAAAATTGGGACAGAAAATGATAACAAAAACTTTGTTTGAAAACTAAATGTAATTTTTTTAATTTTAAAAATAAAAATTACAAAAAGAAAAGGACCCAGCATCAATGTTTGTGAAAAAATAAATTCAAACCCTTGATATAAATTTATTATTGCCCTGTCTAAACCTGCATTTTCTGATGTGTGCAAAAAAGTTATCCACCCAACATTATTATTCCAAATTATATTGGGCAACAAAACTAATAACAAAGAACCAATAAATATTAATAAATTAGTTAATTTATAAATGAAAACAGCACGAGTTTTTTTATCTAAAAATATCAATACCAGTGTTGAGATCAAAAAATATACTGCTGCATATTTAGTTAAAAAAGAGATACCAACAAAAATTCCTAAAATAAAAAAATTAATTTTTAGAGGATTTGTGATGGACTTTAGGAAAAAGAGCAGACTTAATGACCAAAAAAATATCAAAAAAACATCTGTAGACAATATAAATGAGGAAAAACTAACTGCAGGCATTAAATAAAATGATGCCGCAGTTAATACTGCCTGGTTTTTGTTATTAAACAATTCTAAAGATAATAAATAAACAACATAGCCAGATATTATATAAAATATAATTGGAATTAATTTAATTATTACAAATGAATTGCCTAAAAAAAAAGTAAAAAAACTTATAATCCATGCAACGAAAGGTGGTTTTGAATAATAACCAAAATCTAAACTCTGAGACCAGATCCAATATTGAGCTTCATCACCGAAAAGATCAAAATTTGTTAGATATATAGCTATTAACTTAGCAAACAAAGATAAGGATAAGATAATAAATGTGCTCTTAATGTACATTTTTAAATTTTTTGTTATATATTTGAAATTGTGTGAAGCTTAAGAAATAAATAATTAGTCCCGACATTAAAATATCACTGAAAAAATGCCCTCCCTCTGTTATTCTTACAACCCCCAGAATTATTCCTGACAACAAAGATAGCCAAAAAAATAATCTGTTTTTAGTTATTAAATAAAGAACTATTAATGAAAAACCCACTGAAGCATCACCAGAAACAAATGAACAGTTTGCATTACATGCGTCAGAATACTGAAACCATGGTGAAAAATTATCTTTTCCTCCAAGCTCCAATATATCATTTGGTCTGGCCCTTCCCCAAAATCCTTTTAACAATACATTCACAATAATTATTAAATTAAAAATAACTGAAGAAAAAATAAAAATTATATCTTTAAAAATAAACTTATAACCAAAAAATATATTTTTTATAGGTATATATAATGAAAGAACGGGACAAATAAAAATATAAACGATTAACAAAGGAAGAAATATTTTTCTGACTAAGATCGAAGTTAAACTAAAGCTCTCAATAAAAAATTTCTGGTTTCCCTCATAAAAAAGACCGCCAATATAAATATCAATACTGTTTCCTATAGTTACATACAAAATAGATAATATAAAAACAATTATTGATAAATAAAAGTAATTAGAATTAATTGCTTTTATTTTAAAACAACTAGATTCAATTTTAAATTTTTTAAAAATTAACAAAGTTAATTTTATACCTATAAGCGCAATAATTATACCCCCTATTACATCAGAAAAAAAATGTGCACCCACTATTACTCTACTTAAACCTACTATTAATCCAAAAAAAATATAATAAATTTTAATTTTTGGAGTGAGCATTGATAAAGCAAAGGCCGCCACAAATATCGTTGAGGTATGACCAGAAGGAAAAGAGTGTAATGAAGATTCAAAACTAAAAAATTCAAATCCAAAAGAACCGCTTTCTAAAGAGTAATTGGGCCTTGGTCTTCCAACAATATGTTTTATTAATTGAGTTAAAAAACCTGTAAGTAAAGTGGATGTGAACAAAAAAAGAAAAAAATTTTTTAAATTTTGAATAAATTTACTTTTTATTTTAGATTTAAATAAAAAATAACTAGTTACAAAACCCAAAACTGAAAGAATAAAAAACCACAATGAATCTCCTATTTCGGTTATATTAATAAAAAATTTTTTTAGATAAATATTGTTCACAGAGCCAATATGTTCATAAAATAAATTATAGATTCCTATATTTTTATTTCCTAAAATGAAAATATGTCCCAACAAAAGAGTCATAATTATTAACTCAATTTTAATTTTTTTTATCACCCCTGATGGTTAGGCAATGTTTTTTTAAAAATCAATTACTAAAGAATAAATTTTGAGAGATCCTGGCTTTTAATAAGCTCTCCCAAGTTCTTTTCTACATACTTTGTATCAATATTTATGCTTGTAGGACCAATATCTGAGGCAGTAAAACTTATTTCCTCTAGTAGCTTTTCCATTATTGTGTGAAGCCGCCTTGCTCCAATATTTTCTACATTTTGATTTATTTCAGTAGCCAATTCAGCAATTTTATTTATGCCATTATCGTCAAAATTTATGTCCACTTTTTCTGTACCCAACAAACCAATATATTGTTTTATTAAGCTGTTTTGTGTTTCTGTAAGTATAAGCCTGAAATCTTCTTTCGACAAAGAATCTAATTCTACTCTTATTGGCAGCCTACCTTGAAGTTCGGGAAGCATATCTGAGGGTTTTGATAAATGAAAAGCTCCAGAAGCAATAAACAAGATATAATCAGTTTTAACTGTTCCATGTTTGGTTGCAACAGTTGTGCCTTCAATTAATGGAAGAAGATCTCTTTGTACGCCTTCCCTTGATACATCCCCAGACCTTTTGTCATTTCTAGAGGTAATTTTGTCTATTTCGTCAATGAAGACAATGCCGTTTTGTTCAACCTCTTGTAGAGCACTCTTAATAATTGTATCATTGTCTAATAATTTTTCTGTTTCTTCTTGAAGCAAAAAGGTATGAGATTCTTCCACTGTCATTTTTTTATTTTTTTTAGGTTGTGGAAATGATTTTCCTAAAACGTCTCCAAGGTTAATCATTCCCATTTGAGAACCAGGCATTCCTGGTATATCCATTGTTGGCATATTAAAAGAGCTATTAGCAGCTACCGCTATTTCAACTTCTTTTTCATTTAATTCACCGCTTCTTAGTTTTTTTCTAAAGCTTTCTCTAGTTGCTGGACTAGATGATTTTGATACCAATACATCTAATATTCTTTCTTCTGCATTTTTTTCAGCCTTAGCCTTAACCTCTATTCCCATTTTAATTTTTGTTTGGTTGATACTTATTTCAACAAGATCTCTAATTATTTGTTCAACGTCTCTACCAACATATCCAACTTCAGTAAATTTTGTAGCTTCTACTTTTATAAAAGGTGCGTTTGCAAGTTTTGCAAGCCTTCTTGATATTTCAGTTTTACCACAACCTGTAGGCCCAACCATTAAAATATTTTTTGGAAGTATTTCTTCTTTAAGGCTATCTGGCAATTGTTTTCTTCTCCATCTATTTCTTAAAGCAACAGCAACAGCTTTTTTTGCATTTTTTTGACCAATGATAAATTTATCTAATTCTGAAACAATTTCCCTAGGACTAAAACTTGATTCCATTTTATAAATTTATTTCTTCAATTACAATATTGTGATTAGTATATATGCATACATCAGCAGCAATATTTAAAGATTCTTTGGCAACATCTTTTGCTGAAAGCTTTGTGTTTTTTATTAATGCTTTTGCTGCACTAAGTGCGTAAGGACCACCTGAACCTATGGCCAATATGCCATCATCAGTTTCTATAACATCACCAGTTCCAGAAAGCAGAAGACTAACATCTTTATCGGCTACGATCATCATGGCTTCTAATCTACGTAAATATCTATCTGTTCTCCAATCTTTAGCTAATTCCACACAAGCTCTTTTTAGTTGACCTTTATATTGATCTAATTTTGCTTCTAATCTTTCAAATAAAGCAAAAGCATCTGCTGTAGATCCAGCAAACCCAGCTATGACAGCATTATCAACTCCTAATCGCCTTACTTTTTTTACATTCGCCTTCATAACTGTATTCCCAAGACTTGCTTGTCCATCTCCTGCAATTACAACTGATTTGTCTTTGCGAATACCTACTATAGTTGTTGATTTTATTAAGTTTTTTGCCATTAATTATCCAATCTTATAGATGGTTATTTAAATTATTTTATCAAGTAATTGAACTGGAATATAATAACATTCGCTGATAAAGAGCATTTTATTATGAGAACAGCGAGCATAGAGAGAAATACAAAAGAAACTAAAATTTCTTGTTCTGTTAATCTTGATGGAATAGGTAAATCAGAAATTTCTACTGGGATAGGTTTTTTTGATCATATGCTTGAGATCCTATCACACCACAGCTTAATCGATATAATTTTAAAAGCAGAGGGCGATATACATGTAGACTTGCATCACACGGTTGAGGATGTAGGATACGCTCTTTCCCAGTCAATTTTAAAAGCTCTTGATAAAAAATTAGGCATTAAAAGATATGGTTTTTACTACATTCCAATGGATGAGTGTTTATCAAGATGTGTTTTAGATTTTTCAGGAAGACCTGAGTTAGTTTGGAAAGTAAGCCTAGATTTAGAAAAAGTTGGAGAAATGGACACAGAATTATTCCATGAATTTTTTAAAGCATTTTCAAATGAAGTAAAATGCAATTTGCATATTGAAAACTTATACGGAAAAAATAATCACCATATAATTGAATCATGCTTTAAAGCTTTTGCCAGAAGTTTAAGAATAGCTGTTGAAATTGATGAAAAAATTAAAGACGTAATTCCTTCATCAAAAGGTGTTATTTAACTTTTTAATGAAAAAAAAGGTAGCTATAGTTGATTATGGTTTGGGTAACATTGTTTCTGCTCAACAGTCTTTTATAAAAGACGCAAAAGAAAACAAATTTAATGTCGATGTTGTTATTACAAATGAAATAGAAACAATTAATAACTCTACCCACATTGTTCTTCCAGGACAAGGAGCTTTTAAATCATGCATTGAAGGTTTAAGATCTATTGATGGCATGATTGATTCTCTTGAAAATAATGTATTAAATAAAAAAAAACCTTTTTTGGGCATATGTGTCGGTATGCAACTTCTTGCTGAGGAGGGCAGAGAAAATGGAACTCACGATGGTTTGGGGTGGATAAAAGGCTCAACAAAAAAATTAAAACCTAAAAATTTAAAACTTCCTCATATGGGATGGAACAATGTTAATATTATAAATAAAAATTTTGATATGGATTTTCCCATAGATGATTTAGATTTTTATTTTGTTCACAGCTACTACTTTGATTGTTTTGATAAAAAAAATATTATTGCAACTACAGATTATGACCTTATTTTTCCTTCTATAATAGGAAAAGAAAATATATATGGTGTTCAATTTCATCCAGAAAAAAGCTCAAAGCAAGGATTAAGATTAATTAATAGTTTTTTAAAATTATGACAACAAAACCTCAAAAAAAAATTACAATTAAAACTGAAATATTAAAATCAATTTCGGGAGAAGATCTTGCTGATTTATGTAATATTACCGAAGAAGCCATTAAAGCAGGAGGTGGCTTTGGTTGGCTAAAAACACCCCCAAGAGAAATTTTAAACAAATATTGGAAAGGATTAGTTGTTGTTCAAAACAGAGTATTAATTGTTGGCAGGCTTAATGAAGCTATTGCTGGAACACTACAATTAGCTCTGCAACCAACAAATAATGAGGCACAAAAAAAAATAATTAATATCTCTTCTCACTTTGTAGCACCTTGGGCCAGAGGTTATGGCCTTGCAAAAAATATGATAGACTATGCAGAAAATACTGCAAAAGAAAAAGGAGCATCTTGTGTTCAGCTTGATATTCGTGAAACACAAGAAGCAGCAATACAATTATTTAAATCTAAAGGATACGAACAATGGGGATCTAATCCAAGTTATGCAGTAGTGGAAGGCAAAACTATTTCAGGTTTATATTTTTATAAAAACATTTTGTGAAATTTATTCCAGCAATTGATCTTAAAGACAACAAGTGTGTTAGACTTAAAAAGGGGAAGGAAGAAAACTTAACTATTTTTAATGATGATCCCGTTAATCAAGCTAAGTTCTTTGAAAAAAACGGATGTGAAAGAATCCATATTATTGATTTAGATGGAGCTTTTGGAAGGGTGGATGTAAACAAAAAAACTATACTTAATATAAGAAAAAATACAGAAGTAGAGATTGAGCTTGGCGGAGGTATCAAGGGATCAGAAGATTTGGAATTCTGGACTAATAAAGGCATAGATTTTTTGATTGTTGGTTCTTTGGCTGTTAAAAACAAAACATTAATAAAAGGAATTTCTAAAAAACTTATAAATAAAATATATGTTGCCCTAGATGTTTTGCATAAAAATATAATGATTAAAGGCTGGGTTGAAAGTTCACAAGTTACTATTGATCAAGTTTTGAAAGATTATGAATCCACTGACATCAAAGGTTTTATATTAACAGACATAAATAGAGATGGAATGCTAGAGGGATTAAATATTGACTTAATAAAAGAAAATATTCTTAAAACAAATAAAAATATTATTGTTGGTGGGGGGTTGTCAAACTATGATGATCTCTTTAATTTAAATAAAATTTCTTCTTCTAACCTAGAAGGAGTTATTGCGGGCAAATCTTTTTATTCAGGAAATATTGAAATTAAAAAAGCTATAAAGATACTTGAAAACAATGCTCAAAACTAGAATAATACCATGTTTAGATGTTAAAGACGGAAGAGTAGTCAAAGGAATAAATTTTTTGGATTTGATTGATGCAGGAGATCCAGTAGAACAAGCAAAGGTGTACTCTGAAGTAGGTGCAGATGAGATCTGTTTTTTAGATATTGGCGCTTCAATTGAAAAGAGAAAAACAATGATAAATATTGTAGCCAAAACAGCAGAACAAGTTTTTATACCTCTAACAGTAGGTGGTGGGATTAATGAAATTGAAGATATTAGAGCATTACTTAAATCTGGAGCTGATAAAGTCTCAATTAACACTGCCGCTATTCTTAATGAAAACTTAATTAAAGAATCCTCCCAAAGATTCGGCAGTCAATGTATAGTAGCTGCCGTAGATGCAAAAAGACATGATAAAGATTGGATTGTCTATTCTCATGGTGGAACAAAAAATACAGGTATAAAAGTTTTTACATGGCTTGAAAAACTTCAACAATTAGGTGCAGGTGAAATTTTATTAACCTCTATGGACAGAGATGGTACAAAAAATGGATTTGATTTAGAATTATTAAAAAAATCAACTGACCTGTTAACTATTCCAGTTATTGCTAGCGGAGGTGTTGGCAATCTTACACATTTTGAAGAGGGAGTAACTAAAGGAGGGGCCAGCGCACTTTTGGCCGCATCTGTTTTTCATTTTGCAGAATTTAGTATAAAAGAAGTTAAAAAATTTTTAAATGATAAAAAAATAACAGTTAGGATAAATTAAATGAAAGAGGAAGTATATTTTTTACAAGAACTTTTTAATACAATTCAAAAAAAAGCCAAAAGTAAAGAAAAAAAATCTTATACAAAAGCATTATTAAAAAGTGGAAAAAACAAAATTGCTCAAAAAGTTAGTGAAGAAAGTTCAGAGCTAATTATTGATTATTTAAATGGATCTAAAAAAAGAACTATAGAAGAAGCCTCAGATTTAATTTATCATCTTTTTGTTTTGCTGCATTCTAAAAAAATAAAACTTGAAGATATAAAAAAAGAACTAAAAAGTAGACACAATGTACGACGAAAATAATATTTTCGCTAAAATTATAAGAAAAGAAATACCGTGTGAGCCAATATATGAGGATGATAAGGTGTTTTTTTTTAATGATATAAACCCCCAAGCAAAAATACATATTTTGGCAATACCCAAAATGTCAGTAACTGATTATAATGACTTTATATCAAAAGCTGACAACGAAATGATAAAATATTTTTTTGATAAAATTAATGAAATTGCTAAAAAGCATGGGTTGCTTGATGGCGGATTTAGACTTGTAACAAACAATGGCAAAGATGCTAATCAAGAGGTCCCTCATTTTCATATTCATATTTTAGGTGGAGAGAATTTAAAAGGAATAAAATAATTACTCTTTTATAATTACATAATTAACTATTTCTTTTACCCCTTTAACAGTTTTTGTGACCCCAAGTACCTGATCCAATTGTTCAGGTCGACTTGTAATGCCAGCGATATATACTTTGCCTTTAATTGTTTCAAAATTATAACTTAGAGCTCTTAAGCCAATTGTTTTAGCAGCCAAACCTTTGACCTGAGTTGTAATCCATAAATCATTTGCATATTCTTTTATTGTTGTTTTATTGCCTATCTCTATTTCATTTATAACTTCTCTTACTCCATCAACTTCCCAAACTTTTCTTACGGTCTCAATTCTAATTTCTTGAGTATCTACTATCCCAGTTAAAAGCACTCTTCCTTCAATAACATTTGTATTTACATTAACAAAAAGGTCGGTGCTTGATTCTAATAGATTGGCGGAAATATTAATTTTTATAGTAGCATCATCAACTACAGTTCCTAATGTTCGATCACCCTCAGCGACAACCATAGTAGTGGCCCCTCCACTTGCAAGAACACCACCTGGTGAACAACTATATAGAGTTGACAAACCAAATAATATAAAAACTGAGAAGAGTATTTTAATCATCTTTAATCAATAATGCAGCTCTATAAATTTCTTTTTTTGAAATATTTGTTAACTTATGTACTATTTCAACGACTTCAGTCAAAGAAAATTTTTTCAATAAATTTTTCATTTGTTTATTTATATTATTACTTATCTTAATATTATCACCTGATTTAACTTTTGCTGTTATTATCACAAACTCCCCCCTTAGTTTCTTGGAGTCTTTAGAAATAATTTCTATAATTTTTTTTGGAGCACCTCTATAAACAGCCTCATTTTTTTTAGTGATTTCTTTACAAACTGATACATTATAATCATCATTTTTTGATAATAACTCCAGAAAAGATAACAACCTTGCGCCAGAGATAAACATTACCCCGGTAATTGAAATTTCTGAAATTCTTTTAATTAAATCTTTTATCCCACCTATATTTTTTGGAACAAAACCATAAAATATAAAATTATGAATGGGTAAACCAGATAATTGCAGGGCTGGAATTATAGAAGAGGCACCTGGAATTGAAGTAATCATTAAATTTTTATCAATATAATCTCGAACTAAGTTATATCCTGGGTCTGAGATTAAGGGAGAGCCAGCATCCGAAATAAGCGCTATTGAGGAATTATGTTGATATTTCTCTATTCTCTTTATAAGCGATATTTCATTATAATCATGTAACGATAGTAATTTCTTTTTAATGCCTAAGTTGTTAAGTAGTTTAAGAGAATGATTAGGGTTTTCGCATATAACAATGTCTACTGACTCCAAAATTAATTTTGCTCTTGAGCTTAAATCCGACAAGTTTCCTATAGGTGTAGAAACTATATATAATCCTATTTCTAAACTATTCATTTCCCTTATATTTATATTTATCATTTCTTGTGCGCCAGTAAATAATTCAACAAATTCATCTTTGACAAAAAAATATCCAAACAAAGTTGAAGAGAAAAAGGAAAAAAAACCACTAACTAAAAAAAATATTACTGAAGAAAAACCTATAAAAACTTCTCAAAACATCATTTTTAATGAAATGGAAATTCTTTTACCAGAATTTTTGGATGAAAATATTTCTAGTAACTTGATAAATTCTTTTGAACTCTCAATTTATAAAAAAGAAATTAATAATATTCAATTAAACATAAATAAATATTATAATCCTGAAGAGTTAGAAAAAATATTAGATGAAAAAGCTACTGCGGGAAAAGTATTTATAGGAACTTTTGATTCAGAATCTACAAAGCTTATTAAAACATATTGTAATAAAGGAATACTACTTTTTTCATTTGCAGTTGACAAAAATTTATCTGGAGAATGTGTATTTTTAATTAATTTCTTTCCTAGAGACGACCTTGAATCAATTTTTAATTATTTTCCTGATGGATCAAAGATTGCGTTGCTGTACCCTGAAAATTTTTATGGATTTCATATAAATGCAATTATCGATGATATTGCCTCTAAAAGTAAGTCTATCATAGTTGCCAGAGCTTCTTATAATGAAGATCTTTCAGATGCTAGAGATGCCATAAAACAATTAGGTAAATATGAGTTAAGAAAAAAGGAACTAGAAAGACAAAAAGAAATTTTAAAAAATAAAAATGATGAAATTTCAATAAAAGCTCTTAAAAAAATAGAAAAATTTGAAACTGCGGGCAATGTTGATTTTACTCATCTCATTTTGCCGGATTATAGTATTCGACTTTTAGAAATTGCTCCATTACTTCCTTTTTACGATATCGATCCACAAAAAGTTCAATTTGTTGGAACAGGGGTATGGGATGATAGGGCATTTTTTACAGAACCAACCTTACAAGGAGCAATATTTAGTGGAATAGAAGAAATACACAGAGAAGAATTTTTCTCTGATTATACCTATGTTTACAAGGATAGACCCTAAGAACTGTGACTATACCCTATGATTTAGTTGGGGTTTTGTCATATTTAGTAAATGAAAATTTTAGTATTCAAGAAACTTCAAATTTTTTAAATAGTGGAAAAATCAAATTTGATGGAATTGATGGAAAATTTTATTTTTTAAATAATGTTATTTCTAGAGAGCTAAACATTTTAGAAATTCAAAATGGATATGTTAAAAAATTAAATTGAATTTTTTAAATATTTTGATAATTTTTTTATTGCAATTGCTCTGTGGCTTAATAAATTTTTTTGTCTAAGGCTCATTTCACCAAATGTAATACCCATACCATTTGGTATAAAAATTGGGTCATATCCAAAACCATTTACCCCTTTAATTTTTATAGATATTTTTCCATAAACCCTTCCCGTAAAAAATAATTGTTTATTTATATTTAACGTTAGGCATATTGAAGTTTCAAAAAAAGCATTATTTTTATTTTTATTTTTTACTACATCAATAATTTTATTTAAAACTGAATTTGTTTTATTATCTGATTCAAGATATTTTTTTGAATTA
This sequence comes from Alphaproteobacteria bacterium, assembly GCA_045560915.1. GTDB lineage: Bacteria > Pseudomonadota > Alphaproteobacteria > HIMB59 > MarineAlpha5-Bin3. Next base: position 11,966 of record JBJKYT010000049.1, read on the forward strand.
ATGCCAGGCCCACCATTTAATGCATCAATACAAATTCCAGAGTCGTCAGCAAAACATATTTTATTAAATTTTTTAAAACCATAGATAGATTTTATTTTTGCATTATCTTTAAATGTTTTGCCACTCTCTATAGGCGAAACTGTATTTTTATAATCATTAAGACTCAGTAGTTTATAATTAAACTTTACAAACAGATTAGAAATTTCTTGGATTTTATTTTTATTATTAGAAAAAAAAACAATTTCTTTCACTATATTATAATGACAAACATTTTTTTTGCTTCTCTATTATTTTAGAGACTCCTTCAGATGCAAGGTCAAAAAGCATATTATATTGTTCTCTACTAAAAAAGTATTCCTCGCCTGTTGTTTGAATTTCAGCAATTTTACCACTTTCACAAATAACAAAATTTCCATCAACCTGTGCTTTAGAATCTTCTTCATAATCTAGATCTAAATTAGGTTTGTCATTAATAATTCCAACTGAAACTCCAGCTATAAATTCTTTAATAATGGTTTTTTCAATATTGAAATTTTTTTTAACTAAATCTACTGCTTGATAAAGAGCTACAAATCCACCACTAATAGATGCAGTTCTTGTACCACCATCAGCCTGTATAACATCGCAATCTATTTTTATTTGTCTTTCACCTAAGTTTTTTAAATTTATTATTGATCTTAGGCTTCGTCCAATTAACCTCTGAATTTCCTGCGTTCTCCCTGTTTGCTTACCTTTTGCTGCTTCTCTATCTATTCTTGAATTTGTTGATCTTGGTAGCATGCCATATTCAGCAGTTACCCAGCCTTTCCCCGAGTTTTTTAACCAATGGGGAGTTTTTTCATCAACTGAAGCAGTACACAAAACATGAGTATTGCCAAATTTTACCAAACATGAGCCCTCTGCATGGATGTTTACACCAGTTTCAAAGGAAATTTCTCTCATTTCTTTAAAGGTTCTTTTTGCTCTCATTTGATTATTTTAATTTTTTTTTTGTATTTTTTTATTATAGAGTTATTTTTTATGTCAGAAAACCTTTATGTAAAATTAAATGACAGATCAAAACAAATTTTTAAAACTGTTGTGGAGACTTACTTGGAAACAGGCTCTCCTTCTGGATCAGAAAAAATATTAAAAAAAGGATCAATAGATATTTCTTCAGCATCTATTAGGTCAATTTTAGCTGATTTACAGAAAGAAGGTCTATTATATGCCCCACACACTTCTTCTGGAAGGCTGCCAACTGACAAAGGCATGAGATTATTTGTAGATGGTTTATTAGAGTTTGGAAGACTTACAAAAAATGAACAAGCAAACATAAAACAAAAATGCTTATCAAAAGGAAATTCTTTCCAAGAAGTTCTAAACGAAGCTTCAAAATTGATATCTGGCTTATCCAGTCATGCCGGTATAGTTTTAGCGCCTAAATACCAAAACAATATAAAACACATTGAATTTATAAGACTAAATTCAAGTCAGGTTATGTCAATTATAGCAAGTACTAATGGACAAATTGAAAATAGAATCATTGAAGATGAAGGAAAGTTTAACGAAAGTATTTTGAGAGAAATATCAAATTTTTTAAATTTTAAATATAAAAATCAACCTATAGAAGAAATACAAAAAAATATTCAACAAGATATTAATTATTCAAAAGGAAGGCTGGAAACACTATCAAAAAGTTTAGTTAAAAAAGGAATTTTAGAACTAACTCCTGATTCAAAAAATCCATATATATTTTTTCATGGCCAATCATCTCTCTTAAATGATGAAATAGTTTCTAAAGACTTAGATCAAATTAGAAAGTTGTTTGATGATATTGAAAATAAAACAAGTTTTTTAGATATACTAGAAAATACCAATTCTGCTAAAGGAGTACAAATATTTATTGGATCACAAAATTTTTTATTTAAACACTCTGGTCTTTCTATGGTAATGGCCCCATATAAAGATAAGGAACAAAAAATTATAGGAGCTATTGGAGTTGTTGGTCCAACAAGGTTAAATTATGCTAAAATAGTACCTTTGGTTGACTATACATCAAAAATTGTTGGAAAGGTTTTAAGTTAATGCAAGATAAAAAAGAAAACAAAAATTTAACTTTAGAAGATGAGGCAGATTTTTCAGACTCAGCAAAAGATAATCAAGAAGAACAAAAAGACAATACATTAGAAGAAAAAGAAATTTCATCAGAAAATCAGAGCTTAGAGAATAATGATAATGATATTGATGAAATAGAAAAGTTAAGTGAAGAATTAGAAAAGTTGAAGGAAGAAAAATTAAGACTACTTGCTGAGATGGAAAATCTTAGGAAAAGGTCAGAAAAAGAAAAATTAGACTCTATAAGATATGGCAGCATTAATCTTGCGAGAGATATTTTATCACCTGGAGATAATTTAACACGTGCGCTAGAAGCAATCCCAGAAGATGAAAAAACCTCAGAAAAATTTAAAAATTTAATTGATGGTTTAAATATGGTTCAAAAAGAATTTTCCACGATTTTAAGCAAGCATGGTGTAAACAAAATAGATGCAATTAATACTAAATTTGATCACAATCTTCACCAAGCTATGGTTGAGCTAGATGATGATACAGTGGATGAAGGAACTGTTGTTCAAGAGATGCAATCTGGATATACCATGCACGATAGGTTATTACGTCCATCGATGGTCGCAGTATCAAAAAAACCTGCAAAAAAAGATAATAGTAAAAAAAATGACTAATTTTTAATGTTTTTTTAGTCTTATCCTTGTAATTTTAATCTTGTTTCCCATATTTCAATTAGAATATTGAAAAATTCTAAAAATATTAATTAATTCAAAAAGGACAAAAGAAATTATATGGCAAAAGTTATCGGTATAGATCTGGGCACTACAAACTCTTGCGTAGCTGTTATGGAAGGTAAAGAGGGAAAAGTAATAGAAAATTCAGAAGGCACAAGAACCACTCCTTCTATGGTTGCATTTACTGAATCTAAAGAAAAACTAGTGGGGCAATCTGCAAAACGTCAAGCTGTCACCAATGCTGAAAATACTTTATTTGCTATTAAAAGATTAATTGGAAGAAACTTTACTGATGAAATAGTTACAAAAGATAGTGGCTTAGTTCCCTACAAGATCATAAAGGGAGACAATGGAGATGCTTGGGTAGAATCTCGTGGTGAAAAATATAGCCCAAGTCAAATAAGCGCATTTGTTTTACAAAAAATGAAAGAGACTGCTGAAAGCCATCTAGGAGAACCTGTTACACAAGCAGTAATAACTGTTCCAGCTTATTTTAATGACTCTCAGCGTCAAGCTACTAAAGACGCAGGGAAGATTGCTGGATTAGAAGTTTTAAGAATAATTAATGAGCCAACAGCTGCTGCTCTTGCTTATGGTTTAGATAAAAAAAAGACCGGCACAGTTGCTGTATATGATCTTGGTGGTGGAACATTTGATATTTCTATTTTAGAAATTGGAGATGGAGTATTTGAAGTTAAATCAACTAATGGAGACACACACTTAGGTGGGGAAGATTTCGATTTAGAAATTATTAATTATTTAGCTGATGAGTTTAAAAAAGATAACGGCATTGATTTAAGACAAGATAAATTAGCCTTGCAAAGATTAAAAGAAGGTGCGGAAAAAGCTAAAATTGAACTATCAAGCAGTACAGAAACTGAAGTTAATTTACCTTTCATAACTGCTGATCAAAGTGGACCTAAGCATTTAACAATAAAACTATCTAGAGCAAAACTAGAAGCTATTATAGGTGAGCTTTTGACAAAAAGTTTGAAACCATGTGAGATGGCACTTAAAGATGCGGGCCTTAAAGCTTCAGACATTGATGATGTAATTTTAGTTGGTGGTATGACTAGAATGCCTAAGGTAACAGAATTAGTAAAAAATTTTTTTGGTAAAGAGCCTAACAAGGGAGTCAATCCAGATGAGGTGGTTGCAACAGGTGCAGCTATTCAAGGAGGTGTTTTACAAGGTGATGTAAAAGATGTTCTTCTTTTAGATGTTACTCCTTTATCTTTGGGAATTGAAACATTGGGCGGAGTTTTTACTCGTTTAATTGACAAAAATACAACCATACCAACTAAGAAAAGCCAAGTATTTTCTACAGCTGAAGACAACCAAAGCGCTGTTACAATCCGTGTATTTCAGGGTGAAAGAGAAATGGCTGCTGATAATAAGCTTTTAGGTCAATTTGATTTAGTGGGAATACCACCTGCTGCTCGTGGAATGCCACAAATAGAAGTCACATTTGATATAGATGCAAACGGAATAGTTAATGTTTCAGCTAAAGATAAGGCCACAGGAAAAGAACAACAAATTCGCATTCAAGCCTCAGGAGGTTTAAGCGATGAAGATATTGAGCGAATGGTTAAGGAAGCTGAAGAAAATGCTGAATCTGATAAAAAGAAAAGAGAATTAGTTGATACAAGGAATCAAGCAGATAGCCTTGTCAATGAAACTGAAAAAAATATTAAAGAACACGGTGACAAAGTTTCTGAAGAAGACAAGAAAAAAATTGAAAACGATATTGAAGAATTAAAAAAAGTCAAAGATGGAGAAGATCTAGAAGCTATTAAATCTAAAACTGAACAATTAGTTCAATCTTCTCTTAAACTTGGTGAAGCTATTTATAAACAAAACCCTCAAGGTGGTGCACCACAGCCTGATCCTTCTGGAGACGAACCTTCTTCAGAGAAAAAAAATGATGAAAAAGTTGTTGATGCAGAGTTTGAGGAAGTGGATGAAAATAAAAAAGATAAGTAAACTTATAAATATATAAAGGCTAAATGGCTGATAGAGATTTTTATGAAATTCTTGGTCTTTCCAAGAATGCTAGTGATAGCGAAATTAAAAAATCTTATAGAAAACTTGCTATGAAATATCACCCCGATAGAAATCAGGGAGACAAAGAAGCTGAAAAAAAATTTAAAGAAGCAAGTTCAGCTTACGAAATTTTAAAAGATCCAGAAAAAAGATCTGCCTACGATCAATTTGGTCATGATGCATTTAGACAAGGTGGACAAGGTGGAGCACAAGGATTTGGAGATTTTGCTGGAGGTTTCTCAGATATTTTTGAAGAATTTTTTGGAGGAGGTTTCGGACAAAGTTCAAGACAAAGAGGACCTGCCAGAGGAAGTGATTTACGTTATAATATGACGGTTTCATTACAAGAAGCATATAATGGAAAAAAAACGGAAATAAGAATACCAGGATACACAAGTTGTAATGCTTGTAATTCAACAGGTAGTGCAGACAAGTCTGGTCCAAGCACATGCTCTACATGTGATGGCCATGGTAAAGTTAGATCAACGTCAGGTTTTTTTTCAATAGAAAGACCATGTCCAACATGTGGTGGTGAGGGTTACTCTATAAAAAATCCATGTTTAAAATGTAATGGATCAGGACAAGTAAAAAAACAAAAAACCATCTCGGTTTCTATTCCAGCCGGTGTTGATACTGGTACAAGAATAAGAATTTCTGGTGAAGGAGAGCCTGGTCAAAAAGGGGCTGGCAATGGAGACTTGTATATTTTTGTACAAGTTCAAAAAGATAATCTTTTTGAAAGAGAGGAAGAAAACATATTTTGTCAAATACCCATTTCTATTACTACTGCTATACTTGGAGGAGAAATAGAAGTTCCTACAATTGATGGAAAAAAAGCAAGATTGACTATTCCCTCAGGCACTCAATCTGAAACACAGTTCAGATTAAGAGGTAAAGGTATGAGTATATTAAGACAAAGCAGAAGAGGAGATATGTACGTAGAAACAAATGTAGAAATTCCAGTAAATCTTAACTCAAAACAAAAATCGATATTGAAAGAATTTGAAAATGAGGGAGGTACCTCAAAATCACACAACCCCAAATCTCAAAGTTTTTTCAAAAAAATTAAAGAAGTTTGGGAAGATTTAACTTAATCCCTTTTCAATTCTGGTTCATCAAAGTATAAGAAGTTTTAATGACAAAAATAAAAATAGCAGTAGCAGGATGCCTTGGTCGAATGGGGCAAGAACTATCGAAAAAAATAATTGCCAACAATAAGTTAGAATTTGTCGGTGGTTTTGAGCATAAAAAACATAAAAGTATAAATAAAAAATTTAATAAAGTCTCTGAGATTCAATCTTCAAACTTAATTCACTCAAATCCAACTCCTTCTATTAAACTTGCAAATGTTTTAATTGATTTTACAACACCTCAATCTACTTTAGAGAATATAAAAATTGCTTCTTTAAACAAAACTGCTGTAGTAATAGGTACAACTGGCATCTCTAATTCTCAGAAAAATAAAATTAAAATTTTTTCAAAAAAAATACCTATACTTATGTCTTCAAATATGAGCCTTGGAGTTAATTTACTTTTTAATCTTGTAAAACAAACCTCTTCAGTTTTAAAAGAAACTGATTATGACATTGAGATAGCCGAAACACACCATAAGCATAAAAAAGATGCTCCTTCAGGAACAGCCCTGTCTCTAGGGGATTATGCAGCCCTAGGTAGAAAAACTTCATTAAATAAATCAAAAATTTTAGATCGTACAAAAAAATTAAGTTCAAGAAAAAAAGGTGATATTGGTTTCTCTGTAACCAGAGGTGGGGAGATTGCCGGAGAGCATACAGTTAGTTTTATTGGTGAAAATGATAGAGTTGACTTAGTTCATAAAGCAAACAATAGATCAATTTTTGTAAAAGGTGCTCTTGATGCTGCTATATTTCTTAGTAAAAAAAAATCAGGATTTTATACAATGAATGATCTATTATTTAACAAATAATATTCTTTAAAATTTTTATTAACTCAAATCAAATTTTTCATAACAATTTTCAATTTTTACTTTTTCTTTAATTAAGTAGCCTTTTTCATCTCGCATTTCAAAGTAGTCAACTCGTGGCATAGGTATAGTAGAATTGAAAAATAAAAAAAGTCTACACGTATCATTATCAAAACGCATAGTTTGTGAATTGCCATCTAGCCTAAATAAACTAGGGTCACCTAGGCGCATATAAATTTCATTTATAGTTTTGCCAACAAAGTTTATTTTAATTACCTCTTTTTGTTTTTTAATAACTTTTTTCTGACGTGTTTTTTCCACCTCTACAATTTCTTTTTCCTTTTTTGCTGCACTAACTTTTTCCTCAAGACTAATATTTTCACTTATTGATCCTTCATCTTTTTCTTTAATTTTTTCTTCTTTTTCCTCTTTCCCTGCTATTTTTTTAACTGATGTTTCAATGCTAGTTGAAACTTTGGATACCCCCTTCGCCACCTCAATTGTAGCGCAACCGTTTAAAATTAAAATAAATGTAAAAAAGAAAAATATACGCATTGCTCTATAGTTAAATTAATTATAATAAAAAACACATAATGCTTACATTAATCAAATCTCCATTCCTAGAATATAAATTAACAATTCTTAGAAACAAAAGAACAAAAAATTCTCTTTTTAGACAAACAATGAATGAAATAAGCTATTTAATTGCTGCAGAAGTACTAAAACATATAAAATTTAAAAAAATAAAGGTACAAACCCCAATTCAAAATACTAGTGGCAACGAAATTTCTAACCCTCTTATAATCATTCCAATTTTAAGAGCAGGACTAGGATTAGTTGAAGGGTTCGTTAAATTTTTACCAAATGTAGAAAAAGGTCATATTGGTCTCTATAGAGATGAACAGACATATCAACCTGTTGAGTATTTATGCAAATTACCAAAAGTAAATAATAAGACTATTCTGGTTCTTGATCCCATGTTGGCAACTGGAAATTCCTCATCAGCTGCAATAGATCTTATAAAAGAACGAGGAGTTAAAGTAAAAAATATTAAACTTGTATCTTTGTTGGCAGCCCCAGAAGGTATTAAAAATCTTCGTAAAAATCATAAGGATCTTCATATTTTTACTTGTAGTCTTGATAAGGGACTAAACAAGAAAAAATATATTGTGCCAGGTCTTGGAGATGCTGGTGATAGGTATATGGGCACCTAATTACAAATTTATTCAATTTATCCACTATCTCTTTTTTTAAATAATTTTTTTTTGCTATAAAAATGTTATCAGGGTGTATCTATAAATAATTCAGAAAAGGGAGACTTTTGGTATGAAAAAATTTTTAAATATTTTTGTTATTTCTTTTGCGCTTGTTTTCTCTACAAGCACATTTGCTAACAAAATTGGAGTAATTTACGACTCTGGTGGTAAATTTGATAAATCATTTAATGAATTAGCATATAATACTGCTTTAAGAGTTCAAAATGAATTAGGCTGGGAAATGATTGAATTTGAGGCAGCTAACAACACTCAAATTGAACAGGGTATGAGAAAAGTTGCTGATAGAGGTGCTACCTTAGTTGTCGCAATGGGCTTTGCTCAAGCTGATGCGGTTGCTGCTATAGCCCCACAATATCCTGATATTAATTTTGTTGCGGTGGATGTATGTTGGGTAGATGATCCTGCAGGAAATATTTATCAAGCTTGTTACTTAGAGCATGAAGGTTCATTTCTAGTAGGGGTAATTGCTGCTATGGCATCAAAAACTGGAACAATAGGCTTTGTTGGTGGAATGGATATTCCATTGATCAGAAAATTCCAAGGTGGTTATGAACAGGGCGCTTTATATGCTAATCCTGATATTAAAATACTGGCAAACATGACAGGGACAACTCCTGAAGCTTGGAATAATCCAACTAAAGGTGCTGAGCTTACAAAAGCACAAATTGACGGTGGTGCAGATGTTGTTTACCAAGCAGCTGGTGGAACTGGTATAGGAGTTCTTCAGGCTGCTGCAGATGCTGGAATTTATGGCATAGGCGTTGATACTAATCAAAACTGGATGCATCCAGGAAGTATGTTAACTTCTATGTTAAAGCGTTTAGATCTAACGATCTTTGAACAAGCTGAAAAAACTGTTGCTGGAACTTTTGAGCCAGGTATTAATATTCTTGGACTTGCTCAAGGAATGGTTGGATATGCTACTGAAGATGGTCAAGTAACTGCTGAAATGGCTGCCGCTGCCGATGCCGCTGCTGCGGGTATTAAAGACGGCTCTATAACAGTTGCAGACTGGTCACAAGAGTAATTTAGAAAAAACATTTTGGTGAGACCTAAATAAAATATATATTTTATGGTCTCACCTATTTTAGAACTAAAAGATATAAATAAATCTTTTGGCCACGTTCACGCCAATAAAAATATTAATTTACAAATAAATAAAGGCACAATCCACGGAATAATTGGTGAAAATGGAGCAGGTAAATCAACTTTGATGAGCATTGTTTTTGGTCTTTATCAGGCTGATTCAGGAACAATAAAGATTAACAGAAAAGAAATTAAGTTAAAATCTCCACGTGATTCAATTTTAAGTGGAATAGGTATGGTGCATCAGCATTTTATGCTAGTAGAAAATTTTTCAGTTTTAGAAAATATTATTTTAGGCTTTGAAGGTGAGCTTGTTTTTGGAAAAAATTTAGAAAAAGCAAAAAAAGATTTAAAAAATTTATGTGATACGTATAAACTTAATATTGATCTTGAATCTACCATCTCTGATTTATCTGTAGGATTTCGTCAAAGAGTTGAAATTCTTAAATCTTTGTACCGGGGCGCAGAAATACTTATTTTGGATGAGCCTACTGGTGTATTAACTCCTCAAGAAGTAGATGAACTTTTTAAAATTTTGCGTTCTTTAAAAGAAGAAGGAAAAACAATAGTTCTAATTACCCATAAGTTAAATGAAATTATGGATTTAACCAGTGAAGTTTCTGTTATGCGTCAAGGGGAGATGGTTGGTCACAAAAAAACAGAGTCTACTAATAAAGAAGATTTAGCAGAAATGATGGTTGGAAGAAGTGTTTTACTCAGAATAAATAAATCAGCCACAAAGCCCGGTAATGCAGTTTTTAGCGTAAGGGATTTAGTAGTCAAAGATGATTTAGATGTTACTAGGGTTAAAAATGTAAATTTAGATATTCATGAAGGAGAAATATTAGGACTTGCCGGGGTTACTGGTAATGGGCAAACAGAATTGTTAGAGGCTTTGTCAGGTATAAGAAAAATCGAATCAGGTGAGATTCAGCTTTTTAATGAAACTGTTGCTAATAAAAATAATTTTTTTAACCCTAAACGTTTAAAAGAAAAAGGTTTGGCCCATGTTCCTGAAGATCGTCAAAGAATGGGACTCGTTACAGATTTTAAAGCATATGAAAATTTAATTTTTGGCTATCATCATCAAGAACCATTTTCAAAATCATCTATTCTTAAAGAAAAAGAAATATTGTCTTTTTCAAAAAAAGTGATGGAAGAATATGATGTAAGACCAAGATCACCCAATTTAATTACTTCTAATTTTTCTGGTGGCAATCAACAAAAAATTATTTTAAGTCGTGAGCTTAATGAAAACCCAAAGGTTTTATTGGTTGGCCAACCAACAAGAGGCGTAGATATAGGGGCAATAGAATTTATTCATCAACGACTTATCGACATGAGAGATAAAGGTGCGGCTATACTTTTAGTTTCTGTTGAGTTGGAAGAAGTATTATCTTTGTCTGATAGAATTGTTGTCATGTTTGATGGAAATATTGTTGGAGAAAAAATCAACAAAGATGTAACTGATCGAGAGTTAGGATTATTAATGGCAGGAGTTGCTTAATGGTAACTGCAGTTGATAAAACAAAAGTTCCTTGGTGGGTTGCAAACTTAATTGTTCCTCTTGTAAATTTACTTTTGGCACTTTTAGTCTCTGGACTATTTATTTTTATTGCAGGTGAAAATCCCTTTCAAGCTGTTAGACTTATAATTTATGGATCATTTGGCTACATAGAAGGTTTTGCCTACACCCCTCTATTATACGACAAATTTTATTTTTACTGGATTAGCATTTGCCGTAGCTTTCCATTGCCGTCTTTTTAATATAGGTGGAGAGGGACAAGCATATATAGGTGGCTTGGGCGTATTCCTTGTTGCAATAAATTTTAGTTTTTTACCTGTTCCTGTAGTATGGTTATTGGCTACAGCAGGAGCAGTAGTTTTTGGCGCAGCTTGGGCATACATACCTGCTTATCTTCAGGCAAAAAGAGGAAGCCATGTTGTAATTACAACTATTATGTTTAATTTTATAGCTTCGTCTTTAATGGTATTTTTACTTGTTGATGTAATTAGGGATTTTAAACAAATGGGCCCCCATACAGTAGCACTTCCCAAAGAATTATGGTTTCCGACTTTTAAAGAATTAGCCCATTTATTTGGAGTAAAGATAAGATACTCACCGCTGAATCTATCTTTTTTAATTGCAATAGCTGCTTCATTTTTTGTTTGGTTTTTAATTTGGAAAACAAAATGGGGATATGAAATGCGAGCAGTTGGACACAATACGAAAGCAGCAATCTATGCTGGAATTTCTCCTCACAAAAATATTATTATAGCCATGTTAATTTCTGGAGGTCTTGCGGGCATGTTAGGGATAAACGAAATTCTAGGGGTGCATCACAAAATCGTTGCTGGATTCCCAGCAGGATATGGATTTACAGGAATCGCAGTGGCCTTAATGGGAAGAAATCACCCTGTAGGAATATTTCCCGCAGCTTTTCTTTTTGGCATTTTATATCAAGGAGGATCGGAAGTGACTTTTGATATGCCTAATATTACAAGATATATGTTTGTTGCTGTACAAGGAGTAATTATTTTATTTAGTGGAGCTTTAGAAAACTTATTTAGACCTCAGATTGAAAGTTTTTTTGTAAATCGAATTAATAAAGAGGAAATGGTGTAATGGATAGTTTAGGTGATATTGCTTCATTATTAAATTCAACATTTAGAATTTCTACACCATTGGTGTTCGCAGCAATGGCTGGACTTTTTGCTGAAAGATCAGGTGTAATAGATTTTGGTTTAGAAGGAAAGATGCTCGCAGCAGCTTTTGTTGCAGCTGTTGGTTCTTATTTTTTTGGATCACCTTGGATGGGGTTACTTTTAGCGATTTTAGCTTGTGTTAGTCTTTCCATGCTACATGGTTTTGCTTCAGTTACTCATAAGGGTGATCAAGTTGTATCTTGTGTAGCTATAAACATTTTAATGATTGGGTTAACCACTGCATTAGCAGCAGCTTGGTTTGGCCAAGCTGGACTGACGCCTACACTCACAAGTGATCAAAGATTTTTAGAAATAACCCTTCCTTTTGCAGATGCCTTACAAAATGTACCAATCATTGGTTTAATTTACAGTGATATCATAAGTGGTCATTATATATTTGTATATATCGCTTACTTATCTGTTCCTATTGTATTTTGGATTGTGTTTAAAACTAGTTTTGGGTTAAGGCTTAGAGCGGTAGGTGAAAATCCAAGTGCAGTTGATACTGCCGGAATAAATGTATTTTCAATGCGATATAAGGCACTTATGGTAAATGGAGTTTTAATTGCTTTCGCTGGGGCACATTTATCAACTGCAGTTAATGCTAATTTCTTTAGAGAAATGTCCGCAGGCAGAGGATACTTAGCTTTAGCTGCTTTAATTTTTGGAAAATGGCATCCTAAAACAGCTTTAATTGCTTGTTTATTATTTGGTTTTACTGATGCTTTGCAAATTAGGTTACAAGGAGTTGAGGTACCAATGATAGGGACCATACCTGTTCAATTAATCCAGGCAATACCATATATTTTAACAGTCGTTCTTCTCGCAGGATTTGTAGGAAAAGCAATTGCCCCTAACGCAATTGGCCAACCATATATTAAAGAGAGATAAAATTTTATGATTTTCCAAAGCGTTTTAGATAAATATGGAATTTATTTATTTTTTCACTATATGTTTAAATAACATATGAGTTTAAATACTGTAGATAAAAATTTTCTTCGTGAAAATGGCTTAAAGCCAACTGCACAAAGATTAGCAATATATAAAATTTTATTTAGTGAAGGTGATAAACATTTTACAGCAGAAGAAATAAAAAAACTTGCTATATCTAGAGGTCTTAAAATTTCAGTTGCTACTATTTACAATAACCTAAATCATTTCGTTGAAGCAGGTTTATTAAAGAAAAGACAAGTTGATAATAACCGATCTTATTTTGATAACAATGTAAGTGATCACTTTCATCTTTTTGATGAAGAGACAAATACGCTTACTGATATTCCGTCTTCTTCTGTAAAATTTGCTAAGTTACCAAAATTACCTAAAAATAAACAAATAAAAAATATTAATTTAGTAATAAATATTAAAAAAAATTTAGTTTAGAATGATTCTAGTCTATTGACATTTTTAATTATAAACTTAAATTAAATAAAAAAAGAGGACAACATGAGCAGTATTGATAAATGCCCTGTAATGCATGGCGCTATGACTAGTAACAAAGATACAGGAACGTCGAATAGAGACTGGTGGCCAAACCAGTTAAATCTATCAATTCTCCATCAGCATGATCAAAAATCTAATCCGATGAATAAAGACTTTGACTATAAAGAAGAATTTAAGAGCCTTGACTATACTGCTTTAAAAAAAGATCTTACAAATCTTATGACAGATTCACAAGATTGGTGGCCTGCAGATTATGGACATTATGGTCCTTTTTTTATTCGTATGACTTGGCATGCGGCTGGAACTTATAGAACTGGAGATGGCAGAGGAGGCGGAGGAACTGGAGCACAGAGATTTGCCCCCCTCAATAGTTGGCCTGATAATGGAAACCTTGATAAAGCACGAAGGTTACTTTGGCCTATTAAACAAAAATACGGCAATAAAATTAGTTGGGCAGACTTATTGATATTAACAGGAAATGTTGCAATAGAATCAATGGGCGGAAAAACTTTTGGTTATAGTGGTGGCCGTACAGATATATGGGCTCCTGAAGAAGATATTTATTGGGGCGTTGAAAAAGAGTGGTTAGAAAATAAACGATACAAAGGAGAGCGTGAATTGGACAATCCTTTAGCTGCAGTTCAAATGGGTTTAATTTATGTTAACCCTGAAGGGCCAGATGGTAATCCTGATCCTCTTGCTAGCGCAAAAGATATTCGTGAAACTTTTGGAAGAATGGCTATGAACGATGAAGAGACTGTAGCACTTACTGCAGGTGGCCACACTTTTGGTAAAGCACATGGTGCTGGAGATCCTTCTCTTGTCGGGCCTGAACCAGAAGGTGCAAAAATTGAAGAAATGGGCTTTGGATGGATTAGTAAGCATGGCTCTGGCAAAGGTAGTGATGCGATAACCAGTGGAATTGAAGGAGCCTGGACGACCAATCCTATCAAGTGGGACAATGGGTATTTTGATCTTCTTTTAAACTATGAGTGGGAACTTACTAAAAGTCCTGCTGGAGCAAATATATGGCATGCAGTAAACCAAAAAGATGAAGATAAAGCTCCTGATGCAGAAGACTCTTCGAAACGAGTTCCAACAATGATGACAACTGCTGACATGGCTATGCGTGAAGATCCAGCATACCGAAAAATTTCAGAAAGATTCCATAAAAATCCTGATGAATTTCAAGACGCATTTGCTCGTGCTTGGTTTAAACTTTTACATCGTGATATGGGACCAAAAACTCGTTACATGGGTCCTGAGGTTCCAAAAGAAGAATTAATTTGGCAAGATCCAATTCCAAAAGGAAATGTAGATTATAATATTGATACTGCTAAGGCAAAAATTCTTGAAAGCGGATTATCTATTCAAGAAATAGTAGAAACGGCTTGGGCTAGTGCATCTACTTTTCGTGGAACAGATATGAGAGGCGGAGCAAATGGTGCTCGTATACGTCTTGAGCCTCAAAAAAATTGGGAAGCAAATAAACCAGACCAACTTTCAAAAGTATTAAGTATATTTGAAGATATAGCATCAGACATAGGAGCTAGTGTTGCAGACATAATAGTTTTAGCTGGAAATGTTGGAATAGAAAAAGCATCTGGAGTGTCTGTCCCTTTTACTCCTGGTCGTGGAGATGCTACACAAGAAAATACCGATATTGAATCTTTTGCTGTTCTTGAACCTGAAGCGGATGGGTTTAGAAATTATTTAAAGAAAAATTATACAGTAACACCAGAAGAGTTAATGTTAGATAAAGCTCACTTACTAGGTCTCACTGCGCCCGAGATGACAGTATTAGTTGGAGGAATGCGCTCACTTGGTATTAGTTCTGATGATCGAGGCATTTTCTCTGATAATTCAGAAAAACTCACTAACCAATTTTTTACTAAACTTTTGGATATGTCAGTAAAATGGGAAGCAACAGGCAGTAATTCTTATCAAGCAACCGACCGTAAATCTGGCTCTAAAGTAAGACGAGCATCTAGAACTGATCTCGTTTTCGGTTCCAATTCACAATTGCGAGCATTGGCTGAAGTTTACGCACAATCTGACTCACATGATAAATTTGTAGTAGATTTTGTATTAGCTTGGAATAAAGTGATGAATGCAGATAGATTTGATTTAAATTAAATTTATTAAAAATTATTACATTTAAATAAAGTTATGTTTTTAATTTTTTTTGGATTAATTTCATAAATCCATCTAGGATATTTTGAATCAATCAGTTTACAATTATTTTGTGAAGAAAAATGTTCCGAAGTTTCAAAGTCTTTTGTTAAAATTAATACATCAGATTTAATTTTTCGCTTTTTGGTTAAAGATTGAATTTCATTAATGTTATCAGATTTAACTAAATGAACAAAAAATTCATTTTTTTGAGTATTTTTTAAATTTATTTCAAAATTAATATATCCATTGTTGTTTTTCCATAAATTGTGTTCAAATTTCACACAATCACTTTTTTGACAAAAACTATTTCTTAGCAATATTTCTTTATTATCAAATTTTTCATAGTAAGAGATTTTATTAAATTTAAAATAGTAATTAGTTGATATATTTTTAATATTAAATGGATTTAGAGATTCATAATCTTTAACAGAATTAGTAGAGTTAATATAATATACGTCACGTATTTCACTAAAATATATTTTGTTTAAAATTTTTAATTCTGAGGTTTGACTTGTAAAAGTAAAAAATATTAATCCAAAAAAATTTAAGACTAAAGTTATTTTAATAATAAAATTTTTAATTTGTTTATTGATTCTAGTTTTATCAAGAAAATAACAAATAAAAAAAGGAGCAAATACTAAAACAGGATAAATATATCTTAATTCCTTGTGAGGAACTAATGAGTGGATAATAAAATAAGGAAAAGTTGCCCAAACAATTATATTTCGATGACCAAAAATCCAAGTATATAAAAGGCTTATAACTAGTAAAATACTAATCGGTGGAAAATATTTATATAAGGTTAAATAAAAGTAACCAAAAAAAGGATGATTAGACCAATCTGAGCTAGAATAGAAATCGTTACCACTTCCGTACAAGAAAAATTGAACAGATGGTGTTCTATCAATTATATAATTTAAATCAAAAAAATTTATTTTAGTTATAAAATTTTTTCCTTCTATTCCCCAGAAATTAGTAAGCTGTTCTATGAATATTAATATAATAATTCCAAATATTATAAAAATTAGATTAGATATTTTTTTGCTAAGAAAATTTTTTTCAAAAAATAAAATCCAAAACAATATAAAGGCTACAGATACTCCTACATTGTATCTAAACACAAATGCGCAACCTAGCAGCAACCCAAAGTTTATTAGTTTTAGTATGTTTAATTTATTCGTGTTTATTAAATAGTAGGATAAGGCAATTATTAAAAAAGATGCTGATAAATTTTCTGCTGAAGTTCTGGCATGTAAAAGTGGAAAAAACCAAAAAAGAAAAATAAATATAAAATAAAATTTTTTTATATCATTGTCTTTAATATATTTTTTTGTTGCTTGATAAAAAAAATATATTGCCCAAAACCCCAATAGAGAACTAAGCAGTTTTAGAATAAATGTGATTGAAAAGAAATTTGTTAGATTAAAAAATAATAGTATTTTTGCAATAACAAAATATATAAAGGGCTGAAACCAGGATCTAATTATTAAGCTAGAACTATTTACAGAATCTTTATCAGTATTAAGAAAACAAGGATCTGATTGATAGCCTAATTTAAAATTAACATACTCCAAAACACATGACTGCTCATCTGCATTTAGCCAACCTGTACTAAAATAACTTGCCAAAATATGGGAAAAAAAAGAAATTAAAATTATTAAATTAAATTTACTTTTTATTAAGTTCATTTATCTTTAGAGTAAGTTTATAAATTTTATTATGAACACTATCAAACATACGAATAAAAAAATATCTATAATTGCACCTTTTTTCAATGAAGAAGAAAGTTTGCCAATTTTTTTAGAAGAAGTTTTAAATATTATTGAAGAAGTGGTAGAGTATAATTTTGAAATTGTATTTATAGATGATGGCAGTACTGATAATAGCCTTGTTTTTCTAAAGGAAAAGGTCAAAGAAAACAAAAATATTATAGTTCTTGAGCTATCAAGAAATTTTGGAAAAGAGGCTGCTTTAACTGCCGGGATAGATATGGCTGTTGGATCAGCAATCATTCCAATAGATGTTGATTTACAAGATCCTCCGAATTTGATCAAAA
Source organism: Alphaproteobacteria bacterium (assembly GCA_045560915.1). Classification (GTDB taxonomy): domain Bacteria; phylum Pseudomonadota; class Alphaproteobacteria; order HIMB59; genus MarineAlpha5-Bin3. The sequence goes on from JBJKYT010000049.1 coordinate 29,471, forward strand.
AGATGATAAAAAAATGGGAGTCCGGATCAGATGTTGTTCTTGCAAAAAGGGAAAATAGATTAAATGAAAATTTTTTAAAAAGAATATCTGCAAGTTTTTTTTATAAAATTTACAGTTTCTTTGTCGGTAATTCAAAAATCTCAAATGTAGGTGATTTTAGACTGATTGATAAAAGAGTAGTAGATAATATAAAAAATCTAAAAGAAAAAAATAGGTACATGAAGGGCTTATTAAGTTGGCCTGGATTTTCATCTGCAGAAATCCCCTATACTCGCAACAAAAGAAAAGCAGGAAAGTCAAAATTTACTTTTTTAAAATTGTTAAACCTGGGTTTCGAGGGAGTTACTTCTTTTAGTGTATTACCTTTAAAATTTTTTACGTTTATAGGTTTTATAGGTATTATTTTTTCTTTATTTTTTGCAATTATAATTTTGTTTCAAAAAATATTTTATGAAAATTTTATTGAGGGATATGCTTTTTTGATTCTATTAATTTTATTTTTTGGAAGTTTTCAATTATTGGGTATTGGAATTCTTGGTGAATATATAGGTAAAATATACATAGAGACTAAAAATAGACCAATATATATTATTAAAAACAGATATAATTAGAGATAGTTTTGGATTCAGAATCTTTTTTAGAAATGTCAAGATTTGAAAAAGATCATTGGTGGTTTTGTGGACGTAGAAAAATTATTGATTTATTTTTAAAAAAAATAAAATTAAAAAAAAATGCTAAAATTTTAGAAATCGGTTGTGGCACTGGTTCTAATTTAAATATGTTAAAAAGTTATGGCTTTGTTTCTGCTATAGAGCCAAGCGATGAAGCCATTCATTATTTAAAAAAAAAAGATTTAACTTCAGTAAGTTTTAATAAAGGTAAGTGTCCAAAAGATTTGGATTTTGAAAATAAATTTGATTTAATTTGTATGTTTGATGTTTTAGAACACATTGATGAGGATAGTGAAACTTTATCAAAAACAATTAAAGGTCTAAAAAATAATGGTAGATTATTTATAACTGTCCCAGCTTATCAATGGTTATGGAGTCAGCATGATATTAATTTAATGCATAAAAGAAGATATAACAGCAATACGTTAAAAAATTTAATAAAAAATTTTGATATCAAAATAGAGCATATAACTCATTTTAATACTATTTTATTTCCCATTGCATTATTGGATAGGATGATTCAAAAAATTGTAAAAAATAATAGTAAAAATAATAAATTTCCCAATTATTTTTTAAACGTTTTATTTAAAATAATCTTTAATTTTGAAAAAACATTGCTAAAGTTTTTTTATTTCCCTTTTGGTCTTTCATTGTTGCTAATTGTAAAGAAAGTTTAGTACGTGTCTCGTGCACTAGGTTGAACTCCTAACCTCCAGATCCGTAGTCTGGTGACCATTTTGATGGCGCTAATTCAAAATCTTTATAGTCAAAAGCTGGAGCAACAGTACATCCAATTAGAGAATATTTGCCATTACTTTTCATACTAAACCAAGTACCTGCTTTTATTATCAAATGATTATTCTCATCTTTATCAATATTGTGTCCAAGAATTTTGGTTACTGAACTTTTTCCATCTTCTGAAATATATACTGATAAAGTATCTCCACTATAAAAATGTAATATTTCATTTTTAGTTAATTTGTGCCAATGGGAAGTTTGATCTTTTTTAAGCAAATAATAAATTAAACTCACATTGTTTTCTTTATCGCGAAATGATTCAGCAAAATATCCACCTTCAGGATGAGGAATCATTTTTAATTTTTCAATTAATTTTTCAGGGTCAATCATAAATAAGAATTAGTATTTCTATATTAAATGACCAAGCTTTTTTATTTTTGTTGATATATATTTTTCATTATATTTATTAGTGTCTGAAGTAATAGCAACTCTTTGATTAACAACTATACCCATATTTTTTAATGCATTAATTTTTTTTGGATTATTTGTCATTAAATCTATTTTTTTTATTCCAAGAAAATTAATCATCCCTGAAATATTTTCATATTCCCTTTCATCTTCTTTAAATCCTAATTGATGATTTGCCTCTACTGTATCAAATCCTTTATCTTGAAGATTATAAGCCCGAATTTTGTTAGATAATCCAATTCCTCTTCCTTCTTGTTGCAGATAAAAAACTACACCACGACCCTTTTCAGCAATTTGTGTTAATGATTCTGTTAATTGATATCTACAATCACAGCGCATGCTAAAAAATGACTCTCCTGTTATACATTGAGAATGTACTCTGCATAGAACAGGGTCATTAGTTAATAAATCACCCATACTTATTGCTAAGTGATCTTTAGAATTCTCTTCATCAGTAAATGCATGAACTTTAAATTCACCTAAGTCAGTAGGCAGTTTACTTGTTTCAATAAACTTCAATTTTTTTTTCATTTTTAATTATGCTTTAATCTTTTATTTATTTTTGTAAATAATTATAATTTAGTAGGATTGGGTGAGTCGCCATAAACATCCTTTGGATTAAATACCTTTTCTTCTTCTTCAAATTTTAGCTTTATTTTCTTAAAATTTTTATTATCAATAGAAATACTTCTATAAAAACATGATCTATAGCCCACATGGCAACTAGCCCCCCCTTTAACTTGCACTTTGAGCCAAACACTATCTTGATCATCATCAATTCGTATTTCTTTTATCTTTTGTACAAGTCCGCTTGTTTTTCCTTTGTGCCAAATAGTATTTCTACTTCGAGAATAATATACGGCCTCACCAAAAGTAATTGTTTTTTTAAAAGCTTCATCATTCATAAATCCTTGCATTAATACTTCTCCTGAATCGAAGTCAGTTGTAACAACAGGTATTAATCCATCTTTATCAAACTTAGGAGCTAGGTCAGTAGATTCTTCTACTTGTTCTACTGATTTTCTTTTTTTAAATTCAATTTCAGACATAATTTTTTATTTCAATTTTTTTGCTATATCTTTTGCAAAATAAGTTAGTATACCATTGGCGCCAGCTCTTTTAAAAGATAAAAGACTTTCCATAATAACCTTATCAGAATCTAACCAATTCTTTTTAATAGCAGCCATTATCATCGCATATTCTCCAGATACTTGGTACACAAACGTGGGTATGTTAAAAGTATTTTTTACTTTATGAACTATATCTAGATAAGGCATTCCTGGTTTGATCATTACCATATCTGCTCCTTCCAATATATCTAACTCAACTTCTCTAATAGCTTCATCACTGTTAGCAGGATCTAGTTGATAGGTTGATTTTGTTGCTCCTGCTAGTTTTGAACCAATTGCATCTCTGAAGGGTCCATAAAATCCTGATGCATACTTTGCTGCATAGGATAATATTTGAGTATTAATAAATCCTGCCTCATCAAGAATTGAACGAATATGCCCTACTCTTCCATCCATCATATCTGAAGGAGCAATAATATCACATCCAGCTTGTGCTTGAATTAAGGCTTGTTGCCCTAAAACCTCTAATGTTTCATCATTATTAACTTCTTCGTTTATGACTAAGCCATCATGCCCATGATCAGTAAAAGGATCTAGAGCAACATCAGTAATAATTCCTAAGTCAGGGAATTCATTTTTTACTGCT
>JBJKYT010000050.1:0-85938 GCA_045560915.1 Alphaproteobacteria bacterium
TATATCCTTCTTTTAGAGCTAATTGTATATCTTTTGCCGTTACATCATTTTGAAAATCAACAAACATTTTAGTTTTTTTAAAATCAATATTCGAAGGAATAATCCAAAGATGTTTCATTTTATCGTAAAAGATTTTCTTTATTTTATTTAAACTTGCGTGATTATTATTCTTAATATTTATTTTAAAACTAGATAATAAATTTGACATTTTATCATCTGTTTCTTCTAATATTTTATCTAAAGCATATGTGCCATTACAAGCGCCTATGCTGATTTCATTTTGAAAAGATTCATTTGGTATAAAAGTTGCGTCAGATTCTCGATATATTAATTTACCTCTAGATTGTGTAAAGAGGTGAACAGTAGGGGACCACCCTCCAGAAACACATAGTATATCACAAGAAATTTTTCCATAATTATCAATTATTTTATTTTTTTCATTATCAATTTTGTGAATAAAAACTGAATTAATCCTCTTTCTTCCCTTAGTATTAGTTACAACATGGTTAAAAAGAATTTTTATTCCAAGAGTCTTTGCTTCTTTTATAAGATCTCCTTTTGAATTATTGCGAATATCAACAACAGTTACTTTGTTTTCATTATTAATTAATTTTAAGTCTATAGCTGCTTCATAAGCATAATCATTATTTGTAAAAACAATTATATTTTTTCCTAAATCTATTCCTTTATTTGCATATTTTCTTGCACTGTGTGAAAGCATTATGCCAGGCCTATCATTATTATGAAATGTTAATGGTCTTTCTATTGATCCTGTCGATAAAACTACTTTTTTTGCTCTTATTTTCCAAATTATTTCTCTGATTTTTTTATTATTAGTTTTTTGAGATGCAAGTAAGTAATTATTATGCATGTAAGCAAAAACTGTTGTGCTAGCAACTATTTTAACATTATCAAAATTTTTTAGATTGGAATAAATATTTTGGAAAATTATATTTTGATCACTTTCTCTTAATTTATCTTGATTATTTATTTCTCCACCAAGTTGAGGATATTGTTCTAATACTAAAACTTTTAAGTTTGCTTTCGCTGCTAATTCAGCAGCATATAAACCACTTATTCCTCCTCCAACTATAAGTACATCACAATGGTAATGAAAATGTTCATATTTGTCAGGATCATCATCAGTAGGAGATTTGCCCAAACCTGCAGCTCTTCTTATAAAGTACTCATATTTTTCCCAAAATTTAGGAGGCCACATAAAAGTTTTATAATAAAATCCAGCAGGAAAAAAACGTGAAAGAAAATCATTAATTGAACCAATATCTAGATTTAAGGTTGGCCAACGGTTTTGAGATTTAGCTTTTAATCCTTCATATAGAGTTATTTCTGTTGCTCTTACATTTGGTTGAGTAATATTTCCAGTTTCTAATTGGACTATTGCATTTGCCTCTTCACTTCCAGCACTTATAAGACCTCTTGGCCTATGATATTTAAAACTCCTGCCTAATAAAAATATTCCATTGTCTAACAAAGCGTCAGCAAGAGAATGATTTTCTTTACCAAAATATTTTTTTCCATCAAAAGTAAAGGAAATTTTTTTTGACATATTATTTTTTCTCAAAAGAAGATGAAGAATTTCCAGAGCCAATCACTGGTTCCCCTGAAGGTGTTGCGGGATTATTACCGCTTATATTAGGAGCACTTTCTCCAATATTGTATACTTTTAATATTTCATCTGTTGCAGTATTTCTTGCAACATTAAACCATCTTCGACATCCATTTATATGATTCCATCTTTCAAATTGTACACCCTTTATATTTTTACGCATGAAAAGATAATCTGCCCATTGATCATCAGTTAAATCGGATGGATTTTTTGGGCGTTCTATATGAGCCTCTCCTCCACAGCTAAATTCAACCTGTTCTCTCTCTCCACAATAAGGACAATTAATTAAAAACATAATTTTTAATGAGCTACGGCAGCAGCACCATGTTCATCTACTAATTCACCACTTGAAAAACGATTAATAGTAAAAGGCGCATTAAGTTCATGAGGCTCATCATTAGCTATTGTATGGGCAAATACCCAGCCTGATCCAGGAGTAGCTTTAAAACCTCCTGTTCCCCAACCACAATTAAAATATAGTCCATTAATATGAGTTTTACTTACTATTGGACTTGCATCAGGGCATATATCAACAATGCCTCCCCAGTGTCTTAACATTTTCATTCTTGAAAAAAGTGGAAATAATTCCACAACTGCTGAGATAGTATCTTCAACAATATTAAAACCACCTCTTTGAGAATAAGAAGTATACCCATCTGTTCCTGCACCAATTACTAATTCACCCTTATCAGATTGAGAAACATAAGCGTGAATTGTATTGGACATTACCACAGTATCAATAATTGGTTTTACAGGTTCTGAAACTAAAGCTTGTAGAGGTCTGCTTTCAAGAGGTAGTCTGATACCAACCATATTTGCAATTACGCTAGAATGTCCTGCAGCTACTATTCCAATTTTTTTTGAATTTATAGTTCCCTTTGTCGTTTCTATACCTGTTACTTGGCCATTAGATATATTAATATTAGTTACCTCACAGTTTTGAATGATATCCACTCCCATTGCATCAGCCCCTCTAGCATATCCCCATGCAACTGCATCGTGCCTAGCTGTGCCAGCTCTTCTTTGAAGAGTTGCTCCCAGAACAGGATATCTTATATGAGAAGATGTATTGATGATTGGGCAAAACTCTTTAACTTTACTGGTATTTAACCATTCACAATCAATGTCATTTAAGCGATTTGCGTGCCATCTTCTTTTGAGCTCTCTAACATCATGCAGTGTGTGTGCAACATTCATAACTCCTCTTTGTGAAAACATGACATTATAATTTAATTCCTGAGACATACCTTCCCATAATTTTAAGGCATGTTCATAAAGAGCAGCGCTTTGGTCCCATAAATAATTCGATCTAATTATTGTAGTATTTCTCCCAGTATTTCCTCCTCCTATCCAACCTTTTTCAATAACGGCTATATTTGTTAATCCATGATTTTTAGCAAGATAATAAGCTGTGGTAAGGCCATGACCGCCACCCCCAACAATTATAGCATCATATTCTTTTTTTGGCTCTGGAGATATCCAGGCAGGTTGCCAGTTTTCATGATATGAAAGAGCATTTTTAACTAAAGAGAAAACTGAATATTTTTTTGGTTTAGTATGCATTATTTATTGATTTAAAAAATATATATTAGTTTTAGAAAAGACCTTCAATTTCTCCTTTGTCATTGAGCTTTATTGAGTCAGCCGCGGGTATACTTGGCAAACCTGGCATAGTCATTATTTCTCCACAAATTACAACAATAAACTCAGCCCCACTTGAAAGTCTAAGCTCTCTTATTGGGACACTATGTCCAGAAGGGGCTCCTTTAAGAGTTGGGTCAGTAGAAAAGCTATATTGAGTTTTAGCAATACATATTGGAAAATCTCCATAACCATTTTCTTCAAATTGTTTTAGTTGTGATCTTATTTTATTGTCAGCTATAACTTCATCAGCACCATAAATTTCTTTAGCAATTTTTTGTATTTTATCTAATAAACTGATTTTATCTTCGTATAAAAATTTGAAAGAATTTTTTTGATCAACTAGATCAACAACTTTTTTAGCTAAATCAACAGTGCCATTTCCTCCATCAGACCAATGTTTACAAGGGACAGCTTCAACACCTATTTTTTCACATTCTTCTTGAAGTATTCTCATTTCATTTTCAGTATCTGCTACAAAATGATTTATTGCTACAATAACCGGTAAGCCATATTTTTTTATATTTTCCACATGTCTTTTCAGATTAGAAATTCCAGATTTTACAGCTTCAACATTCTCTTTTCCTAAATCACTTTTCTCAACGCCCCCATGCATCTTTAAAGCTCTAATAGTTGCAACAAGAACTACACCATCAGGTTTTAAATCTGCTTTTCTACATTTAATATCAAGAAACTTTTCAGCTCCTAGATCAGCCCCAAAACCAGCTTCAGTAACAACATAATCTGCAATTTTGAGACTTGTTTTGGTAGCTATAACACTGTTGCATCCATGAGCAATATTTGCAAATGGACCACCATGAATTATAGCTGGATTATTTTCTAGTGTTTGGACTAAATTTGGCATCAAAGCTTGTTTTAACAATACAGTCATTGGTCCTTCAGCTTTTAAATCTTTAGCAAAAATTGGTTTTTTACTTCGAGTGTAGGCTACTGTAATATTTCCTAATCTTCTCTCTAAATCTTTAAGATCATTTGCTAAACAGAATATAGCCATAACTTCAGAAGCAACAGTAATATTAAATCCATCAGTTCTTGGAAAACCATTAGATACACCTCCAAGATTAACTGTTATCTCTCGTAAAGCTCTATCATTTAAATCAACACACCTTTTCCAAACTACTCTTCTAGTATCAATTTCTAATTTATTACCCCAATAAATATGATTATCAATTAAAGAGGCCAACAAATTATTGGCAGATGTAATGGCATGAAAGTCTCCCGTAAAATGAAGATTAATATGTTCCATAGGAATGACCTGAGCATATCCTCCACCTGCAGCGCCACCTTTCATTCCAAAACTTGGACCAAGACTTGGCTCTCTTAAACATACTATGCTTTTTTTTCCAATTTTACATAAACCATCATGCAAACCAACAGAAGTTGTAGTTTTACCTTCACCTGCAGGAGTAGGTGAAATTGCAGTTACTAAAATTAATTTTGAATTTTTTTGTGGAAGCTTATTAATAGCATCCATATCTATTTTGGCTATATGATGACCATAAGGACGAAGGTCGGTTTCTTTTAAATCTAATTTACTAGCAACATCTTTTATATGTTGTTTTTTAGCTTTACGTGCAATTTCTATGTCTGACATTATTCAATCTTAATTTTTTCTTTTATTTGAAATCCTGGGTTTTATAAATTGTTATTTCAATATAAGAAATAAAAAAACATAAAATATGTTAATTAATTATTAATTATTTCAAATTCGTTGTTTGAATTATAGATAAATTCAGATTTTTTTAATGAATCAAGCCATTCAGATGTTTTTTTAATTCCTCCAAAAGGATAGAAATGCAACTTTTTTAAACAAGTATTTTTATTAGTATGATTATACTCTGCTAAATCATAGATTAATTTATCAGGTGTTTTGGGAGAAGCTAACTTTGTAATATTAAGAGCTTGTTTTGATAAAAAACGAATAGAATTTCCAATACCACACGATTTAGCATAAGCTATTAAAGTTTTAAGAGAAGCTGGGCCCGGTATACCAGCGTGGATATCTAGAGAATTTCCGATAGATTTAAGTTTTTTTTCCCAGCTTATTAAAGAGTCAGCTTCAAAGAAAAATTGAGTTGCTAAATACATTTTAAAATCAGCATTAACTGAAAATTTATTTTTTTCTATAATAGCTTTTTCTAATTCTTCTTCACTTATATCGGGACTACCTTCTGGATGTCCAGCTACTCCAACTTCATTAAAATTATACTTATCTAAATATTCTGTTTGTAAAACTTCTAAGCTACTAGAGATATTTCCATTTTGTTTTCCACCACCGCCAATTACTAATATTTTTTTACATCCACTTTCTTCAGATAAATTTGCAATATATTTTTCTAAATCGGACTTACTTTCCATTGTTCTAGATGGAAGGTGAGGGATGACATCGTAACCTTCAAGAATTAATTTTTTTGCAGTTTCTATAACATTTTTAGAATCTTCGTCTGGAAGGTAGGTAATATAAATCGCATGACTTTTATCTACTATACCTGAGAAACTAATATATTTTTTGTAAACGTTTGGAGTTGTTTCAATAGTATAGTTGTTTAAATATCTCTTTATTAAATCTATGTTTTCTTTACTCATTATGGCTATTTTTATTAACTTATTATATAGAACGCAATAAATGAATAATTTACTTTTTACTATTATTACTTTTTATCAATTTAAAAAAATTACAAATATTATAAAATTTCATGCTGCATTGAAAGATATGTGCAAATTTAATAAAATTCGTGGAACTATCATTTTAGCTGAAGAAGGTATTAACGGAACAGTAGCTGGCACTTCTAATGAAATAAAATTATTGGAGTCTTTTTTAATTAAAAAAGGTTTTGATAATTTGCAGCCAAAATATTCTTACTATAAATATATGCCATTTTTCAGACTTAAGGTAAGAATGAAAAAAGAAATAGTAACATTAAGATCTAATAAAACTGATCCTCAAAATACAAAAGGTAATCATATTAACTCACAGGATTGGGATGATTTAATTAAAAATGACAAGACTGTTTTAATTGATGTTAGAAATAATTTTGAATACAAAGTTGGAACTTTTAAAGGTTCAATTAATCCTAATACAGAAAATTTTACTGAATTTAAAAAATTTATTAACAAAAATTTAAAAGATTTTAAAAACAAAAAAATTGCATTATTTTGCACTGGTGGCATTAGATGTGAAAAGGCATCATCTTACATGATAAAAAAAGGCTTTATGGATGTTAATCAACTAAAAGGTGGAGTGATAGATTATTTATCAAAAATTCCAAAAAAAAATTCGAGCTGGACTGGAGAATGTTTTGTATTTGATAATAGAGTAACAGTAATTCATAAATTAAAACAAGGAACGTATGAACTGTGTCATGCTTGTAGAAACCCAATAAGCAAAAAAGACAAAAGTTCCTCAAAATACGTTAAGGGTATTTCTTGTCCCGATTGTTTTGGAAAGATATCTGCTAAAAAGAAAAAAGCGTTAAATGAAAGAAATAAACAAATTCAAATTTCAAAATCTAAGGGATTATATAACCCATATCTTAAATATACGCCGAGTGATTTGTATTAAAAATCCTTTATTTAAATAAATATTAATATATACGCTCTTTATGGCTAAGAAATCTTTCGCATTAAAACAACTTTTACCTGAGGAAAAACCTGAAACAGGGACTAAATATATAGTTCGAAAACCAACAAAAGGTCTAAAAGTGGCAGAAAAATTACGTGTTAAGAAGTATGATCCTGTTTTAAAGAAACATGTTTGGTTTGTAGAAAAGAAAATGCCACCTCATTCCAAATAAAGATAATTTAAATCTTTATTTTTATATTACTTTACCTAAATAAAATTATGGGAAAAAAAAGGTTGGCAGTTATAGGATCAGGAATATCTGGTTTAAGTGCAGCCTTTTTTTTATCAAAAAAATTTAATGTTTCATTATTTGAAAAAAATAATACTTTAGGTGGACATACAAGAACAGTTTCAATTTTTGAACAGAAAAAAAAAATATTAGTTGATACTGGCTTTATTGTTTTCAATGAAAAAAATTATCAAGATTTTATATCATTTCTAAACTATCTTAATGTAAATTTTGAAAATTCTGAAATGTCTTTTTCTGTATCTAACATAAATAAAAATATAGAATATGGTGGAAGTAATCTCAACTCACTATTTTCTCAAAGAAAAAATATATTATCTTTAAAATTTATTTTTTTTATATTTGAAATATTAAAACTTTATAGAATTTGTAAAAAATTGTATTTAAAAATAGATTTAATTGACAATATTTCTATTGAAGAATTTTTAACAACAAATAATTTTAGTAAATTTATTAGAGATTACCATATATATCCAATGATATCGTCTATTTGGTCCTCTAATAGTAAAAAAGCAAAGCAATTTCCTTTAAAATCTTTTATCGAGTTTTTTTCAAATCATGGACTATTTAATATTATTTCAAGACCTCAATGGATGTATATAAAAAATGGTAGCTCTAGTTATATAAAAGAATTAATAAATAAAAACATGTTTAGCTATGAAACTAATTTTAAGATAAAAACAATAAAAAGAGAAAATGATAATATTGAAATATTAAGTGGCAATAAAACATACAAATTCGATAAATTGGTATTAGCAACTCACGCTGATCAAGCATTATCATTAATTGATAAACCGACGGTAGAAGAAAAAAATATACTATCTATTTTTAAATACAGTAAAAATTTAGCTGTTTTACATTCTGATGAAAATCATATGCCTCAAAGAAAATTATCCTGGTCAAGTTGGAATTTTATAAAAAAAAGTGATTCGGATAATTTTTCTCTAACATATTGGATGAATAAATTGCAAAATCTTCAAAGTAAAAAAAATTATTTTGTTACTATAAATCCTTCAAAATTACCTGAAAATGTTATAGATCGAACCCATTTCGAGCATCCAATCTTTTCACTTGAAACTTTAAAAGCTCAAAAGGAGTTATATAAAATACAGGGTAAAAAAAATACTTATTTTTGTGGTAGTTATTTTGGATATGGCTTTCATGAAGATGGAATACAGTCAGCAGCTAATTTATGTAAGTATCTAGACGTAGATTTACCATGGAAAAGAAACAAAAATTTTATTGCACGAGTTAAGAGTTAATGAATTCATTATTTTATTTAACTAAGATTATTCATAAACGTTTAAAGCCTTTTAATCACAAGTTTCAATATACATCATTGACTATGTGTCTTGACTATGATGAAATAAAAAAAATTTCAAAAAACGTAAAAATTTTTTCTTATAATAAATTTAATATATTTTCATTTTATGATGAAGATCATGGGTATAGAGATAAACGTACATTAGAAGAATTTGTTAAAAATTTTTTAAAAAAACATGAAATTCATTATAAAAATTTAAAAATTAAAATTTTATGTTTTCCACGAATACTAGGATATGTTTTTAATCCCTTATCTGTAATTTATTGTTATAATGATGAAAATTTAATATCTATTTTTTATGAAGTAAAAAATACTTCTAATGAGCAACATACTTATTTTTTTGCAAGTAAAGAAGTAAAAAATCAAAAAGAATACAAACATCAATGTAATAAATCTTTTTATGTATCTCCGTTTATTGAAATGAAGGGAATTTATAAATTCACTAATTCAATTTCTGATGAAAAATTATCTATCATTATAGATTTATTTAATGAAAAAAATGAAAAAATTTTTTCAGCTTCACAATTTGGTAGCAAAGTTCCCGTAAGATCTATGACATTAATTAAACAGTTAATTTTCAATCCCCTAGTTACTTTTAAAGTTATTTTTGCAATCTTATATGAGGCATTAATTATATTTATTAAAGGTGGAAAATATTATAGTAGAGAAAAAAAAATTATTGACTCAATAACATATGAAGGAAAACTATAAACTTTATGCTAGAAATAAATTTCAACAAATCTTTAAAAAAAATCTCAAATAATTTTTTTAAAAAGATAAAGAAGGGTTCATTAATTGTCTCATATCCAGACAATGAAAAAGTTTTGTATAAAGGAACTCAAAAAGGTTATGAAGCTGAAATAAAACTTTATAATTATAAAGTTTTTTCTAAATTATTGATAAAAGGTTCAATAGGTTTTGCAGAATCTTATATTGAAGAAGATTTTACTAGTGAAAATTTATCTAAATTATTATTATTTGCTTATGATAATCAAAGTTTTTTTATAAAAAAAGGTCTATTATCGGAAATATTAAATAAATATAGAAAAGTTAAACATCGTTTAAATGAGAATACAAAGTCAAGAAGCAAAAAAAATATTAGCTTTCATTATGATTTAGGTAATGAATTTTATAAACTATGGCTAGATCCATCTATGACTTATTCTTCAGGTATATTTACTAATTCCATTAAAGATTTACATATAGCTCAAAAAAATAAATATAAACAAATTGCAAACAATCTTAATCTAAATGAAAATTCTAATGTACTAGAGATTGGATGTGGATGGGGAGGATTTTCATCATATATTGCTAAAGAGTATGGATCTACAGTAAATGCAATCACAATTTCTAAAGAGCAATTTGAATTTACTTCAAAAAAAATTTTTAATGAAGGTTTAAATGAAAAAGTTAACGTTGAAATGAGAGACTACAGAGATATTGATAAAAAATATACTAATATAGCCTCAATAGAGATGTTTGAGGCAGTTGGAAAAAAATATTGGAAAGTTTTTTTTAATATTCTTAAAGAATCTCTTAGTGAAGAAGGTTCTGCAGCACTTCAAATTATTACAATTAAAGATGAAAAAGCAGAATTTTATCAAAATAATCCTGATTTTATTCAACAATATATTTTTCCTGGAGGAGTTCTTCCCTCAAAGAAACAATTAAAAGATATTAATTTTCAATTAGGATTAAATATCAATGAAATACACAATTTTAGTAACTCTTATGTTCAAACTTTAAATATTTGGAATAATAAATTTCAAAATTCATGGCCTCAAATAGCTTCTCAAGGATTTAAAGATAAATTTAAAAAAATGTGGGAATATTATTTTTCTTATTGTGAAGTTGGATTTACAGAAGGAACAACTGATGTATCACATTTTATAATAACAAAATAATCTAGAATTATAAAGTTACTGTTTCAGTTTTTTTTCTTGATCTATTAAGAGATTTTTCTAATTCTTCATAAGTACATAGACCTATATCCATAGGACTTTTAGATTCTAATACTGCTTCTCTATAGGTTCCATTTCTAATGGCTTCAACTGTGTTCTTTGTGGAACCGGTTAGTTTAGCTATTTGAGAACTACTTAACTCATTAGGATATCTTTTAATGAGCCAAAGAATAGCATAAGGTTTTTCTTGTCTCAAAGAAATAGGGGTATATTTAGTATCTTTTTTTCTAGGTGGTAGTTCATCTATTGTTTTTGAGCTTATAAGAACTAAACTGGCTTCAGGATCATTTTCACATCTATTAATTTCCTCTTTAGTTAATTGATTATTATCAATAGGATCATAGCCTTGCATACCATTTGCTACATCTCCATCAGCAATACCTTGAACTTCTAGTTCATGTAATCCACAAAAGTTTGCAATTTGAAGAAAAGATAATCCAGTATTTTCTATCAACCATATGGCAGTTGCTTTTGGCATAAGAGGTAAAGTCATAATTAGGTCTATAAATTAAAAAATATTTAATACAAACACAAACCTAATAAATATATATAAATTTATTAATTATGAGTAATTTTATTGAATTTGATGAAAATACCAAAGCTATAAAGTCTATTAGTCTTGAAGATTTTAGCGTTGAAGATTTAGAGGAATATATTCTAAATTTGGTTAATGAACAGGAAAGAGCAAAAGAAGAAATAAAAAAAAGGTTAAAAACTAAAGAAGAAGCACAAAAATTTTTTAAATAAAAAATTATTTGCCTATTTTAATATTTTTAAATCTTTTTTCAAATCTAGCCACTTGCCCTTCAGAGTCGTTGATGTTTGCTTTACCGCCAGTCCAAGCAGGATGGGTCTTTGGATCAATTTCTAGTTTAAGAGTATCTGAAGCCTTACCCCAAGTAGAACGAGTTTTAAATTTTGTTCCATCAGTCATTTCGACTTCAATTTCGTGATAATCTGGATGAATATTTTTTTTCATTTTCGGTCCTTATAACTAAAAATTATTTAAAGTAAAGTTAGTTTGTTTTGCATTTCTTCATGAATATTCGTATTTGTTGCAAGTATATCTCTAGATTCTGTGCCCCACTCATCACCATTTGGAAGAGTAATTTTTCCCCCAGCTTCTCTAACTAATATTACTCCTGAGCAAACATCCCAAATATTAAGATCTCTCTCCCAAAAACCATCAAGTTTTCCTGAAGCAACAAAAGCTAAATCTAAAGATGCAGTTCCAATTCTTCTTAAACCACATGAGTTTTTTGAAATTATATCTATTTCACCTAAATAATTTTCATGGGCATTATCTGCGTAAGGAATTCCAGTGCCTATTAAACAGTTAATCATTTGATGTCTTTTAGAAACTCTTAATCTTTTGCTGTTACACCAAGCACCTTTACCTTTAGATGCCCAATAGAATTCGTTAAGAATTGGATTAAGAATTATTCCATCAGTTATCTCACCATTAATAATTCTTCCTATTACAATTGATACAAAAGGAATACCATGTATAAAATTAGTTGTTCCATCTATAGGGTCTATAACAATAGTTTCTTCATTACCTTTAATTATACCTGTTTCTTCAGTTATATAAGTTGCATTAGGATAATAATATTGAAGAGTTTCAAGCAATATTTTTTCTGATTTAAGATCAGCATTAGTAACAAAATCTGATATTTTTTTTGATTGAATTTGAAGATTTTCAATTTCTCCAAAATCACGCTTTAAATATTTACTTGCTTTTATAGCAGCTTTTTCAAAAATATTTATTATAGGAGGTTGATTTATCATTCTAGGATTTTGATTTTTCTATATAATCAGAGCTTGTAGTACTAACAACTATTTCATCACCAACTTCTATAAAAGGTGGAACAGAAGTTTTGATACCTCTTTCTAAAGTTGCAGGTTTATATGAAGAAGCTGCAGTTTGTCCTTTAACGACTGCATCTGCTTCTATCACTTTTAAATTTACATGTTCAGGTAATATTATTGCAACTGGAATGGAATCATACATCTGCAATGTAATTTCTTGATTTTCTATTAAAAATTTTGATTGATCTTCACTTATTATATCTCCACCTATTTCAATTTGTTCATAATTTTTTGTGTTCATAAAATAAAATTTGTTTTCATCAAAATAAAGGTATTGATATTTTTTTTCATCTAGAATAACTCTTTCAACACTTTCAGATGAACGAAATCTTTCATTAGTTTTTGTCCCTTCTTTTAAAGCTTTCATTTCAACTTGAAGATAGGCTCCTCCTTTTCCTGGTTGAGTATGCTGAGTTTTTGTTACTCTCCAAAGTTTATTATTAACTTCTAATATATTTCCAATTTTTATTTGATTTCCTTCGATTTTCATTTTTTCCTCTTTTATGAACTGAATTTTATTATTTTTTATTAATATTTTAAAATTATATTTTAGATTTCAGTGGATCTACTACACTAAATTGAGGATTTATTAAAACTTTATTTAATTTTGCTATTTCTTTTATCTTACAAATATTTTCTTTTGACGTTTCAATTTTAATATAGTCTATTCCTTTTTCAACTAAACTTATAAATAAACCATAATTTTTTTTTACATCTACATATAATTTATAATTTTTAAGTTTTTTTTGAGTATTTAACATAACATCTAATGAATTTAGCCATTCTACGCCTAAATCACTTATTAATTTATTATTTATAAATAATACTGGTTTGATATTTTTGTTATTACAAGTTTTTATAATTTCTGCAGTATGATTATAGTTAGTAAAAGAAAAACAATAATTTTTTAATTTCACTTATAAAAATTTTTTTAGACTTATTAAAGTATCTATCATTCTATTTGAAAAACCCCATTCGTTATCATACCAAGATAAAACTCGACAAAATTTATCTCTAACGACTTGTGTTTGGGTTAAATCGAAAATTGAACTACTTGGATTGTGATTAAAGTCTATTGAAACAAGAGGCAGATTATTCACTGTTAAAATCCCTTTAAGATTTTTTGTTTTCGAAGCTTTTATCATAGAATGATTTATAAGATCTACTGAAGCCTTTTTTTTACTTGAAAATGTGAAGTCAATTAGAGAAACATTGGGAGTAGGAATCCTAATTGCTGTTCCATCAAGTTTTCCTTTTAATTTTGGTAAAACTAAACTTAGAGCTTTAGCAGCTCCTGTAGAAGTTGGTATCATTGAACTAGTTGCTGTTCTGGCTCTTCTCAAATCACTATGAGTTTGATCTAAGGTTCTTTGATCTCCAGTAAAGCTATGAACAGTAGTCATAAAACCAGCTTCTATACCTAATACTTTATCTAAAACCATAGCCACAGGTGCTAAACAATTTGTGGTACAAGAACCATTTGAGATAATATTGTGTTTCTTGTTTAAGATATTGTTATTTACTCCTTGAACAATTGTTGCATCTACGTCCTTAGCAGGAGCGGAAATAATAACTTTTTTTGCACCAGCTATAATATGTGAGTGAGATTTTTCCTTAGAAGTAAAAACCCCGCTACATTCCAATACCACATCAACACCTAACTTTTTCCATGGTAATTTAGCTGGATCTCTTTCTGAGCAAAAAATAATATTTTTATCATTATATTTTATGCCTTTGTTGCTTTTATATAATTTTGTTTTTAATTCTCCGTGAGTACTATCAAAATTAACTAAATGGAGACTAGATTCTAATGAACCTAATTCATTTATAGCTACAATTTGCACATTTTTTAAATTTTTTTCAATTATAGCTCTAAAAACTAATTTACCAATTCTTCCAAATCCGTTAATCGCAACTTTTACCATTTTATTTTATTCTTTCTTTAATTAGTTTAGTCAATGCTTTTGAAGTTATTTCAAAATGTTCAAATAATTCTTTATATGGACCGCTAGCTCCAAAAGACTTCATACCTATAAAGTTTTCATTTGAAACATATTTTTCCCATCCATTTACTGCCCCAGCTTCAATGGCAAATAGTAATTTATTTCCTAAAATTTCCATTTTTTCTTTTTTACTCTTTTTATCAAAAATTTCCCAACTAGGAAAAGAAATAACCCTAATATTTATATTTTCACTAGATAAAATTTTTGAACTTTCACATGCTATCTCTACTTCTGATCCAGTGGCTAAAATAGTTCCTTGGTAATTTTCAAAATCAATTATAGGGTATGCTCCACTTTCAACTATATTTATATCATTATTTGTTCTAAGCATTGGAAGATTTTGTCTAGTTAAGACAATTACACAGGGAGATTGTGATTCCAGAGCATATTGCCAAGCTTCAATAGTTTCAATAATATCTGAAGGTCTAATAACTGTTAAATTAGGTATTGCTCTAAGTGAAGCTAAATGCTCCACAGGTTGATGTGTGGGACCATCTTCACCAAGACCTATGGAATCATGAGTCATTATATAAATTATAGGTAAATTCATTAACGCAGCCAATCGAATAGAAGGTCTACAATAATCAGTAAAGACTAAAAAAGTACCACCATATGGTCTTAAGCCCCCATGTAAAGCCAAACCATTCATTATGGCTGCCATACCGTGCTCTCTAATTCCATAATAGATATATGATCCTTTAAAATCATTTTTACTAATATGGGCCATATTTTTTGTCTTAGTATTATTAGATCCAGTTAAATCAGCTGACCCTCCTACTAAATTTTCTAGCTCAGATGAAAAAAATTCTATTGCTGTCTCACTTGCTTTTCTTGAAGCGCAGTTGGTTTTTTCTTTAAAATGTTTATTTTTAAATACTTTTAATTTGTCAATTATTTCATCTGATAAATTCTTTGAAAAAAAATCTTTATATTTTTTTGAAGAAATTGTATTTGCATTTTTGTCCATCCAATTTTGTCTAATTGTTTTATTCTTTATGGAAAAACTTCTCCATTTTGAAAGCATATCATCTGGAATTTCAAAACTATCAAAATTCCAATCTAAGTTTTTTCTAGTTAATTTAATTTCATCTTCTCCTAGAGGGGAGCCATGAGAAGAAGATTTAGATTCTTTATTAGGGGAACCAAAACCTATTTTTGTTTTACACGCTATGATAGTAGGTTTTTCATTTTTTTTTGCTTTAATAATAGCTCTAGAAATTTCTTCATGATTATGCCCATCTATACTTATAGTATTCCATCCATACGACTCATATCTTTTTATTGTATTGTCAGAATTACTAAGTTCAGTTGAACCATCAATTGAAATAGAATTGTCGTCAAAAAAAACAATTAATTTTGATAACCCTAAATGTCCTGCCAAACTAGAAGCCTCATGGCTCAGGCCTTCCATTAAACATCCATCTCCTGCAAAAATATATGTATAATGATCAAATAAATCTTTCCCAAACCTATTTTGTAAAATTTTTTCAGCAAGAGAAAAACCTACACCGTTTGCTAATCCTTGAGATAAAGGACCTGTAGTTGTTTCAATTCCTGCTAGATCCCCATACTCTGGATGCCCAGCTGTTGGAGAGCCTAATTGTCGGAAGTTTTTTATATCATTTAAAGTTATGTCTTTATATCCTGTTAAATATAATAGAGCATATAGAAGCATTGATCCGTGACCATTTGAAATAATAAATCTATCTCGATCTATCCAATGCGGATCATCTGGATCAAATTTTAAATGCTCCTTAAATAGAACTGTAGCAATATCAGCCATACCCATAGGCATACCAGGATGCCCTGATTTAGCTGCTTGAACCGCATCAATTGCAAGAAATCTAATGCAATTTGATAATTTTTCATTTTCTGATAAATTTTTAATATTAGAAGTCAATTTAGCCTGCTTTCTTAGCTTTTATACTAATTATTAATTTCAATAAAGTGACAATTTAAAAAAATAAAACTATAATTAGCTATGGAGATAGAAAAAGAAATAAATGTTTTAAAAAAATCAATCAAAGAATTAGAGCAATTAGTTGAAGAATTGATTGCAAGTTTAGAAGCCCAAAAACTAAGAGTTTCCAATAAAGAAAAAATTATATCTCAATTAAAAGATGATATTAGAAGCAATATTGAAAAAATAGATGAAATAATTGAAGAATATCATGCCAATACTTAAAACAGAAATTTTAGGATTAGAAATAGAAATCAGTTATGAAAAACAAGACTATGATAAATTAATTCATTTAATTGAAAAATTTAAAAAAAGATTGTCTCAATTTTCTAATGATGGAAGAGCGAGCTCTAATCAGATATTATTTCTTGCTGCATTAAAAACGGAAGATGAATTAGAGACTATGAAAAAACAAATTGATGTAGAGGCAAATAAAGAAATAATTTTATTAAAAAAAGAATTAGAAAAAATAAAATCTTCAAGTATTTCTAGTATTCAAGATAAAACTTCATCTATAATTGAAATTAAAGAAATAGAAAAAATAACAAGATTAATTCAAGACAGAATAAAAGAATCAGTTAAATAATGAATCAGGATCTTGATCTTTTAAAAAAAATACAAAGAAAAGAACAATCTAAAAAGAGATTACTTATTGACACTTCTATTGTTTCAAATAACGCTTTTTATAATAAACTAACTAAAAATTATTGGTTTAATAGTAGCAAAATAGTAGCGAGTTTTTTATCAATCAAATCAGAAATTTCTACAGATGCCTTAAATCAATATTTATTAAGTTTAGGAAAAATTTTATGTTTACCTATAATAGAAAATAATAAAGAAATTCTTATATTTAAAAGATATTGTATAGGTGATGAATTAAAAAAAGGGAAGTTTGGAGTAAGTGAGCCACTTAATTCTCAAACGTATTTACCCGATATAATTTTTGTTCCATGTCTTGCTTTTGATGAAAATGGATTTAGGCTGGGTTATGGAGGAGGGTATTATGATAAATCAATTGCTAATTTATATTCAATAAAACATAAATTTATTAGTATTGGTGTAGCATATGAAGAGCAAAAAGTTAAAAATGTAGTACATGATAGTTTGGACCAAAAATTAAATTACATATTAACTGAAAAACAATTATATAATATTTTATGAAGATAATTTTTGTAGGCGATATAGTTGGTAAGTCTGGAAGAAACGCTATTGAAAAAAAGTTACCTATAATAATAAAAAAATTTAATCCTGATGTTATAATCGCAAATGGAGAAAATGCTGCATCGGGTTATGGCTTAACAAAAAAAATAGCTAATGAACTTTTTGAAATAGGAGTTGATGTTATTACTTTAGGCAATCATTCTTGGGATCAAAAAGAAATGTTATCATATATTGAAGAGTGTCCAAAAATAATTAGAGCCTTAAATTATCCTAATGGAGTTCCAGGACGGGGTGAATATAAAATAGAATTAGAGGATGGGAGAACAATAATTATTATTCAAGTTCTGTTGAGATTGTTTATGGGCTTATCTGTTGATGATCCTTTTTCAATTATAGAAAAAAGATTAAAAAAA
Organism: Alphaproteobacteria bacterium; assembly: GCA_045560915.1. Taxonomy (GTDB): domain Bacteria; phylum Pseudomonadota; class Alphaproteobacteria; order HIMB59; genus MarineAlpha5-Bin3. The sequence goes on from JBJKYT010000050.1 coordinate 17,850, forward strand.
GAATTTTTAGGTTCTTCATGTAACGCAATCTTGATAGATATGCATGGAGAAACAACATCTGAAAAAAACGCTTTTGGTCATTTTGTTGATGGAAAGGTTTCAGCTGTTTTGGGTACCCATACTCATGTTCCAACTTCTGATGCTAGAATTTTAGATAATGGTACAGCATATCAAACAGATGCTGGCATGACTGGTGATTACAACTCAGTCATTGGAATGGAAAAAGATAATCCCATTCATTTATTCACAAAAGGATATCGTTTAGATGGTCGTTTTGTTTGCGCCAATGGAGAAGGCAAATTATGTGGTTCATACATAGAAACTGATGATAAATCTGGATTAGCGTTAAAAATTGAAGCTTTTCAATTATAATTTTGCACATATTGGACACAATATTAATATATTTAAATCAAGTAATTAAAATACTTTACTAATTACGAACTAAATATTTATATAAGAATTATGGCAGGACATTCTAAATTTAAAAATATAATGCATAGGAAAGGCGCTCAAGATAAAAAGCGTGCTAAAACCTTTTCTAGGCTTGGCAAAGAAATTGCAGTAGCTGTAAAAACTGGCGGAGCCGATCCTGAAAGTAACATACGTCTGCGATCTGCTATCAATACTGCAAAAAATCTTAATATGCCTAAAGATAATATAGAAAGAGCTGTTAAAAAAGGTGAAGGAAATGATCCTGATTCAAATTATGAAGAAGTTAGATATGAAGGTTATGGCCCAGAAGGAACGGCAATAATAGTAGAAGCAATGACAAATAATAAAAATAGAACAGCTGCAGAGATTAGATCAATATTTAGTAAATCTGGTGGCAATATGGGAGAGAGTGGAAGTGTAAGCTTTGGCTTTAAAAGATTAGGAGTTATTACTGTTGAAAAAAATTTAGCAACTGAAGAAGAAATTTTTGATTTTTCTATAGAAAACGGTTCAGAAGATTTAGAAGTAAATGAAGAGGATTATGTTATTTATTGTGAACAAACAATTCTACATATTTTAAATAATAAAATTGTTTCTAAATTTGGTTCAACAAAATCTGCAGACTTAATGTGGAAAAGCGATACCTCGGTTGAAGTAGAAAAAGACTCTGCAGAAAAATTATTTAAGTTATTGAATGCACTTGAAGATAATGATGATGTTCAGGGCGTGTCTTCTAATTTTGAAGTAAGTGAAGAAACACTTGCTTCTTTAACATGATAAGAAAGGAATTTAATGCCAGATAAAGCATGGAAAAAAAGAGAGAGAGATGTAGCTGGATATTTTAAAGGAATGAGAACCCCTTTAAGTGGAGGAAATGGGAAGGTAACAAGGGCAGATGTTATTCACGATAGTTTATTTATAGAATGTAAATTAAGAGCTAAGCACACTGTAGTTTCTTTATGGGATGAAACAGCTAAATTAGCAAAAGAGGAGGGAAAAACGCCTGTTATAGCTTTGTGTGAAAAAAATAGACCAGGTTTCTGGGTTATGGTTCATAGTAGTGATTTAGATAAATTAGAAAAAATAAAAGGTGAAAAAAATTAATTTATGGAAGAAGTTAACATCGCATCAGAAATAGCATCAGGTTCAGTAGACTTTTCTTTTTTCACACTTTTTTTAAGAGCTGACTGGGTTGTTAAATCAGTAATAATTGTTTTAATTTTATCTTCTATATATTCTTGGAATATTATTGTTGGTAAAATTATTAGAATAAATAGATTAAAAAAATTAGATGAGGAATTTGATGAAATTTTTTGGTCTGGTAATTCTTTTCATGATTTATACGAAACATTTAATTATAATCAGTCAGACCCTAAATCTAAAATATTTTGTTCAGCAATTGCAGAATGGAAAAAAACCAATGCAGATACAAAAAACCTTAAACCTGAAGAATTAAATTCTTTAAAAGAGAGAATGTTAAGAACAATGCACGTTACATTTAATAAAGAATCTGAAAATATAGAAAAAAATCTAACCTTTTTAGCAACTGCAGGATCAACTGCTCCTTTTATTGGTCTTTTTGGTACGGTTTGGGGAATTATGAATAGCTTTCAATCGATAGCTATTGCACAAAACACAAATTTAGCTGTTGTTGCTCCAGGAATAGCTGAAGCTTTGTTTGCTACAGCTCTAGGTTTATTTGTCGCTATTCCTGCAGTAGTGGCTTACAACAAAATTTCTAGTGACTTATCTAAATATTTTATATCATTAGAAACTTTCATAGATGAATTTACAACAATCTTTTTTCGTCAACTAGAAAATAAATAATTTGCAAACATTTAATCAAAAAAATTCGAGAAGAACAAAAAGATATTCTCAAATGAGTGAAATTAATGTCACTCCATTTGTTGACGTTATGCTTGTATTACTAATAGTTTTTATGGTTACAGCGCCCTTACTAACTGTTGGCATTCCTGTGGATTTACCTAAAGTTAAAGCTGATGCATTAACAGATCAAAAAGATCCTATAGAAATTACAGTTAAGCTTGATGGTTTAATTTATTTAGGAGAATCAGAAGTAGAAATTGAAAATTTAATACCTAGACTTAATGCTATAACTGATCAAAATACAGAAGCTAGAATTTATGTTAGAGGTGATAGAGTGGTTGCTTACGGAAGGGTAATGGAAATAATGTCAATAATAAATTCTGCAGGCTATATAAAGGTAGCTTTAGTTGCACAAAATCCTAGTGATTAATAAATGAATCAGTTTGTTGAAAAATACAGCAAGGTTTTATATTTTTTTGAAAATGTCAGAAGCGATTATTTAGGATTTTCTTTTTCTTTTTTTTTACACTTTGCTATTTTGTTGTTTGCTATTGGTATTCCAAACTTTTTTGAACCAAAGCCTATATATATACCTACAATTATTCCAATAGAGATTATAAATGTTTCAGAAACTACTTCTATACCCAAAGAAGTAAAAGATATTAAACCCTCAGAATCTAAACAGGTTCAAATAAAAGAAAAAAAATTTAATTCATCAGAAACTCAAGAAATTAAAAAAATCGAAATAAAAGATAAGCCAAAAGTTAAAAATATTGAAGATGAAAAAAACATTAATATTAAAGAAGATGTTGAGATAAAAGAAAAAAAAACAATACCTAACGAGATAATAAAAAAAAAGATAGAACTTGAGACAACTAATTTTGAGAGCTTGCCTACAGAGAAAATAAAACCAAAGCTAAAACCTAAAATTAAACCTAAAATTATAGAAGATAATACAAAAACAGATGTATCCATAGAAGCAAAACCAAAACCAAAACCAAAACCTGAATTTGATATAGCATCCATGTTAAAAGATTTAAGAAATGAAAAAACTACTCCAAAAGTAGATAATATTAATGAAGAAGAAGAAAAAGATATAATTAAAAAAGAAACTCAAGAGGTTGTAGAAGAAAAGGGAGCAGAACTATCTATAAGTGAAATAGATCTTGTTTTACAACAACTATCAAGATGTTTCATTGCTCCGGCTGGAGCTGAAATAAATAAATCAATGTATGTTAAAATTTCAGCTAAAATTCAACGAAATAGAAGGGTTTTGAAGAATTCTATTCGTATTGTTGACACAAATATATCTAAAAGTAGTACTGTATATGGACCTATTACAGAAAGCGCTATGAGAACTCTACTTAATCCAGATTGCATTCCATTAAAACTTCCTGAAAATAAATATGAATTATGGAAAAATTTAACCATGAAGTTTGATTATAGTATAATGAGAGGCAATTAAAAATGCGAAAATTTTTATTTTTTTTCATTACGATTATCTTGTTTAATAACAAAGTTTTATCTTTGGATTTAACAATTACTCAAGGAAGTATTAAACCTACTCCAATAGCCATAAGTAACTTTTTTTCCTCTACTGACTCAACATTTAGGATAGGTAAAGATATTTCAATGGTTATTTCAGATAATTTAGAACGCTCTGGTTTGTTTTTACCAATAGATCAAAAAGCTTTTATACAAAGCTCTAAGTCTTTAGCTCAAGGTCCTAGATTTGAAGATTGGAAAGTAATTAAATCTCAGCATCTTGTATCTGGCAAGATTAATAAAAAAGGAGACAAAATATCAGTAGAGTTTAGATTATATGATGTTTTTGCTCAAAAAGAATTAATAGGCAAAAAGTATGAAACAACAGAAAAAAATTGGAGAAGAGTTTCTCATATTATTTCTGATGCAATTTTTTCACGACTTACTGGTGACAGTGGGTATTTTGATACCCGTATTGTTTATGTAGCAGAAACTGGTCCAAAAGATAATAAACAAAAGAGACTAGCAATAATGGATCAAGATCAAGCTAATCATCGTTTTTTAACAGATGGATCTTACTTAGTTTTAACTCCGCGATTTTCTCCAAACTCTCAAAAAATTACTTACATGTCTTATATAAAAAGAAATAATCCTAGAGTTTTTATATTTGATATTGAAACTGGGCGGCAAGAAATCGTAGGTGATTTTCCTGGAATGACATTTGCACCACGTTTTTCACCAGATGGAAAAAAAATAGTTATGTCATATGCCGATCCAAAAATTGGTAATTCTGAAATTTATATTTTAGATTTAGCAACAAGAATATCAAAAAGAATTACAAATAGTTCCGCAATAGATGTCTCTGCCAGTTTTTCTCCAGATGGAAAACAAATTGTTTTCAATTCTGATAGAAGCGGCAGAAGGCATCTATATATTACTTCTTTAGATGGTAAAAAAATTAAACGAATAAGTAGAGAAGCTGGAAGTTACTATACGCCAGTTTGGTCTCCTAGAGGTGATTTTATAGCTTTTACCAAACAAGAAGGAGGACAATTTTATATTGGTGTAATGGAAGTTGATGGATCAAATGAAAGAATGATTGCTAAATCATTTCATGTAGAGGGCCCTACATGGTCCCCAAATGGAAGATATTTAATGTATTTCAAGGAAGAACGTACTGCCGAAGATGGAAGTGGAGGAGAGTCCAGCCTATATTCTATTGATTTAACTGGATATAACGAGAGAAAAATTATTACCCCTTTAGGTGGCTCAGACCCAGCATGGTCACCATTATTACACTGAATCTCAACCTTTTTTAAAAAAAAATATATGAATTATATAAAAAAATGCTATTAAATCTTAGATTTATTAGATATCAAAAAGCATAATAAGTATTAAGGGAGTTATTAATGTTTTATAAGATTTTATTATCAATTTTTCTAGCAGCTTTTATATCTGCTTGTTCAACTACACCAAAAGATACAGCTGGAGCATCTGGTAGTGGTTCTTCAAGTTCTGATCCTGCTTCTGGTGATGCAGATATTCTTACTGATTTAGAAAATACAGAATTAGGTGGCCCAAATGTAGAGCCGGGTTCACAAGAGGATTTAGTAGTTAATGTTGGAGACAGAGTATTTTTTGGTTATGACAGTTCAGAATTGGATTCAGATGCAAAGGAATTACTTCAAGATCAAGTTGCATGGATTAAACAACATAATGCTTCAATTACAATTGAAGGACATTGTGATGAGCGAGGAACTAGAGAATATAACTTAGCATTGGGTGAAAAAAGAGCTCAAGCTGTTAAAAATTATATGACAAGTTTGGGAATCTCATCTTCACAAATTTCAACAATTAGTTTTGGTAAAGAAAGACCAGCAGTAGTTGGATCAAATGACGGTGCTTGGAGCCAGAATAGAAGATCAGTTACTACTGTCAATTAATTTAAGAACCTTAATACTATAGGCGCTAATAAATAAAAAGTTAGCGCCTTATTTAGAACTAATATTTAATTTAGTATTTGTTAATGATTAAATATATAATTTTTTCTTTATTTCTATTTTTTTGCACTTTTAGTAATGCAGAAGATTCTTTGTTAACATTAAAACAACAATTAGATAGACTGCAAAGAGAAGTTAATGATTTATCTAAATCAGTCTTTACATCAAAAAGAGATAATTATGAGCAACAAGAAATAACGGATGATTCAACTAACGCAATAGATTTAACAGCTTTTGATTTAAGAATATACGATCTAGAAAAAGATATTAAAAAATTGAATAATAGTTTTGAGGAGTTAATTTTTCAAATTGATGATCTCAATCAATTATATAAAGAGCTAAATATTGACCTATCTACACTTTCTTTAAAAATTGAAAATAGTATTAAAAAAAATAGTTTAGAAGAAGAAATTGATGAAAATAGTACTTTAGAAAATTCTGAAATAAAAGAAGAAAATACTTTAGGTTCTCTTGTTATTAATTCTGAAGATCTTTCTGAAAGTGAGAGCATTTCTTCAAATCAAAAAATAAAAAAGTCTGAAGATGATAGTCTTTCTAATTTAAGTCCAGAAGATCAATTTCAGCTAGCTTTTGATTTATTAAGAAACCAAAGATTTGAAGAAGCTAAAGATTCGTTTTTGCTTTTCATTGATGAAAATACTGACAATACACTATCTGGAACTGCTCATTATTGGCTAGGCGAAATTTATTTACTTAAAAAAGAATATAGAGAAGCCGCACTAATACTTGCTGAGGGATATCAGAAATTTCCTCAAAGTATCAAAGCTCCTGATATGCTCTATAAATTATCTGAATCATTAATTTTGATTGATAAAAAAAATGATGCTTGCTCTACTTTAATAAAATTAGATAAAGAATATCCAGATAATAAATTAAAATCAAAAGTTGCTAAAAAGGTCTCTGAATTAAATTGCGCTATTTCTTCTGAATGAAGATTCTACAAAACTCTTTCAATCAATATTTAAATAAAAATTATTTTTTTGAAAAAAAACCTAATATTGCTGTAGCAGTATCTGGAGGTCCTGATAGCATGTGCTTAATTCATTTATTAAATAATTGGATAAATTTAAATAGAGGAAACTTAGTTGCTTTAATTATTGATCATCAATTAAGAAAAGAATCAAAAAAAGAATCACATTTGATAAAAAATTATTTATTGAAAAATAAGATTTCTACAAAAATTATAAAGATTAATAAAAAATTAGTAATTAAAAAAAATATGAAAGAAGCAAGAGAAAATAGATATGACAAGTTAATAAAATATTGTAATCGTAAAAACATCTTTCATCTATTTTTAGCACATCATTATGATGACAATATAGAAACTTTTTTAATTCGTAAATTATCTGGTAGTAATTTTGAAGGCCTAAGAGGAATGCAGTATAAAAATGTTAATAATTCTATTCAAATATTAAGACCTTTATTATTTAATACTAAAAAAGAAATTTTAGAATTTAATTTAAAAAATAAAATTTATTATCTTAATGATCCTAGTAACTTAAATATTAAATATACTCGAGTCGCTATAAGAAACTTTTTGAATAAAAATAAAATTCTTCATAAAAAAATAAAAAAAGATTTTGAAAAAATAGAAAAAAATTATCCTATTTATATACAAATGGTTTATGAAATTTTTAATAAAATAATTATTAAAATAAATAATAAAAATATATTAATTGAATCTGACAGATTTTTTGAACACAATAAAGAAATTCAAGTTAAGATAGTTGAAATAATTTATAAATTTTTAATGCCAAAAAGAGAATCAATTCGATCTATAAAAATTTATAATTTATTAGAAAATTTATTATCAAAGAAAATTGTAAAGGCTAATTTAGGTGGTATTGATATCAAAAAGGATGATTTTTCGATTAATTTTGGCCTTTAGAGTAAGATAATTAATATTTAGCTATTGTGTTTTTTTAATTAATTCCTATTTATATATAACTATTAAAAATGAAAAATTTCAGTAAAAATATAATACTTTGGATCATTATTGGATTGCTTTTAGTTGCTCTTTTCAATCTTTTTCAAGGTACGTCCTCCAACAGAAATGCATCAAATATCTCATTTTCTGATTTTATTGTAGCTGTAGAGTCAGGTAATGTTTCAGAAGTAAATATTAGAGGAAACAATGTTGAAGGTTATTTTGAGGATGGAAGGCCATTCACCACACCACATATTCTCCTAATTATCCTGATATGGTTGAGAAATTAAATTCAAGTGGAGTTAAAATTACAGCTGAACCGTCAGATAGAGCAATGCATCCAATTTTAAGCATCTTATTATCTTGGTTTCCAATGTTATTGTTAATTGGTGTTTGGATTTTTTTTATGCGTCAAATGCAAGGTGGTGGTGGAAAAGCGATGGGTTTTGGTAAATCTAAAGCTAAACTTTTAAATGAAGCAGTTGGTAAAGTAACCTTTGATGACGTCGCAGGCATAGATGAAGCAAAACAAGAATTGGAAGAAGTTGTTGAATTTTTAAAAGATCCTAAAAAATTTTCTAGATTAGGTGGAAAGATTCCTACAGGGGCCTTGTTAGTTGGTCCTCCTGGAACAGGAAAAACATTACTTGCTAGAGCAATAGCAGGTGAAGCAAATGTTCCTTTCTTTTCTATATCTGGTTCTGACTTCGTGGAAATGTTTGTAGGTGTTGGAGCTAGCCGTGTTAGAGATATGTTTGAACAAGGTAAAAAGAATTCACCATGCATTATATTTATTGACGAAATAGATGCTGTAGGCCGTCATAGAGGAGCAGGTCTAGGAGGCGGTAATGATGAAAGAGAACAAACATTAAATCAATTATTGGTTGAAATGGATGGTTTTGAAGCCAATGCAGGAGTTATTATAATAGCTGCAACAAACAGACCAGATGTTTTAGACCCTGCTTTATTACGCCCAGGAAGATTTGATAGACAAATAACAGTTTCAAATCCTGATATTATTGGAAGAGATAAAATTTTGAAAGTTCATATTAAGAAGATTAAAGTTTCTCCAAAATTTGATTCCAAAATAATAGCAAGAGGCACTCCTGGTTTTTCTGGAGCAGATTTAGCAAATTTAGTAAATGAAGCAGCATTACTTGCTTCTAGAAAAAACAAAAGACTAGTAACTTTAGAAGATTTTGAAAGTGCGAAAGATAAAGTAATGATGGGAGCAGAAAGAAGATCTATGGTTATGACAGAAGAAGAAAAAAAATTAACTGCATATCATGAAGCTGGGCATGCTATTGCTACAATTCATTCACCTGCCTCAGATCCAATTCATAAGGCAACAATTATACCTAGGGGACGTGCATTGGGTATGGTTATGAGATTGCCTGAAAGAGATCAAGTTTCTATGAGAAAAGATCAGATGAAAGCACATTTGTTAATTGCTACTGGAGGCAGAATAGCTGAAGAGTTAATTTTCGGAAAAGACAAAATAACAAATGGTGCAGCAAGTGATATTCAAATGGTCACTAATCTAGCAAAACGAATGATAACTGAGTGGGGCATGAGTGAAAAACTAGGTCAATTAAGATATAATAATGACAGTGAAGAAGTTTTTTTAGGCCATTCTGTTGCTCAAAGTAAAAATAATTCTGATGCCACAGCAAAGATAATTGATGATGAAATTAGATTTTTGGCTGATGAAGCAGAATCTAATTGTCGTAAACTAATCCAAGATAATATTGAAGAACTTCATATTATTGCTAAGGGATTATTAGAATATGAGACCTTAACAGGAGATGAAATAAAAGATTTGATTAAAGGAATTAAACCAAATAGAGATGACTTTGATAATGATATTACTCCTAGTCCTACTGTATCAACCTCCGTTCCTAAATCAGGAAATACCATTAGACCTCAGACAAATTAATTTAAATTTCTTCCAAATCTCTTAAATATTAAATAGAAGATATTGTGAAAAAAATTTTTGGCACAGATGGAATACGTTGTATAGTTAATCAAGAGCCAATGACAGCTGAAACCTGTTTAAAGATAGCAAAGACCACAGGATATTTTTTAGCAACTAATAAAAAACAAAAGAAAAAAGTTCTTATTTCAAAAGATACTAGATTATCAGGATATTTGTTTGAACCTTTGCTTACTGCAGGTTTTATTTCTATGGGCATGGATGTAATTCTTTTAGGGCCTTTACCCACTCCTGCATTACCATATTTAATTAAAACTCTACGAGCTGATATGGGTGTAATGATAACAGCTTCACATAATACTTATGAGTATAATGGATTAAAGTTTTTTGATTCTTCGGGATCAAAAATCCTTAGAACTCTTGAAAGAAAAATAGAGTCTATAGTTTTCAATAATACTAAATATAAAAAAATAATTAATTTAAGCTATGAATCAGGTAAGGCATTTAGATTAGAAAACGCACATTTAGAGTATTCGAAGTACTTAAAATCAACAATCAATAAATCAATAAAAATTAAGAAATTAAAAATAGTTTTAGATTGTGCTAATGGAGCTACATATAATATTGCTCCTAATTTATTAATTGATTTAGGATGTAAAGTTATAATCATAAATGATAAGCCAAATGGTAAGAATATAAATCTAAATTGTGGTGCTGTTGATACTAAAAAACTATCAAAAAAAGTTTTATTAGCTAAAGCCGATATTGGTTTTGCTTTTGATGGCGATGGAGATAGATTAATTGTTGTGGATGAAAAAGGTAATGAAATTGATGGAGATAATATTATTGCACTATTTGCTAGAAATTTGCTAAATTCAAAAAAACTTAAAAAAAATACAGTAGTAACAACTGTAATGTCAAATTTAGGTTTTGAAATTTATTTGAAAGAAAAATTAGGAGTAAAATTAATTAGAGAAAATGTTGGAGATATAAATGTTATTACTAATATGAAAAAAAATTCTTATAATTTGGGTGGAGAGCAATCAGGTCATATTATACTTGGCCAATATATGAACACCGGTGATGCAATACTAGCTGCTATAAAAGTAATTGAGTTACTATTTAAAAGCAATACAAAAGCTAGTAATTTGTTTAATCTTTTTAAAAAATTTCCTCAAAATAAAAGAAACATAAAATTAAATACTGAGCTCTCTAAATTACAACGAAATAAAATTAAAAATATTTCACTTCAATATGTAAAAAAAATATAAAAATTTGAGATTTTTAATTAGAAAATCAGGTACTGAACCATTAATTAGAATATTAGTTGAAGGCAGAGAAAAATTTATAGTAAATAAAATTACAACTAAGTTAATAAAAGAATTGAAAGAGATTATTAGTGTTAAGTGATATTATACCTGAAGGCTTTAAAGATGATGTTCATCATACTTTAACAGAACATAATTTTAAAAATACTATTATTAATTATTTTCAATCTAATGGATTTTTTTTAGTTAAAACACCTTTATTAGAATATTCTAATAAAGACACAGGTAAAAATACATTTAAAATTATTTCAAAAAAAAATGAAAAAAAATTAAACATTCGAGATGATATAACTATGCAGGTTGCAAGATTATCTCAAACTCGCTTATCTAAAAAAACAATGCCGTTTAAATTATGTTATTACGGTGAAGTTGTAAGAAAAAGAGGAACAATGCTTCGTCCAGAAAGACAGTTTCTTCAAATTGGAGCAGAATGTATAGGTGAGAATAGTTTTTTAGCAGATGTAGAAATTTTAGAATTAGCTTATAAATCATTAAATTTAATAGGTATAAAAGATATTACTTTAGAAATTTCCTCTAGAGTTTTTTTAGATAGATTTTTTTATAAAATTAAAAATTCACCAAAAAAAGATGAAATTAAAAGATTAATTAGATTAAAAGACATAGCGAGTATATTAGATATATTAGAAACAAAATATCATAAATTTTTAAAAGATATTTTTTCCTGTACTGGCTCTTATAAAAATAAAAAAAATAATTTAAAAAAATTAAAAGTAGATGATTTAACTTCTAAAGAAATAGCAAACATTGATAAAATTATGTCTAAATTTCTTAAAAGAAACAGTAAAATCAATATTTTTTTAGATCTAAGTGAAATAGATAAAAAATACTATCATTCAGGTTTACGTTTTACTTTTTTTTCTAAAAATATTAGAGGAGAAATAGCTCAAGGAGGTAGGTATTTAGTTAATAAGGATGATAAAAAAATTATTGCTACTGGTTTTACTTGTTATATGGATTCTCTTTTAAGGGCATCTTCAACAAAAATATTGCATAAAAAAATTTTAGTTCCTTTCAATATTAGTAAGAAAAATTTGCAATTATTTATTAAAAAAGGATATTCTATATTAAGATACACTGGAGAAAAAAATATTAACAAGAATTTAGCAAGAAATCAAAAATGTCAGTTTTATTTAGAAAATAATAAGATTAAAAAAACTTAAATCATATGTTTTATACAGTTATAGGAACTCAATGGGGAGATGAAGGAAAAGGAAAAATTGTTGATTGGCTATCTTCTAAGGCTGAAGCTGTAGTTAGGTTTCAAGGAGGAAATAATGCAGGTCATACATTAAAAATTAAAAAGAAAGTTTTTAAACTTAATCTATTACCTTCAGGTATCATTAGAGGTAAAAAATGTATTATAGGCAATGGAGTTGTGCTTGATCCATGGGCTTTACAAGAAGAAATTCTAAAACTAAAAAAACAAGGAATCAAAATTAATTCTAAAAATTTACAAATTGCTGAAAATATTTGTTTAATATTACCATTGCACAAGATTTTAGATTCAATTAATGAATCTAATAGGGGTAAAGAGAGTCTCGGAACTACAAAAAAAGGAATTGGTCCAGCATATGAGGATAAAATAGGCAGAAGATCTATTCGTTTATGTGATCTTTCTGATCAAAAAATACTTAAAAGAAAATTAGATAATCTAATTTCATTTCATTCTTTGAGACTTAAAAAATCTAAAACAAATATTAATGTTAAAAGAATTCTTAAAGATCTGGTTTCTATATACAAAACACTTAAAAAATATTCTTATCCTGTTTGGATTACAATAAACAAATTAGGTAAAAAAAATAAACTTATTTTGTTTGAGGGGGCACAAGGGTCTCTTCTTGATATTGATTTTGGAACTTATCCTTATGTAACTTCCTCAAACACATCTTCTGGACAAATATTTGCAGGTACTGGATTAGGAATCAAACAAAACAATAAAGTATTTGGTATAACTAAAGCCTATACCACAAGGGTTGGAGCTGGGCCTTTTCCTACAGAATTAAATAATAAGATTGGTGATTATTTGGGTAAACAAGGAAAAGAATTTGGTACAGTTACTCTAAGAAAAAGAAGATGCGGTTGGTTTGATGCAAATTTAGTTAAGCAATCTGTCATAATTAGTGGAGTTGAAAATATAGTTTTAACAAAATTAGATGTCTTAGATGAACTTGACGAATTAAAAATTTGTATTGGTTATAGAATAAATGGAAAAAAATTTGATTATTTACCTTTCGGTGAAAATCTTCAATCAAAAGTAAAACCAATTTATAAAAAAATTCAAGGGTGGCGAAAATCAACCTATGGATTGACCAAATGGTCTGATTTACCTGCTGCTGCAAAGAATTATATAAAAGCAATAGAAAAAATAATTGGTGTAGATATTGCAATTATTTCAACTGGGCCAGAAAGATCACAAACTATTGATAGAAAAAAAATATTAGGTAATCTTTAAAATTTCATTTTGAAGTTTTTCCATTGCTTTTTCTTCAATTTGCCTAACTCTTTCTCTGCTTATTTCAAATTGCTTGCTCAATTCTTCAAGTTTTTTTGGTTTTTCAGCTAATTTTCGTAATCTAATTATTTGTTTTTCTCTAGGATTTAATACATCCATAGCTTTTTCAAGAAGATTTTTTCGATAATCAAATTCATTTATATTTTCAATGATTGTATCTTGAGTTTTTCTATCATCCTTGATTGTATCTTGCCATTCTGTTTTTTCTTCAGTTCCAATTTGAACATTCAAAGATTGATCGCCAGAAAAAAGTCTATTTTCCATACTTACTACTTCTGCTTCTTTAACATTTAATCTTTTTGCAATTTCTCTTACATTTTCTGGAGAAAGGTTCCCTTCATCAATAGATTCAAGTTGGTTTTTTAATTTTTTTAAATTAAAAAAAAGTTTTTTTTGTGCTGCAGTAGTCCCGATTTTTACTAAAGACCAACTATGTAAAACATATTCTTGAATTTGAGCTCTTATCCACCACATTGCATATGTTGCTAGTCTGAATCCTTTCTCAGGATCAAATTTCTTAACAGCTTGCATTATTCCTACGTTTCCCTCAGATATTAAATCAGTAACTGGCAGACCATATCCTCTGTACCCCATTGCTATCTTAGCGACTAATCTAAGATGACTTGTAACCAACTTATGAGCTGCTTTATTATCGCCATGTTCTTTAAATCTTTTCGCTAACATGTATTCTTCTTCGGCTGTTAGAATTGGAAATCTTTTTATTTCTTGCAAATATAATGCTAAACCGCCTTCTGATGAGAGTACTGGTAAATTCATAAATTTGCTAATAACATAAATATAGAAAAAAATTAATATTTTGCTATTAATTTAAGTAAATTGTTAATATCATTAGGTAAATCCTCATTAAATTCTAAATATTTTCCAGTTTTTGGATGCGTAAAACCTAAATGATAAGCATGCAAGGCTTGCCTTTCAAAATTTTGTAATATTAAAAACTTATTGTATGTTTTTGGATCTTTAGCAAATTGATTGATTTTATTTTTACCATAAATTTTATCTCCAACAATTGAAGAGTTAATAGATGTCATATGCACACGAATCTGGTGAGTTCTTCCAGTTTCTAATTTACATTCTATAAGGCTGGCGATTTTAAATGATTGGATTAATTTTATTTTAGTTTTAGAGAATTTTCCTTTTTTATTTTGGTTTAAAGACATTTTTTTTCGATTTATTTTATGTCTTTCTATATACCCTTCTATTGTTTGGTCTTTTGGAATTCCCCAAACAATTGCTTTATATTTTCTAGAAATAGTATGTTTTTTAAATTGCTCTGCTAAATTGAGATGTGACTTGTTATTTTTGGCAATAACTAATAATCCACTTGTTTCTTTATCTAGACGATGAATGATTCCAGGTCTATTTTTTTCATTTATATCACTTAGATTTTCTTTATTATAATTTAGTAAGGCATTAACTAAAGTTCCATAATTATTTCCAGGAGCAGGATGAGTGACCATTCCCGATACTTTATTAATGACCATTAATTCACTATCTTCATAAACAATATCTAAAGGTATGTTTTCTGCTTGAAATTTAGTATCATCCAAAATCTCTAATTGTAAAATAAAATCTTCATTTTCTTTTACTTTATATGAAGCATCTTTAAATACTTCTCCATCTTTTATTATATTCCCTTTATTAATCAAAATTTTAATTTGAGATCTAGTTAAATCTGATAACTTAGCTAATGCTTGATCTAACCTTTGCAGGTTTTGTTCTTTATTTATTACTATTTTGCGCTTATAAAACTTTTCCATGTCAAAAAAAATTATTTCAAGTATCGTTTTAATTTTAGGTTTATTAATAATAATAGCTTTTCTAGCTCTTCTTTATGGAATGTATTTGAAAATTTCAACTAATGGTCAAAATATATCTGATTCCTCAATTATTTTTTCATCAAATTTGGCAAAAGATGAGCATATTAAGAATATAGAAGTAATTGATAAAAAAAGACTACTTATTTTAATAGAAAAAAATAACCAAATAAGGGGTGTAATATACGATAGTGACCAAAACCAAATTATTAGAATTATTGAGAGATAAATGATTGATTATTTTTTTAAGAGAATTAGAGTAGGATAATGGTAAAAAAAGAAAAAAATACAACATTTGAGGAAAATCTTAAACAATTAGAAGATATTGTTGAGCAATTAGAATCAGGAGAAGTAGATTTAGAAAAATCTGTTGAACTATATGAAAAAGGAATGATTTTAAAAAATCAATGTGAATCCAAGTTGAAGAGAATTGAAACTCAAATTAAAAAAATTAAGATTGAAAATAATCAGATAAAAAAAGAAGATTTTAAATAAGACTTAAGTAATATTGTGGAATATAAATTTTTAAATCAAATTAACTTTCCAGATGATCTTCGTAAATTTAAAATAGATGAACTAAAAGATATAGCAAATGAATTGCGATTGAAAACTATAGATGCAGTTTCTAAAACCGGAGGTCATCTCGGGGCAGGTCTGGGTGTAATAGAATTGACAATAGCCTTACATTATATTTTTGATACTCCTAAAGATAAATTAATTTGGGATGTAGGTCATCAAGCTTATCCTCATAAAATATTAACTGGAAGAAAACAAAAAATTGAAACTTTGCGCCAAGAGGATGGTCTATATGGTTTTGTAAAAAGAAGTGAAAGTGAATATGATACTTTTGGAACAGCTCATAGTTCAACTTCAATTTCAGCAGGACTAGGTATTAAGATAGCTCAAGAATTAAAAAAAGACAATTCAAAAGTTATATGTGTAATAGGGGACGGCGCTTTAAGCGCAGGAATGGCCTATGAAGCATTAAATAATGCAGGTGCAATGAATAAAGAGTTAATTGTAATTTTAAATGATAATGAAATGTCTATTGATCAACCTGTCGGTGCAATGAGTTCTTATCTTTCAAAACTTCTTTCTTCTAGATCTTATTCTAATGTAAGATCTTTAATCAAAAAACTATCAAGTAAATTTCCAGAGTCATTTCAAAAAACTTTACATAGAGCAGAAGAATTTTCTAAAGGATTTGTGTCAGGAGGAACATTATTTGAAGAATTAGGTTTTTTTTATTTAGGCCCAATAGATGGGCATAATTTTAATCATTTAATTCCTATAATGACAAATATAAAAAATAATAAAATTCATAAACCTATTTTTTTGCATGTAATCACAAAAAAAGGTAAAGGTTATAAGCCTGCAGAAGACTCTAGTGATAAGTTTCATGGAGTAAATAAATTTAATATTAAAACCGGTCATTCCTTATCGAGCAGTAATAAGCAAACATTTTCTGAAATATTTGGTAAAACTCTTGAAAACGAAGCCCTACAAGATGAAAAGATAGTAGGTATTACTGCTGCCATGGCTAGTGGTACAGGACTAAATTCATTTAGTAAAAAATTTCCCCAAAGATTTTTTGATGTTGGTATTGCTGAACAACACGCCGTTACTATGGCGGCTGGACTAGCAACTGAAGGTTTTAAACCTTTTGTTGCAATATATTCAACATTTCTTCAACGTGCATACGATCAAATAGTACATGATGTAGCTATTCAAAAACTACCTGTTAGATTTGCCATTGATAGAGCTGGTCAAGTTGGTGCTGATGGACCCACTCATGCAGGTTCTTATGATATTTCTTTTTTAAATTCTTTGCCAAATTTTATTATAATGGCAGCATCAGATGAAAATGAATTGATAAGAATGATAAAAACTTCATTGTTAATTAATGATAGACCCTCATCTTTTAGATTTCCAAGAGGTTCTGGATCAGGGATTAGTGAAGAACTTAATTTAAATCCTCTAGAAATTGGCAAAGGTAAGATAATCAAACAGGGCAATAAAATAGCAATCATAAATTTTGGAGCTAGACTTGAAGCTTGTAAAGAAGCAATAGATATTTTAAAAAACCAAAATGTATTTCCTACTTTAGTAGATGCTAGATTTGTAAAACCTTTAGATACAAATTTATTAAATCAAATACTTGATAATCACGAATATATTGTCACAATTGAGGAAGGATCAATCGGAGGCTTTAGTTCTGCTATTTTAAATTATGTTCATAATTTAAAGGTTACTGCAACAAAATCAGTTATTAAGAATATTATTTTTCCTGATAAATTTGTTGAACATAATTCTCCTGAGAATCAATATAAAGCTATAGGAATGGATTCACATTCAATAGTCAAAAAAGTTCTATCTTTTGATAATTCAGATATAATCCCTTTGCATAATTTTAAAAAGAATAATTAATTTGAAAAAAAGAGCTGATTTACTTTTAGTTGAAAAAAAAATAGTTGCATCTCGTACAAAAGCACAAGCTGTAATTATGGCAGGTCAAATTTTTATAGGTGGAAAAAAAGTTCTTAAAAGTGGAGAGCTTTATAATATAGAATCTGATATTGAGTATAAGAGCTTACATCCTCAGTGGGTATCTAGGGGGGCATTGAAGATACTAAAAGCTTTAAATCATTTTCAAATAAAGCCAGATGGATATATTTGCTTGGATATAGGCGCTTCTACGGGAGGCTTCTCAGATGTATTATTATCAAAAAATGCTAAGAAAATTTTTTGTGTAGATGTTGGGATTAATCAATTACATGAAAAATTAGTGTCAAATCCAAAAATTATAAATATACAAAAAACAAATGCAAAATTATTAAATAATGAAATCATAACTGATAAAGTTGATCTAATTGTTTGTGATGTTAGTTTTATAAGTATGAAAAAAGTTATAAAACCTTCTTTAAATTTCTTAAAAAATTATGGCATTATACTTGGTTTAATAAAACCTCAATTTGAGTCTTCAAAAAAAGAAATAAAGAAAGGTGGAGTAATTTTGGATTCAGATGTTCATAAAAGAATATGCGATAGTTTTTGTAGAATGGTTTACAATTGAATGTAATATGGATGTAATTGGATTGATAGAAAGTCCAATTAAAGGCCCAAAGGGAAATACAGAATTTTTAATTTGTGCAAGGAAAAAATTATAAATATCTTAAGCAATGATCGGCTAATGTAGTAGCCATCATAGCTTCTCCAACTGGAACTGCTCTAATGCCAACACAAGGGTCATGTCTTCCTTTAGTAGAAATTTCTTTCTCTTTATAATTAACATCTATAGTTTTTCTTTTTGTTAGAATAGAACTAGTGGGCTTCACACAAAACCTAACTATTATATCTTGTCCTGTAGAAATTCCTCCTAGTATACCTCCATTATTATTAGATAAAAAAAATGGTTTATTATTTTTTATTCTCATTTCATCAACATTTGAAACGCCGCTTTCATATACGCTATTAAACCCATTTCCTATTTCAACACCCTTTACTGCATTTATACTCATCATTGATTTTGCAAGATCAGCATCTAGTTTATCATATACAGGCTCACCTAGTCCAACAGGCATTCCTTTACATCTTAATTCAATAATTGCCCCTAAAGAAGAACCTTCTTTTCTGGCTTTAAGAATAAGTTTTTCCCATTTTTCAATTATTTTTTCATCTGGAGAAAAAAAATCATTTTTTCCAATAAAATCTTCATTCCAGTTATCATAATCTATTTTAATTTCTCCAACTTGCACTAAAGCTCCAATAATTTTAAATTCCTTTTTAATTTTGTTTTTAATTACTTTTCTAGCAATTGCACCTGCCGCTACTCGCATTGCAGTTTCTCTTGCACTAGATCTACCTCCTCCTCTGTAATCTCGAATGCCATATTTTGACCAATATGTGTAATCAGCATGTCCAGGTCTAAATGTATCTTTAATATCTGAATAATCTTTTGTTTTTTGATCTTCATTATTTATTAATAATGATATTGGATGACCTGTCGTCTTCCCCTCAAAGATACCAGAAAGAATCTCAACTTGATCACTTTCTTTTCTTTGAGTAGTAAACTTGGATTGACCTGGTCTTCTTTTATTTAAATAAATCTGAATATCTTCTTCAGATAATTCAATTTTAGATGGAACTCCATCAACCACACATCCTATAGCTTTACCATGACTTTCTCCCCATGTATTGAAGTTAAATATTTTACCAGAAATATTAGACGACATTATTGATCCTTTTTAAATTCTGATAAAAGATTAGAAATATTTTCAGTTTCATCTACTGCAACCATCCCCACTGTATGATAACCACAGTCTACATGTTGTATTTCTCCTGTAACTGCTCCTCCTAAATCACTTAAGAGATAGAGAGCAGCATTCCCTACATCTTCTTGACTAACATTTCTTTTTAAAGGAGCATTAAGCTCATTCCATTTTAGTATAAACCTAAAATCCCCAATTCCTGATGCGGCTAAGGTTTTAATAGGGCCAGCACTAATAGCATTAACTCTTATATTTTTTTCTCCCATATCTACTGCTAAATATCTAACGCTTGCTTCTAAAGCAGCTTTTGCAACTCCCATAACATTGTAATGAGGCATTACTTGTTCTGACCCATAGTAAGTTAGAGTTAAAATAGAACCTCCTTTATTCATTATAGGTTCAGCTAATTTACAGGCTTCGGTGAAAGAAAAACAAGAAATATGCATCGTTTGATTAAAATTTTCACTAGTCGTATTGTAATATTTTCCTCTTAATTCATCTTTATTTGAAAAACCAATACCATGAACAAGAAAATCTATATTTTGCCATTTTTCTTTTAATATTTTGAATGTTGATTGCATTGACGCAGTATCTGTAACATCACAAGGAATTATTATTGAAGAACCTACACTTTCAGCCAAAGGAGAGACTCTTTTTTTTAAAGCTTCACCTTGATAAGTAAAGGCAACCTCAGCGCCTTCAGAAGCAATTTTCTTAGCAATCCCCCAAGCAATTGATCTATCATTAGCTACTCCCATAACTAACCCTTTTTTTCCCTTCATGATCATATTTTTTTTCCCACTAAAATAAAATTCTTAATTATTTTATTAATATGAACTATATATACATAATATCTTGAGCCGTCTAAAAAATATGAAAGAAAAAAAATTAATTATCAATTCATCTAATAATCCATTCAGTTTATTTAAAGAATGGTTTGACGAGGCTCAAAAAAATGAAATTAATGATGCTAATGCCATGAATTTATCTACAATATCAAAATCCAACTTCCCTTCATCTAGAATGGTTTTATTAAAGGATTTTGATGATAGAGGCTTTGTATTTTATACAAATATAAAAAGTAAAAAAGGAAACGATATAATTAATAACCCTAATGTCTCTTTAAATTTTCATTGGAAATCTATTACTAAACAAGTGAGAATTGAGGGCAAAGCTATATCAGTCTCTGACAAAGAGGCAGATGAGTATTTTAATTCAAGACCTAAAGAAAGTAGAATAGGAGCATGGTCGTCGAATCAATCAAGTAAAATGAATAATAGAGAAGATTTAATTGAAAAATATAACTTTTATAAAGAAAAATTTAAAGAAGATTCAATTCCTCGTCCTGATTATTGGAGTGGCTTTAGAGTAGTACCTAGACTAATTGAATTTTGGCAAGATATGCCTTTTCGTCTTCATGACAGATTGGAATTTATAAAAATTAATAATAAATGGGAAACAAAAAAATTATTCCCATAAATTAATTATCAGTCCATTTTTTAAGTAGCCGGGAGCTTGAGTTAGCTTTATTTTTACCACCTATTTCCCAAATAGTTTCAATATTATTTTTTTCACAATATTCTTTTTCAGGAGTTGTTTTTTGATTTCTATCTCCTCCATTAGCAAGCTTTATTGTGCTATTCGAATATTTTGCTTTTGCTTTTTTTATTCCATCAATACATGTAGTATCAGAGTCATCAAAAGCTATAACTTCAATAACACCTTTAATAGACCCCATAATAATTCTACGTTCTTTAAAATTATGAAATTCTTTTCCTTTTTTTTTCCTTAACCATTCATCAGAATTTAATAAAACCACAACACCTCCATATTTAGAAGCTTCTTTAATTAATTTTATATGACCTTGATGAATAGGATCAAAACCACCACTAACTAAAATAATATTCTTCATGTATCTTTTCTCCACTTTTCAGGATTATATAAAAAATTTTCCAAACTTGTGATTTGTTTAGTAGAATATAATTCTTTTATTTTAATTATATTAATGACATCTTTCCATGTACAAAGTGAATGTAAATTTACTCGGTAGTTTGATAGAGATGATTTTTTAAAATCAAAAATATCATAATAAAAAATGACAAATATATCAGTAATTTTAAGTTTTGCTTTTCTTATAGCTTCTATAAAAATTATTTTGCTTCCTCCATCTGTAGCTAAATCTTCAATTAATATTGTTTTTTGTTTTTCTTTAAAATGACCTTCTATTTGTTGATTTTGACCAAATCCTTTTGGTTTTTTTCTAATATAGATCATTGGTTTTTTTAGTAATTGTGAAAAAAAGGCAGAATACGGAATTCCAGCAGTCTCACCACCAGCTAAAATATCAAAATCTAAATTATTTTCTTTAAAATATTCTATTCCATAATTTATTATAGTTTGTCTCTCATTAACAAAAGATATTATTTTTCTGCAGTCAACATATACTGGGCTTTTCAATCCTGATGTAAGTGTAAAAGGATTATCAAAAGAAAATTTTACTGATTCTATATTTATTAAAATCTCTGCAACTTTTTCATTATATTTATTCTTCATTTTTATGTAATTTGTGAAATGTGATCCTTTGAAAAGTTTCCTGGTACAATCATTACAGGTATGCGTAGTGTACTAATCTCTCTAGAAATTAAAGCATTTATAATAGGACCAGGGTTTTTTTCATTTTCATTAGTATTTGCGGCTAATACCAAAACATTAATACCTTCTTCTTCTTCAATTAATTTTTTTAATTCAGAAATTATTTCTCCTTCTCTAGTATGTAAAACAGGCACTATACCAGTTGCTTCTTTTACAATAGTTGCAGCTGTATTAAGAATTTTTTCAGCTTCTTCTCTAGCTTCATTTTTCATAATTTCAGAAATTCCTTGTGTTGTTAAAACATCTAAAGGTTCTATAAAAGTAGCAATAATAATTTTTCTTCCAGTTTTTTTTGATCTAGCACAGGCATATTCCAATGCGATATTCATCTCAGGTGAATTATCTGCAATAACTAATATATATCGATCGTCACTCATTGTTATAACCTCCTAAAAACAGTTGCAGCAATCAAGCCACTTATTATAGCAAAAAAAATAGATAAAAATCCATAAGTTGCAGGTTTTTCATAAGCAAATTTATAAACTTTTTCACCAATCCCAGATTTTTTTATGTTGATAACTCTATTTTGTTTATTTTGAATTATTTGATTTTTAACTTGATAAATAGTCACTTCATATTTTCCTGGTACAGAATTTGAAGGAAAAAATATACGAGTTTGAAATAATTTATTATCCACATTTTGAAATTCATATTCTTTAAACAAATTTTCAGAAAATTTTAAATCAACTAAGTTTTTATTCCATTTTGCTAATTTTTTTTGGTCTATGAAATCTCTTTGTGTAATAGCATTTACTAAAAGTTCATTAAAATAAAGCTTTTCTTTAATAATCGACTCTTTGCTTAAAATATCTTCTACAGGTTTAGATGATGAAATAAAAAAAAGTGAAGGTAAGTTTTTATATATAACTCTTTTGGTATTAAACCAAAAACCCAAAATCCTCTCTTTTTTTAAGACACTTGTATCTTTGTTAGGGCCTTTAATTGAAATTATGGTATCTTGATTTTTTTGTAAAATCCCGAATATAATTATTTCTTTTCCATTAAAATCAGTTTGTATTTGAATTTCTTTTTCAGACAAATCAAAATAAGACTCCTCTGATAATACACTATTATTAATCAAGATAAAAAAAATGATAAAAGATAAATGTTTTTTTAAATAATTTTTTTTCATAATAAATTACAAATTGCTCATTTTTTTACTATTCATAATTTTTTCAACTACAATGACTAATAAAGCAAAAAAAGTAATGATTATTAATGTAGATGTTACAATAAATTCACTAATTATGAGATTTTGATATTGAGAAAGATAGTATGCTGGAGTTAAATATAAAAAAATACAAACAGCTATTCTTAAAAGAAGTAAGTTTTTATAATTTTTAATAATATTATTATTATCAATTATCCAATATAAAATTTTAATTATCAATGCTATTATTGCAGAAAAAATTATTATTTTTTGAAAAAAAATTATTTCATATTTTAAGATATAAATTGCAGTATAAATAAAAATCAATAATAAGACTAAAAGATCTAACCCTTTTGTTATCTTTTTTAAAAATTCTGTCATGACAATTTTAAAGAAAACAAATTAGAAGGAGTCAGTGTAAGATCGGCAAAAATTTTTGCACATACAATTAATACTATTATTGCTAAAATACCTCTAAGATATTCAGCTTTTAATTTTGTTCCTATACTTGCTCCAATTTGTGCTCCAATTACACCTCCAATAATCATAAGGGCAGCAAGAACAATATCTACTGTTTGGTTCAGGTATGATTGAAAAAAAGTAGAGTTTGCTGTTACAAAAATTATTTGAAATAAAGAAGTGCCTACTACCACATTTGTTGACATCCCTAAAATATAAACCATTGCAGGGATCATAATAAAACCTCCACCAATACCCATCATGGCTGATAGTAACCCTACAAAGAAACCAATTATAATTGGGGGTATTGCACTGATATACAATTTTGAACGATGGAATCTTAATTTAAAAGGTAGTCCATGTATCCAAGAATGCTGATGTAATTTTGTTCTGATAGATGAGGTTGTTCTATATTTTGATATCGTTGTCCTAGCACTTTCAAATGCCATACTAAAACCTATAAAACCTAAAAAAATTAAAAAAAGCATTTGAATAACCATATCTATTTGTCCAAATCCTCTTAAAAGTTTAAATAGGTTTACTCCTACTGTTGATCCAACAACACCTCCAATTAATAAAAAAAAACCCATTTTAAAATCAACATTTTTTCTCCTCCAATGAGCCACAACACCTGATACAGAAGAAGCTAAAACATGAGGAGCTTCAGTTCCAACTGCAACAGCTGGTGGAATTCCTAAAAAAATCAATAATGGAGTCATTAAAAAACCACCCCCAACTCCAAATAATCCAGAAAGCCCTCCAACAACCATGCCAATAAAAATTATTAGCAGAATATTTATATTCATTTCAGCAATGGGAAGATAAATTGACACTAAAAATACTATATTCTTATACTTTTGATTTTTCTATCTTTTTTGGTATTTTTTTTAAATAAATCTTTTTTCAATATCTTCAGCTTTATTTATATCTGTTGGAGTATTTATATTAAAAAAAGGGTCATAGCTTTTTTCATTAAATTCAATAAATTCTAGAGTGTGATTATTGGCCCATTCTAAAATTTTTCTTGTCCCAGACTCTAAATGTTCATTTAAGCTTGTTAACAAGCTAGTATGCCATGCTCCAATTATAGGATGAATTTTATCATTTGTTTTGGCTAAAATAATTTTAGAGTCATGATTAATTTTTTCTTTAAAACAAGAAACTAAATTTAAAGGAATAAAAGGAGTATCGCCAGGTAAAGTTAATAACCAATCTACTTCTGGCTTGTTTTTTTTCAACCATTGCATTCCAGCATGAATTCCAGCTAAAGGTCCTAGATAACCTTGCTTTACATCTTTGATGATTGGAAATTTATATTTTGATATTTCTGAGTCTTCAATATTAGAATTTACAATAATTTTATCAATTTGAGGCTGAATTCTTTCTAATATTATATCAAAAATTTTTTTGTTATTAATTTTTATAAGTGATTTAATTCCACCACCCAATCTGCTAGATTTACCACCTATCATAATTATAACCGCAATTTCACTATACAATTTATGCATTAATGTTTTAATCTTTTATGACCTGATAATATTGTGTATCTTTTGCCTTTTGCCCTTCCAATTAAAGTAAGATTTGTTTTTTTTGCTATTTCTACTCCCCATGAAGTGAAACCTGATCGAGATATTAATATAGGAATTTTCATTTTAACTGTTTTTATAATCATTTCACTAGTGAGTCTCCCTGTAGTATAAAATATTTTATTTTCAGGATTGATATTATTTAAAAACATATAACCTGAAATTTTATCAACTGCATTATGTCTACCTACATCTTCCATATAAATAATAGGTTTATTTTTATTAATAATTACACATCCATGTACTGCTCCAGCTTCTAAATAAAGACTAGGTATCTGATTTATTTTTTTTGAAATTTCATAAATCCATTTATGTCTTATTATAATTTTAGATGTTATCTTTATTTTCTCAATTTCCTCATAGATATTTCCAAAAACTGTTCCTTGAGCGCAACCGCTAGTTATGATCTTTTTTTTTAATATTTTTTCATAATTAGTCTTTTTATTAGTTCTAACCACAATTAAATTAAGATCTTTATCAAAATCTATTGATCTAATTTTATCTTTTTCCCCTATCATATTTTGATTGAGCAAATATCCTATAGCCAAATATATAGGGTGATCCAGGATACACATAAGAGTAACTATCTCTTGTTTATTAAGAAAAATTGTTAAGGCACCCTCTTTAATGATTTTTGTACTAATGCTATTATTATCTTGATCTAAACCTTCAATTTTTTGTGTTAAAGAATCATTATGAATATTAGGAAATAATGAGTGTTTATTTTGCCGAGTCATATTAATAAGTTAAATATAATATAAATGAATATACTAGAAATTATTTTAAATGCTTTAAAATTAATAATTTTAATTGATCCAATTCTTTATGAAATTATTTATTTATCTCTAAAAGTTAGCCTCATAGCTCTTATTTTGTCTTCATTTATTGGTATTATTATAGGATACATATTTGCATTAAGAAACTTCTATTTTAAAAATTTTTTTTTAATTTTAATTAATTCATTTATGGGAATTCCACCTGTTGTAGTTGGCTTGATAGTATACTTTTTTATAGCATATGGAGGTCCATTAGGAATTTTTAAGTTATTGTACACGCCTACTGCTATGATTATGGCACAAATGATTATTATTTTTCCTATAGTGACTTCTCTTTCTCATGAAATTTTTAATCAAAATTGGTTAAAATATAAAGATCAAATTCGATCTTTAAACATGCCTTTTATTGGCACTTTAAAACTTTTAATATTTCATAGTTATTTTCTTTTAATTACTGTTTTGCTTTCAGCTTTTGGAAGAGCTATTTCTGAAGTTGGAGCAGTAATGATTGTTGGAGGAAATATTGATCATTATACTAGAGTAATGACTACTGCTATTTCTCTAGAAACTAGAATGGGCAATCTTGAATATGCTATGGCTTTAGGAATAGTTTTAATTTTTTTAACAATGATTATTTATTCTCTAGTATATATGTTTAATTTAAGAAAAAGATAAAGATGAAAGTTATTGGAATTATAGGTCTTAAAAATTCTGGCAAAACTTTTTTTGCCCAAAAAATTATTTCAGCTTTAACTTCTAGAGAATTTGAGGTTGCTTCTATAAAGCATGCCCACGATGGCTTTGAAATTGACTATCCTCAAACAGATAGTTTTCTTCATCGTAAAGCGGGAGCAAAAGAAGTTATAATTAGTTCTTCCAAGAGATGGGCAAAGATAACAGAAATCAAAAATAAAGATGAAAAAAAATTAAATGAACTTCTTAAAGAAGTCCAAAATGCTGATATAGTTATTGTTGAAGGATATAAGAATGATATACATCCAAAAATTGAAATTATTAAAAATTCATCAGATAAATCTGCTTTTTTGTTTAATAAATTAAAAAATATTATTGCAGTTATCTCTGAACAAAAAATTGATTTATGTGAAAAAAAACAATTTAAAAAAAATGAAATAAATGAAATTATTGAATTTATTATAAATTATAATGACAAATAAGAATCCCCTAACAAAAGATAAAATACTTAAACTATTAAAGAAAGATATAAAACTTAAATTAGGTTCAGAGTTAGTTGCTCTTGAAAAATCTTTAAATAGATTTTTAGCTAAGGATTTAGTGAGTAAATTATATTTGCCACCATTTAATAATTCTGCAGTTGATGGGTATGCTTTATTAAAAAGTAATCTTAATAATAGTAATATTTTAATAAATAATAAAAGAATAGTAGCTGGTGACAAACAAAATATATATTTAAAAAAAAATACAGTATCTAGAATATTTACTGGTGCAAAAATGCCCTTAAATTCAAAAACTGTAGTTATGCAAGAAAATGTTAAATTATTTAATAACAAATTAAAAATTAATAAATTACCTAAATATGGTGAAAATTGTCGTCTTAAGGGAGAGGATATTAAGAAGGGTCAAAAAATTTTAGAAAAAGGTGAAAAGATTAAAGTTAATAATATTAACCTCATAGCTGCTATTGGTAAAAAAAAGATCATTGTAAATAAAAAAATTAAAATTGGATATTACACCAGTGGTAATGAATTACAAAAACCAACTGAAAATTTAAAAGGTTCTGAAATAAATAATTCAAACTTTTATTCTTTGCATGCTTTATTAAATCAAGCCTATATAAAACAGAAGTTTTTAGGTAATTTAAAAGATAATAAAAAACTTGTTATAAGCAGCCTTTTAAAAAATACAAAAAAATTTGATATTATTATAACAACGGGAGGAGCTTCGGTAGGAGAAGAGGATCATTTGATTGATGCAGTTAATCAAATTGGAAAAGTTTATTTTTGGAAAACTGCTATTAAACCAGGAAGGCCATTAGCTATAGGAAAGATAAATAAAACAATTATTATTTGTTTGCCTGGAAATCCTGTTTCAGTACATTTGTTATATGGCATGTTAATTAAGCCTTTAATTGAATATATATGTAGCGGAAAGTTAAATTTGCCTAAAAGCACAAAAGTAAAAGTTAATTTTTCTATGAAAAAGAAAAATAAAAGATTGGAGTGGTTAAGGGTTATGGTTCAAAAAAATAAAGATGAACTAATTGTAAATAAATTTCCCAAACAAGGGTCAGGAATGATTTCTTCCATTGCTTATTCTGATGGTATTATTGAGATACCTGAGAAGGTTAGTTTTATTTCTAAGGGAGAATATTACTCATTTTACTCTTATGAAGATATATTTGATTAATCTAAATCTTAAATTTAATATATATTTTTGATTCACTTTTTATTATATCAATTAAAGAGTAATTTGACTGCTTGCAATAATGTCTAAAATCTTCTTCAGCTAAAGGATCAGTGCATATGACTTTGACTATTGCTCCACCTGACAATGTTTGGCATAAATTTCTAGCTTTTAAAACTGGAATAGGGCATTCAGTACCTGAAGTATCTAAGATTATTTCATTTTTTTCAACTTTATCTTTCATAACTTTATGATAACGATATATAAATCTTAATAAAAATATAATGAATAAATTTATTTCACAAACTAATACAGCATTAAAAAAGAAAAAAAAACGCTGGACTACTAAAGGACGTCAAGTTGAAGATATTTTTTTAAATGAAGTTTCTAAATTATTATATGGAAAAGACTTAAAAAGAGATGAATTAATAGAATATTTACATATCATTCAAGATAATTTTGGTGTTTTGTATGACAAACATCTTGTTGCATTAGCTTCACTCTTAAACATACCATATACAGAGGTATATGAAGTCGCTACATTTTATGCACATTTTAATATTGTAAAAAATACTGATAACTATCATCCTATAAAAATTATAAGAGTATGTGAAAGTCTAACATGTGAACTATATGGGGCAAAAAAACTTCTTAAAGATTTAAAAGAAGTAGAAGATAAAAATATTAAAGTTGTTCCTGGCCCCTGTATGGGAAGATGTGATGTGGCTCCAACAGTTTGTGTAGGCAAAAACTATGTTGATAATGCATCACTAAGCTCAGTTGCAGAAACTATTAAAAAAAATGATTTTGATGCAGTTATTCCAAAATATATTTCTTTAGAAGATTATAAAAAAAATGGTGGCTATAAAATATCAACCAAAATCAGTGAGGGTAAAATAACAAATGAACAAATTATTGAATTTTTGAAAGATAGTGGATTGAAAGGTAAGGGGGGTGCAGGATTTCCAACAGGTATGAAATGGGAAATAGTTTCTAAGTATAGTGGTAAAAAATATGTTGCTGTAAATGGAGATGAAGGTGAGCCTGGAACATTTAAAGATAGATTTTATTTAGAAAAAGATCCTCATAGATTTCTAGAAGGAGCACTGATTGCTTCATTGTTTATCAAAGCTTCAAATGTTTATATTTATATGAGAGATGAGTACCCTTCTGTGATAGAAATTTTAAATAATGAAATTAAGAATTTAGAAAAAGAAAAAATAATTCCTGAAGGACATTTTATTTTAAGACGAGGAGCAGGAGCATATATATGTGGAGAAGAGTCAGCAATGATAGAGAGTATAGAAGGTAAAAGAGGTCTTCCAAGACACAGACCACCTTATGTAGCTGAAGTAGGCTTGTTTGGTTTTCCAACACTCACTAACAATCTTGAAACTCTGTTTTGGATTAGAGATATAATTGAAAGAGGATCAAAATGGTTTTCTGAGCAAGGTAAAGATGAAAAAAAAGGCTTTCACAGTTTTTCTGTATCTGGCAGAGTAAAAGAGCCTGGTGTAAAAGTTGCCCCAGCTGGAATTACAATTCAAGAGTTAATAGATAATTATTGTGGAGGTATGGCAGATGATCATACATTTAAAGGATACCTTCCTGGAGGTGCGTCTGGAGGAATTTTACCTTCAGAAATGAATAATATTCCTTTAGATTATGGCTCTAAAGAATTAACTGAAGCAGGATGTTTTTTGGGATCTGCAGCAATTGTAGTATTATCTGATAAGGATAGTATGAAAGATGTAGCGTTAAATTTATTAAAGTTTTTTGAAGAAGAAAGTTGTGGTCAATGCACACCATGTCGAGCCGGTACAGAAAAAACAGTAAAGCTAATGAAAGAAAAAATTTGGAATAAAGAAAAACTAGCTGATCTTTCGGAAGTAATGTCTCAAGCTTCTATTTGTGGTTTAGGTCAAGCAGCTACAAACCCACTTAATTCAGTTCTAAAATTTTTTTCAAAAGAGATAAGTTATGAGTGATAACAAAATAAAATTTTATCTTGATAATAAAGAAGTTGAGGCAAACCAAGATGAAACAATATGGCAAGTAGCTAATAGACTTGGGAATGAAATTCCTCATTTATGTTATGCAAACAAACCTGGTTACAGAGCTGATGGAAACTGTAGAGCTTGCATGGTTGAAATTGAGGGAGAAAGAGTACTAGCAGCTTCATGTATTAGAAAACCTTCGACTGATATGAAGGTTCAAACAGCATCAGATAAAGCAAAAAAATCTAGAGAACTAGTTTTTGAATTATTATTAGCAGATCAACCGGAAAGAGAAGTTGCACATGATAATAATTCAGATTTTTGGAATTGGATCGATAAAGTTGACCTAAAAGAAAATAGATTTCCAAAAAAAACACCTTGTCAGCCGGATAGTTCTCATCCTAGTATGGCAGTAAATTTAGATGCCTGTATTCAGTGTAATCTTTGTGTCCGTGCGTGTAGAGAGGTTCAGGTAAATGATGTTATAGGTATGGCCTATAGAGGTGAAAATTCAAAAATTGTTTTTGATTTTGATGATCCTATGGGAGATAGTACATGTGTTGCTTGTGGTGAATGTGTGCAGGCTTGCCCAACTGGAGCCCTTATGCCTGCTAGTATCGTTGATACAAAAGGTGTAGGTCAAAACAAGATAGATAAAAAAACTGAAAGTGTTTGTCCTTATTGTGGTGTTGGATGTCAAATAGAATACAATGTTAAAGATAACGAAATTAAATATGTAAACGGGATTGATGGTCCAGCTAATAAAAATAGACTCTGTGTAAAAGGGAGATTTGGCTTTGATTATGTTAGTAATCCAGAGAGGCTAACTAAACCTCTAATAAGAATAAAGGGAAAGAAAAAAGATTTACATCCGAGTATTAACTTCTCCAATTTGCATGAGTATTTTAGGGAGGCTACATGGGATGAAGCATTAGATCATGCTGCAAATGGATTTCTCGAAATTAAAAAGAAAAGAAATGGTAAAAGTAATCTAGCAGGTTTTGGATCAGCTAAATGTTCAAATGAGGAAGCATATCTTTTTCAAAAACTTATTCGTACTGGTTTTAACACCAATAATGTAGATCATTGCACACGTCTTTGTCATGCCTCATCTGTTGCCGCCTTGCTTGAAACTATTGGCTCAGGTGCTGTAACTGCTCCATTTTATGAGGTTGAACATTCAGAAGTTATAATTGTAATTGGTGCTAATCCAACTGAAAATCACCCTGTTGCTGCAACTTTTTTTAAAAATGCAGCCAAAAAAGGATCTAAACTAATTGTAATGGATCCAAGAGGTCATGCGTTAAAAAAACATGCAACTCATATGTTACAATTTAAACCAGGATCAGATGTTGCTCTTCTTAATTCCATAATGAATGTTATTATTGAAGAAAATTTATTTAATGAAGAATATATTAAAAAACAAACATCAGGATTTGTAGAATTAAAGAAGCATTTGATGAATTATCCTCCAGAATTGATGGAAGAGCAAACCGGTATAAGTGCAGACATGATTAGAGAAGTTGCAAGACTATTTGCAAATACTGATAAGGGATTAATTTTTTGGGGAATGGGTGTATCACAACATGTCCATGGCACTGATAATGCTAGATGTTTAATATCTCTAGCATTGATGACTGGAAATGTTGGTAGGAGAGGTTCAGGACTCCATCCGCTTAGAGGTCAAAATAATGTTCAAGGTGCCTCTGACGCTGGGTTAATACCGATGATGTATCCTGACTATCAGTTAGTAGAAAAAGATGAAAAAAAAGATTTTTTTGAAAAATTTTGGAACACTTCCTTGGATGATAAAAAAGGTTTGACTGTTGTTGAAATTATGGATGCAATTCATGACAATACAATAAAGGGTATGTACATTCTTGGAGAAAATCCAGCAATGTCTGATCCAGATCTAAATCACGTAAGAGAAGCTCTTCAAATGTTAAAATATTTAGTAGTTCAGGATATTTTTTTAACAGAAACTGCAACGTATGCTGATGTAATTTTTCCTGCTTCAGCTTGGCCAGAAAAAAATGGAACTGTTACCAATACGAATAGACAAGTTCAAATGGGACGTAAAGCTCTTGAAGCGCCTGGTATGGCAAAAGAAGATTGGTGGATCACAAATGAATTAGGTAAAAGAATGGGATTAGGTTGGAGTTACACACATCCAAAAGAAATATATGAGGAAATGGCCATGACTATGCCTTCACTAAATAATATTTCTTGGGATAGATTAGAGAAAGAAAATTCAGTTACTTATCCAAGTAAATCTCCAACAACTCCTGGTGACGAAATAGTATTTGGAGATAAATTTCCAAATGAAACCGGAAGAGGAAAATTTGTTCCTGCTAGTGTTACATCTCCTAATGAATTACCTGATAAAGAATTTGAAATGATCCTTACCACTGGAAGACAATTAGAGCATTGGCACACTGGATCTATGACAAGAAAAGCTTCTAATTTAGACGCTATTGAACCTGAAGCAACTGTTTCAATATCACCGAATGAAATTTTAAAGAATAATATGACGCCTGGGGATAAAATTAAAGTTTCAACTAGAAGGGGTGCTATCAATATAAGAGTAAGACAAGACAGGGCTATTCCTGAAGGAGTTATTTTTATCCCTTTTTGTTATAATGAAGCTGCAGCAAATTTATTAACTAATCCAGCCCTTGATCCTTATGGTAAAATTCCTGAATTTAAATATTGCGCAGCTAAGATAGAAAAGTTAGATTAAATTTATGAAAAAAATATTCATTTTAATTTTTTTAATTATTGTTCCAATTACAGGATGTTCAACATTTAGTGAAATTAATGAAAAAGCAAAAGGTGATGGAGTTCCTTACATTCCTGGAATTTAAGATATAAATTACTTGTCGAATTTTTAATTTAATTGTAAATGGCATCTTAGTGCCGCGTTAGCTCATTTGGTAGAGCAGTTGATTTGTAATCATCAGGTGGTCAGTTCGATTCCGACACGCGGCACCACTAATAATTTTTTTTGTAATGTTCAAATAAAGCAATAGAGCATGCATTAGATACATTTAAACTATCTATTTTGAATTTTTTTTGAGATTTAATTCTTAATTCAATTAGTTCATCACAATCTTTTTTAGTTAAATTACGTAAACCCTTTCCTTCAGAACCAAAAACAAAAACACATTTTTTAGGTAAGTTAAATTCAAAATTTGTTTTACTTGAATTGCTATCAAAACCATAAATCCAAAAATCATTTTTTTTTAATTGATTTATTGCTCGAGATAGATTTACAACAGAAATATAGTTTGTTACTTCTAACGCTCCAGATGCAGCTTTTGCCATATTTCCTGTAATGTCGGGAGCATTATCTTTTGAGACTATAATTGTATCACAGTTGAATAGTGCACAAGATCTCATAATGGAACCAATATTAATAGGATCTGTTACTTGATCTAGAATTATGATTACATCTGATTGTTTATTTTTTGAATTAGAAATAATATTTTGTAGACTGGGTTGTTCTATTTTTGAAGTTTTTAAAACAATTCCTTGATGATTTATTTCAGTACCGAACATCTTATTCATTTCGATATTTTGTAATTCTTTGATCTCAGGTATTAATTTGGTTGTTTGATGATCCAAAGTAGCCCTGTGATTTTTTGTAAAATATAACTTTTGATGCTTTCTATTAGTGTTTTTTATTGCTGCATAAACAGCATGTTTACCAAATATTTCGCAGAAAACCTTGTTTTTTAATTTTTTTTGTTTAATAAATTTCATTAAATATAACCTATCTCAGATATACCCATTTATTACAATCTAGAACTATACAAATAAGTAAAATTTGTCTAAAAGGACCCCGCTTTTAAGAGTTTACAAAGTTTACGCAGGAGTGACGTTGTTTTAGATTGACAATCATACTAAATACTTAGTATGTGCCATCTTCTTCAAATTTGGAGGGGTGGTCGAGTGGTTAAAGGCAGCGGACTGTAAATCCGCCCGCGTGAGCGTACGTAGGTTCGAATCCTACCCCCTCCACCAATATGAGGGAATGGAAAAAGTGAGTGAGTGTGTCAGTTATAAAGCGGGTGTAGCTTAGTGGTAAAGCTCCAGCCTTCCAAGCTGGCTACGAGGGTTCGATTCCCTTCACCCGCTCCAAAATGAAATTTTATACTGGGGTAAAAAAATGGCTAAAGCAAAATTTGAAAGAACTAAACCACATTGCAACATCGGAACTGTTGGTCATGTGGATCATGGAAAAACTACTTTAACAGCTGCTATTACAAAAGTACTAGCTGAATCAGGCGGAGCAGAATTTACTGCTTATGATCAAATTGATAAAGCACCTGAAGAAAAAGAACGAGGCATTACAATTTCTACAGCTCATGTAGAATATGAAACTGAAAAAAGACATTATGCGCACGTGGATTGTCCTGGACATGCTGACTATGTAAAAAATATGATTACTGGTGCGGCGCAAATGGATGGCGGTATATTAGTTGTAAATGCTGCAGATGGTCCTATGCCACAAACAAGAGAACATATACTTTTAGCAAGACAGGTTGGTGTACCAGCTCTTGTTGTTTACATGAATAAAGTTGACCAAGTTGATGACAAAGAATTAATCGATTTAGTTGAAATGGAAATTAGGGAACTTTTGACTTCATATGAATTTCCTGGTGATACTACCCCTATCATTAAAGGATCTGCTTTGGCTGCTGTTGAAGATAGAGATGAAGAAATTGGAAAAAATTCTATCATGGAGTTAATGAAAGCAGTTGATGAACATATACCACAACCTGATAGACCCAAAGATAAACCTTTCTTAATGCCAGTTGAGGACGTTTTTTCAATATCTGGAAGAGGAACAGTTGTAACTGGACGTATTGAACAAGGAGTTGTTAAAGTTGGTGAAGAAATTGAAATACTAGGAATTAAAGAAGCTCAAAAAACTACTTGTACTGGTGTTGAGATGTTTAGAAAACTTCTTGATTCAGGTGAAGCTGGAGATAATGTAGGTGTATTATTAAGAGGAACCAAAAGAGAGGAAGTTGAAAGAGGCCAAGTTTTAGCTAAACCAGGCTCTATTAAACCTCATACAAAATTTAAAGCTGAAGCTTATGTTCTTAAAAAAGAAGAGGGCGGAAGACATACTCCTTTCTTCTCTAATTATAGACCGCAGTTTTATTTTAGAACTACAGATGTGACAGGAACTATTAAACTTCCTGAAGGTACTGAAATGGTTATGCCTGGAGATAATATTACCATGGAAGTAACGCTTTTATCTCCAATAGCAATGGATCAAGGATTAAAATTTGCTATTAGAGAAGGAGGCAAAACAGTAGGTGCTGGAGTAGTTGCTGAGATTATAGAATAAATTGTAAGAGACCGCTCTGCTTGTTTCTTGCAAACTCTAATAGGAGTGTAGCTCAACTGGTAGAGCACCGGTCTCCAAAACCGGGGGCTGCGGGTTCAAGTCCTGCCACTCCTGCCAATATATAGAGAGAAAATGAATATAGAAAAGAAAAAAACATCACCAGCTCTTTTTGTAAGACAAGTAAGGCAAGAATTACAAAAAGTTACATGGGCAGGCAGAAGAGAAACTTTTGTATCAGCTGCTATAGTAATTTTGTTAATTATACTTTTTTCTTTATTTTTTTTATTAACAGATCAAATTTGGTCTTTCTCTATAAAAAAAATAATTCAAATAGGATCAGGTTTTTAGATGAGTGACTGTAGGTGGTACGTATTGCATGCTTATTCAGGCTATGAGCAAAAAGTAGCTGACAGTATTGTAGATCAAGCAAGCAAGTTAGGAATATCAGAACATATTGAAGAAGTTTCAGTTCCAACTCAAAGCTTAGTAGAAGTAAAGAGAGGAGTTCGAATTAATTCAGAAAGAAAAATCTTTCCTGGATATATACTTATAAAAATGGCACTTAATGATGATACATGGCATATAATAAAGAATACTCCAAAACTAAGTGGCTTTTTAGGAAGTAAAGGAAAGCCTATTCCAATAAGTAATGCTGAAGCAAAAAGAATCTCTCAACAAGTTGTTGATGGAGTTGAAAAAACAAGACCAGCAGTTATGTATGATATAGGAGAGCAAGTTAAAGTTATAGATGGTCCGTTTGCATCTTTTAATGGTGAAATAGAACAAATAGATGAAGAAAAAGCTAGATTAAGAGTGGCAGTTTCTATATTTGGAAGATCAACTCCAGTTGATCTTGAATATTCACAAGTAGAGAAAGTATAATATTATGGCAAAAGAAGTCTTAGGTCTAATTAAATTACAAATTCCTGCTGGTGGTGCAAATCCCTCACCTCCAGTTGGTCCAGCTTTGGGTCAACGAGGTCTAAATATTATGGATTTTTGTAAAGCTTTTAATGATAAAACTAAAGATGTGGAAAAAGGTGCGCCCATTCCTGTAATTATAACTGCTTATAAAGATCGATCTTTTGATTTTATAACTAAGTTACCACCAGTAAGTTATTATTTAAAAAAAGCTGCAAAAATAAAAAAAGGTAATTCTACACCAGGAAGAAGCTTGGTTGGTAAAGTAACAATGGCGGATGTTAAAAAAATAGCTACAGAAAAAATGGCAGATCTTAATGCTGTTGATATAGATGGAGCAATGAATATGGTTAAAGGTTCAGCTGTCTCAATGGGTATGGAGGTAACTAAATAAATGAATATTTCCAAAAACAGAAAAAATTTAATTGAAAAAATTGATTTAAATAAATCATATGAACCAATTGAAGCAATAAAGATATTAAAAGAAAATTCATATGTAAAATTTGAAGAAAGCTTAGAAATAGCAATCAATCTAAGAATTGATACTAATAAAACTGAACAAAATATTAGAGGAGTGGTTAATCTTCCAAAAGGTACTGGAAAAAATATTAGAGTGGCTGTAATGGCAAAGGGTGACAAGGCAAAAGAATCTGCTGAAGCTGGTGCAGATATCGTTGGAGATGATGATTTAGTAGACTCTATTAATGCAGGAAATATAGATTTTGATATATTAATTGCAACTCCTGATATGATGCCAACAATAGGAAAAGTTGCTAAAATTCTTGGCCCAAAAGGATTGATGCCTAATCCAAAATTAGGAACTGTAACTCAAGATTTAAAAACCGCTGTTGAAAACTCTAAAGCAGGTCAAATTCAATACAAAAATGATAAAGCTGGAATTGTTCATGCTGGAATTGGAAAATTGAATTTTAGCGAAGAGGATTTATTAGAAAATTTAAAAACTTTTTATTCGTCAATTACAAAAAGTAAACCTGATGCAGTAAAAGGTTCATTTATTAAAAAGGTTTCCATAGCTTCAACTATGGGTTTTGGACTAGAAATTAACTCATCTCTTTTGCGTTAATTCTAATTCAAATGACATCATTGATTAATGGTGTCACCTGTCAAAGACTGTAGGTGCTATTTAGCTTAATATCCTGCATAGACTGAAGCAAGTCATTTGATTAGCTTCTTGACAGGTTATTATTAATTTGGTGGTCAAATTGATAATAGCAAATTGAGGGTAACCTCACTGTGAACTGGAGTAAAAGTGAAACGTTCTGATAAAAATGATTTTGTACAAAACTTAAAAGAAGATCTAAAAAATTCTTCTTCAGTAGTTGTAGCTCATTATGCAGGATTATCTGTTGCTGAAACAGATAACTTAAGAAAAGAAATGAGATCAAATGGTGCAAAATTTAAAGTTACTAAGAACAGATTAACTAAGATTGCTCTAACTGGAACTCCCTATGAGTCTATCGAAGACTTATTCACTGGACCAACTGCTATAGCTTATTCATCAGATCCTGTTGCACCTGCAAGAGTATCTGTTGAGTTTGAAAAAAAATTTGAAAATTTTAAAATTTTAGGTGGAAGTTATGAAGGTGAAAAAATAGATAATGCAAAAATTAATTTTTTAGCAACTCTGCCTTCGCTTGATCAAATAAGAGCTAAATTGCTTGGACTATTAAATGCCCCTGCTCAAAAAATAGCTTCTATAACTCAAGCGCCAGGAGGACAATTAGCTAGATTAATAAATGCTAAAAGTGAACAGTTAGAAAAATCTAATCAGGTATAAAGGAGAAATAAAATGGCTGATTTAAATAAAATTGTAGATGATTTATCTGCCTTATCGGTAATAGAAGCTGCTGAATTAAGCAAACTTCTTGAAGAAAAATGGGGTGTTTCTGCAGCTGCCCCTGTTGCTGCTGCTGCTGCGCCCGCTGCTGGTGACGCAGCTCCTGCAGAAGAAAAATCTGAATTTGATATAGTTTTGTCTGAAGCTGGATCAAATAAGATTGCGGTAATTAAAGAAGTACGAACTATTACTGGTCTAGGATTAAAAGAAGCAAAAGATCTTGTTGAGGGGGCCCCTAAGCCTTTAAAGCAAGGTGTTGCAAAAGCTGAAGCAGAAGAAATTAAAAAATCTTTAGAAGCAGCTGGAGCAAAAGTAGAACTAAAATAATTTTTATAGCCCTCGAATAAGTTCGAGGGCTAATTATATTAATTGTAAGGAAAAATAATGAGTCTTGATCATATAAATTCAAAAAAAATTAGAAAATCATTTGGCAAAATACCCCTAGTAACTTCTTTACCAAACTTAATTGAAGTACAAAAAAGATCTTTTGATAATTTTTTACAATTAAAAACAAAACCTGAGAGTTTAAAGGACAGTGGACTTCATGCAGTATTCAAATCTGTTTTCCCTATTAATGATTATACTGAAAGAGCTACAGTAGACTATGTGAATTATCAAATTGGAATTCCTAAATATGATGTTGAAGAATGCTCACAAAGAGGTATGACTTTTGGAGCGCCTTTATTAGTTAATTTTAGATTAATTGTTTGGGATATAGATGAAATAGCTGGCACAAAATCAGTTAGGGATATTAAGGAACAAGAAGTATACATGGGAGATATTCCTTTGATGACAAAGAATGCAACTTTCATAGTAAATGGTACGGAAAGAGTTGTAGTAAGTCAAATGCATCGTTCTCCGGGTGTTTTCTTTGATCATGATTTTGGAAAAACTCATACTAGTGGTAAATTTTTATTTAATGCTAGAATTATACCCTACAGAGGTTCATGGTTAGATTTTGAACATGATGCAAAAAATAATATTCATGCAAGGATTGATAGAAAACGTAAATTTCCAGTTACTACT
Source organism: Alphaproteobacteria bacterium (assembly GCA_045560915.1). Taxonomy (GTDB): domain Bacteria; phylum Pseudomonadota; class Alphaproteobacteria; order HIMB59; genus MarineAlpha5-Bin3. The sequence continues at coordinate 57,605 of JBJKYT010000050.1, forward strand.
CTATTAAAATGTTTATTTAGCTCAATTTCTGAAGAATATCTTACAGACTGTGTTAGTAAAAAAATAGAACCAGATCCAAGAAAAATACAAGGTATGTCTAGAGAAGAAATTTTAAATTTCTTTTATGATTCTGTAGAATATAAAAGAAATAAGTTTGGTTGGCAATTTAAAGAAGATCTAGCTTTTTATAAGGCTAAAATTTTAAATTATGATTTTATTGATAGTAATTCTGGAAAAGTAATTTTTACCAAAGGCTCAAAACTAAATCAAAGAATTATTAATGAATTTTTAAAAAAGAAAATTAATTCTTTAACAATAGAAGAGAACTCTTTAATTGGACATTATTTAGCAAGTGATATTATTGATGAATCAACAGGTAAGATATTTTATGAAGCAGGTTTTGAAATAGATGAGGATTTTATAAACTTTGTAAATGAAAGAAAGATTAATAAAATTGATTTATTAAAAGTTGACAATATTGAAATAGGATCATGCATAAGAAGTACAATGCAGTTAGATAAAGCTCGATCAAGAGAAGAGGCTCTATTTGAAATTTTTAAAATCTTAAGACCTGGTGAGCCTCCAACTATTGAAACAGCTGAGACTCTATTTAAAAATTTATTTTTTAATGAAGATAGATATGATTTATCTGCAGTTGGAAGACTAAAAATTATTACTAAATTTAAAAAAAATACCCCTATTGAAAAAAGGATTCTTGATAAAAGTGACATACTAGATGTTATTAATCATATGCATAATTTAATCGATGGTAAGGGTGAGGTAGATGATATTGATCACTTAGGAAATAGAAGAGTAAGATCAGTTGGAGAGTTATTAGAAAATCAATACAGGGTAGGCTTATTAAAGATGGATAGAGCTATTAAAGAAAGATTAAGCTCACTTGAAGTAGATAATATTATGCCACAAGATATAATTAACGCCAAGCCTGTTTCAGCTTCAATTAAAGAATTCTTTGGTACTAGCCAATTAAGTCAGTTTATGGATCAAACCAATCCTCTTTCTGAAATAACTCATAAAAGAAGAGTTTCAGCTCTTGGACCTGGAGGGCTGAATAGGGAAAGAGCAGGCTTTGAAGTTCGAGATGTTCATCAAACTCATTACGGTAGGATTTGCCCAATTGAAACTCCTGAAGGTGCAAATATTGGTTTAATTAATAGTTTAGCTTCATACTCTAGAATTAATCAATATGGATTTATAGAGACGCCATATAGAATAGTTAATAATGGTAAAGTTACTGAAAAAGTTATTTATTTGAGCGCAATTAATGAAGAAGATTTTGTTATTGCCCAAGCTAATGCCTCTGTTGACTCTAAAGGTAAGTTTATTGATGAAATAATAAGTTGTAGAAAAAATGGTGAATTTATTAATACAGATGTTGAATCAATTGATTTAATGGATGTTTCTCCACAACAATTGGTTTCTGTAGCAGCTTCATTAATACCTTTTTTAGAAAATGATGATGCAAACAGGGCTTTAATGGGCTCTAATATGATGAGGCAAGCAGTACCATTAATTAAACCAAAAGCTCCTTTGGTTGGTACTGGAATGGAATATACTGTAGCAAAAGATAGCGGCTCTACTGTTGTTGCAAAAAGAGAAGGTGTAGTAGATCAATTAGATGCAAATAGAATAGTAATAAGGGTAACAGATAAAAAAGATTCATCATTAAACAAAATAGATATTTACAATTTATTGAAATTTCAAAGATCCAATCAAAATACCTGCATTAATCAAAGACCTTTGGTTAACATAGGTGATAAGGTTACAAAAAATCAGGTCATAGCAGATGGTCCAGCCACAGATCTTGGTGAGTTGGCTCTGGGTAGGAATGTGCTAGTAGCCTTTATGCCTTGGAATGGATATAATTTTGAAGATTCAATTTTAATTTCTGAAAGAGTTGTTCAAGAAGATGTTTTTACTTCAATTCATGTTGAGGAATTTGAAGTTATGGCTAGAGATACAAAACTTGGACCTGAAGATGTTACTAGAGATATTCCAAATGCAAGTGAAGAAATGTTAAGAAATCTAGATGAAACTGGGATAGTATATGTAGGCGCAGAAGTAACATCAGGTGATATATTAATTGGCAAAGTAACACCTAAAGGTGAAACACCTATGACACCTGAAGAAAAACTTTTAAGAGCAATTTTTGGTGAAAAAGCTGCAGATGTAAAAGATACTAGTTTAAGAGTTCCTCCTGGAGTTAAAGGTACTGTTGTAGAAATAAGAGTTTTTTCAAGAAGAGGAATAGAAAAGGATCAAAGAGCTATAGCTATTGAAAATTCTCAAATTGAAAATGTATCAAGAGATCGTGATGATGAATTAGATATTTTACAAAAAAGTTTTAGTAACCATTTAAGAGAACTTTTAGTTGGTAAAACTTTTATTTCTGGGAATGATGCTTTTTCTAAAAACACAAAATTAAATTATGATCAGGTTGAAAATTTAGACATAAGTTCTCTTATGAAAATTAACATAGATGATGAAAAAGTTACAAATCAAATTGACTCTCTTATTAAAAATTATGAAAATCAATTAGGTAATATAAATCAGAAATTTGAAAATAAAATTGACAAAATTCAAAGTGGTGATGAACTTTTACCTGGTGTTTTAAAATTAATTAAAGTGTTTGTTGCCGTAAAAAGAAAACTTCAACCTGGAGATAAAATGGCAGGGAGGCATGGGAATAAAGGTGTTATATCCAAAATTTGTCCTGCAGAAGATATGCCATATTTAGAAGATGGAACCCCTGTTGATATTTGTTTAAATCCACTTGGTGTTCCTAGCAGGATGAACATAGGGCAAATATTGGAAACTCATTTGGGCTGGGCATCAGCTTCTTTAGGAAAACAAGTTAATGAAATGTTGAGTAAGATGAAAACCGCTGGTCATACAAGAGATTTAAAAGATAAATTATTAGGTATTTATGATCAAGAAATACATAAAAAAACAGTAGATAAAATGAATGATGATGAAATTCTTGAATTAGCTGATAATCTTAAAGAAGGTGTTCCATTTGCAACGCCAGTTTTTGATGGTGCAAAAGAAGCAGATATATCGAATTTGTTAGAGCAATCTGGTGTAGCTAAATCTGGTCAAGAGATATTAATAGATGGTATTACTGGTGAAAAATTTGAAAGACCTATTACTGTAGGTTATGTTTATATGTTAAAGCTTCATCATTTAGTAGATGAAAAAATTCATGCTAGATCTATAGGTCCTTACAGTTTAGTTACTCAACAACCTTTAGGAGGAAAAGCTCAATTTGGTGGACAAAGATTTGGTGAAATGGAGGTTTGGGCCTTAGAAGCTTACGGGGCAGCATATACTTTACAAGAAATATTAACAATTAAAGCTGATGATGTAGCTGGGAGAACTAAAGTGTATGAGTCAATTGTTAAAGGAGATCAAAATTTTGAATCTGGAACGCCAGAATCATTTAATGTTATGGTTAAAGAACTTCGTTCATTAGGTTTAAATTTAGAGTTTAAGGAAAATAAAGAAGAAAAAGAAATGGATAAATTGGTGGCAAACAATGAATAAAGAATTAATAAATATTTTTAATCAAAATTTAGGAGTAAAAACTTTTGATAGTATAAAAATTTCAATTGCAAGTCCTGAAAATATCAGATCTTGGTCTTTTGGAGAGATAAAAAAACCTGAAACAATAAATTATAGAACTTTTAAGCCTGAAAAAGATGGACTTTTTTGTGCTAGAATTTTTGGACCTGTCAAAGATTATGAATGTTTATGCGGCAAATACAAAAGAATGAAATTCAGAGGCATTATTTGTGAAAAGTGTGGTGTTGAAGTAACTCTTTCAAAAGTTCGAAGAGATCGAATGGGCCATATAGAGCTTGCTGCTCCTGTTTCCCATATTTGGTTTATGAAATCTTTACCAAGTAGAATAGCAACATTGCTAGATATGACAATTAAGAATTTAGAAAAGGTACTTTATTTTGAACAATTTATAGTTGTTGAACCAGGACTAACAGATTTAACAAAAGGTCAAATCATTTCTGAAGATCAATACATAGACTATCAAGATCAACACGGAGAAGATTCATTTAGTGCTTCAATAGGAGCAGAGGCTATAGAACAGATGCTTCAAAATATTGACCTTCAAAGTGATTACGATCAATTAAAACAAGATTTGCTTGATACAAAATCAGAATTAAAAAAAACTAAAATAACTAAAAGATTAAAATTAATAGAACATTTTATATCATCTAAAAATAAACCTGAGTGGATGATTTTAAGAGTTTTACCTGTTATACCTCCAGAATTGCGACCTCTGGTTCCTCTGGATGGAGGTAGATTTGCTACTAGTGATTTGAATGACTTGTATAGAAGAGTAATTAACCGCAATAATCGACTTAAAAGATTAATCGATTTACGTGCACCTGATATTATTATTAGAAATGAAAAAAGAATGCTTCAAGAATCTGTTGACGCTCTATTTGATAATGGACGTAGAGGCAGGGTAATAACTTCTACTAATAAAAGACCTCTTAAATCTTTATCAGATATGCTCAAAGGAAAACAGGGCAGATTTAGACAAAACTTATTAGGTAAAAGAGTAGATTACTCAGGAAGATCTGTAATTGTTGTTGGCCCTAATTTAAAGTTGCATCAATGCGGTTTGCCAAAAAAAATGGCTTTAGAATTATTTAAACCTTTTATTTTTCATAAACTAGATATTTATGGATGGGCTAATACTATAAAGGCTGCAAAAAAATTAGTTGAAAAAGAAGATCCAAGAGTATGGGATATATTGGAAGAAGTAATTAGAGAGCATCCAGTTTTATTAAATAGGGCACCTACCTTACATAGACTTGGAATACAGGCATTTGAACCAATACTCATCGAAGGAAAATCTATTCAGCTTCATCCATTAGTTTGCACTGCATTTAATGCTGATTTTGATGGAGATCAGATGGCTGTTCATGTTCCGTTAAGTTTAGAATCTCAATTAGAGGCGAGAGTACTTATGATGAGTACTAATAACATTTTATCTCCTTCAAGTGGTAAACCGATAATTGTTCCTTCTCAGGATATAGTTTTGGGTATTTACTATCTTTCAATTCTTAGAAAAAATCAAATAGGTGAAGGAAGAAGCTTTTTAGATTTAAATGAAATTATGAAAGCACTTGAAAACAAAGATATAACTTTGCATTCTAAAATAATTGCTAGAGTAAAAGATTTTGAGGGCAATTTTAATACAACAGAAACTACTGCTGGAAGAATGATACTTGGAGACATTTTACCTAATAATGAAAATATAAAATTTGATATGTTAAATAAAGTTTTAACAAAAAAAGAAGTAAGCAATATAATTGATGCAGTTTATCGTTTTTGTGGACAAAAAGAAACTGTTCTTTTTGCAGATAAAATAATGGGTATAGGTTTTAGATATGCTGCTATGGCTGGAATATCTTTTGGTAAAGATGATTTAATCATACCTGAAGATAAAAATTTTTTACTTGAAAAAACCCAGAGTAAAGTTCAAGAATATGAAAATCAATACCAAGATGGATTAATAACTCAAGGAGAAAAATACAATAAAGTTGTTGATGCATGGTCCGATTGTACAAATCAAGTTGCTGCCAAAATGTTGGAAACGATATCAAATCCAGAAGATGATAAGCCTGTTAACTCTGTTTATATGATGGCTCATTCTGGCGCTAGAGGATCAGCCGCTCAACTTAAACAATTAGCAGGTATGAGAGGCTTGATGGCAAAACCATCAGGAGAAATTATTGAAAATCCAATTAAATCAAATTTTAAAGAAGGCTTATCAGTATTAGAATATTTTACTTCTACACATGGTGCTCGAAAAGGTTTAGCAGATACAGCATTAAAAACTGCTAGCTCAGGATATCTAACTAGAAGACTTGTTGATGTAGCTCAAGATGCTGTTATTAGAGAAAACGATTGTGGTACTAATAACGGTGTTGTTGTTGAAGAGATCATTGAGTCAGGAAATGTTACGTCTCCTTTATCTGATAGAATACTAGGAAGATGCCCAGTAAACGATATAGTGGACTCAAATAACAATGTAATAGTAAAAAATGGAGAAATAATAGAAGAAACACACATAGAAGATATTAATAAATTATCCCTTCGTTCTCTAAAAATTAGGTCAGTTTTAACTTGTGAAACTAATAATGGAATTTGTGCAAAATGTTATGGAAGAGATTTAGCAAGAGGAACTGCAGTTAATATAGGAGAGGCAGTAGGTATTATCGCCGCTCAATCTATTGGTGAGCCTGGAACTCAGCTAACCATGAGAACATTTCATATAGGAGGAGCTGCAAGTGCATCTGTAGAACAGTCATCTGCTTCCTCTCCAATTGATGGTAAGGTTAAATCAGATAATTTCAAATTTATAACTGATGAATCTGGAAATAAAATTTTACTAACCAGAAATGCTAAAATCAAAATTTTTTTAGATGATGAAGAAAAATTTTCTTTAAATATTCCTTTTGGATCAAGAATCTTTTTTGAAGATGGTGAAAATGTAAAAGCTAATCAACTTTTAGCAGATTGGGATCCTTATACCTTACCGATAATTGCTGAAAAAAGATGGAATAATAAAATATGTAGATTTAAAACAAGGAGTTTCTTTTAGAGATGCAGTAGATGATACTACAGGTATTTCTAGTAAAATTGTTATTGATTGGAGTCAAAATCCTAAATCTAAAAATTTTAAGCCATCAATTAATATTGTAAAAACATTTGAAGATGAAATAGATCCAGAAGATAAAAGTGTTAATTCATATCCTATGTCTATAGACACTATATTAAGTACAGAGGATGGTGGAGAAGTTAAAGCTGGTCAAGTTGTTGCTAGAATACCTAAAGAGTCATCTAAGACAAAAGACATTACAGGTGGTTTGCCAAGAGTAGCTGAACTATTTGAAGCAAGAAAACCTAAAGATCCTGCAATAATGAGTGAAATAGATGGTAAAAATTTCATTTGGTAAAGATTTTAAAAATAAAAGAAGATTAATTATTACTAGTATAGATGATGAAGAGTCATTCGAAATACTAATCCCAAGATCAAAATATTTAAATGTCCAAGAAGGTGATTTTGTTAAAAGAGGTGATATTTTGGTTGAAGGAACACCAGTTCCTCATGATATCTTAAGAATTCTTGGAATAGAGGAATTAGCTAGATATTTGGTTAGAGAAGTTTCAATCAGTTTATAAACTTCAAGGGTGTGTACATAAATGACAAACATATAGAAACGATTGCTAGACAAATGTTACAAAAAGCACTGATCAAAGATCCGGGAGAATCAAATCTTCTGGCTGGAGAACAAGTCCAAAAGAAAGATCTTTTAGAAATTAATTTGAAATTAGAAGAAGAAGGAAAGAAACCTGCAACCTATGATAATATTTTATTAGGTATCACTAAAGCCAGTCTACAAACTAACTCATTTATATCTTCAGCATCTTTCCAAGAAACAACCAAAGTTCTAACTGATGCGGCTACTCAAGGAAAAACAGATCCATTATACGGATTAAAAGAAAATGTTATTGTAGGAAGATTGATCCCTGCAGGAACTGGAAGTATGACAAAATCTTATACTGAGGTTGCTAAAGAGAGAGATTTAGCAAAGTTAGCTGAAAGAAGAAAAAACCAAGAAAATATTGAAAATTTAGAGCAATAATTGCTTTTTATTCTCTTGACTTATTAGTCCCCTTATTAATAAATACGCGCTACTTTTTGTCAATGGTGGTGAAAAATTCATTTCAGACGCTTGACAGTAGGAGTTTGTACAGAATGCCAACAATAAATCAACTTGTACGCAAGGGCAGAGAAGTAGTAAAAAAAAGAAACAAAGTTCCAGCTTTGGAATCTTGCCCTCAAAAGAGAGGTGTTTGTACTAGAGTTTATACAACTACTCCTAAAAAAACCAAATTCTGCACTTAGAAAAGTAGCGAGAGTTAAACTTACAAATGGTCAAGAAGTTTCAGCTTATATTCCTGGAGAGGGTCATAATTTACAAGAGCATTCTGTAGTATTAATAAGAGGTGGAAGAGTTAAAGATTTACCTGGAGTAAGGTATCATATTTTAAGAGGCACTTTAGATACACAAGGTGTCACTGTTCGTAAACAAAGACGTTCGTTATATGGCGCAAAGAGACCTAAATAAATAATATGTCCAGAAGAAGAGCAGCAGTAAAAAGAAAAATCTTACCCGATCATAAATTTAAAGATCTTGTTATTGCAAAGTTTATGAACAGAATTATGCTTGATGGTAAGAAATCTATTTCAGAAAAAATTGTGTATGGAGCTTTTGATATTCTATCAAAAAAAATAGATAAAGAACCACTTAAATTTTTTCATGAAGCTCTTGACAATGTTAAGCCTAATTTAGAGGTCAAGTCTAGAAGAGTTGGAGGGCGCCACATATCAAGTGCCAATGGAAGTTAGGCCTAGAAGAGCTCAAACTCTTGCCATGAAATGGATTGCAGACTGTGCAGTTAAAAGAAATGAAAAAAACAATGCGAGAGAGAGTTGCTGGAGAGATTTTTGATGCCTACAATAATAAAGGTAATGCAGTAAAAAAAAGAGAAGAGACTCATAAGATGGCAGAGGCCAATAGAGCATTTTCTCATTTTAGATGGTAAAAAATTATGAATAGAGCTCATCCATTAGAAAAATATCGAAATATTGGAATTATGGCTCATATAGATGCAGGAAAAACCACAACTACTGAAAGAATATTATACTACACTGGAAAATCTCATAAAATTGGAGAAGTGCATGATGGTGCAGCAACTATGGATTGGATGGAGCAGGAACAAGAAAGAGGTATTACGATTACATCTGCGGCAACTACCTGTTTTTGGAATGATCATAGAGTTAATATTATTGATACTCCTGGACATGTAGATTTCACAATTGAAGTAGAAAGATCTCTTAAAGTTTTAGATGGTGCAGTTGCAGTATTTGATGGAGTTGCTGGCGTTGAGCCTCAATCAGAAACAGTATGGAGACAAGCTGATAAATACAATGTCCCTAGAATGTGTTTTATTAATAAACTTGATAGAACTGGTGCTAATTTTTTTATGTGTGTCGATATGATTCCAGATCGTTTAGGTTCTTATCCATTAGTTTTACAATTACCGATAGGCATTGAAAGTAATCTGAAGGGTGTCGTAGATTTGGTTTCCAATAATGCAATAATATGGCAAGATGAGAGTCTGGGTGCAAAGTTTGATATAGTAGAAATCCCAGATGATTTAAAAGATCAAGCTAAAGAGTATAGAGAAAAATTAATTGAAAAAGTTGTTGAAGAAGATGATACTATAATGGAAACTTATCTTGATGGAAAAGAACCAACTATAGAAGAATTAAAAAAATGTATAAGAGCAGGAACTATAAAAGGAAATTTTGTACCAGTACTAACTGGCTCAGCTTTTAAGAATAAGGGCGTACAACCACTTTTGGATGCAGTTATAGATTACATGCCATCACCTAAAGATGTTGAGAGTGTAAAAGGAGTTGATGTTAAAGATGAGGCAACAGAATTAACAAGAAAATGTGATGATGATGAACCTTTTAGCGCATTAGCATTTAAAATAATGACAGATCCCTTTGTTGGTAGTTTGACATTCGCTAGAATTTATTCAGGAACAGTTTCTACTAAAGATAGTGTATTAAATTCAACAGGTGGCAAAAAAGAAAGTATTGGTAGAATGCTTTTAATGCATGCTAACAATAGAGAAGAGATTAAAGAAGCTGGAGCTGGTGATATAGTTGCTTTAGTTGGATTAAAAGATGTAACAACTGGAGAAACTTTATGTGATCCTAATAAGCCTATAATTTTAGAAAAAATGGATTTTCCAGATCCCGTAATAGAAGTTGCAGTTGAGCCTAAAACAAAAGTAGATCATGAAAAAATGGGACAAGCATTGGCAAGGCTAGCTCAAGAAGATCCAAGTTTTAGGGTAAATACCGATGAAGAAAGTGGTCAAACAATTATTAAGGGAATGGGAGAATTACATTTAGAAATTCTTGTTGATAGAATGAAAAGAGAGTTTAAAGTTGAAGCAAATGTTGGAGCTCCTCAGGTAGCCTATAGAGAAACAATTTCTAAATCTTATGATGTTGATTATACTCACAAAAAACAATCAGGTGGAGCAGGACAATTTGCGAGAGTAAAAATGATCTTTGAGCCAGGAGAACCTGGTAGTGGATATGAATTTGTTAACAAAATAAAAGGTGGAAATATTCCTACTGAATATATACCAGGAGTTCAAAAAGGTTTGTTAGCACAACAGCAGTCAGGTGTTATGGCTGGCTTTCCTTGTATAGATTTTAAAGCAACATTATATGATGGTAATTATCATGATGTTGACTCAAGTGTACTTGCTTTTGAAATTGCTTCAAGAGCTGCATTTAGAGAAGGTATCTCAAAAGCGGATCCCAAATTACTAGAGCCAATGATGAAAGTAGAAGTAGTAACTCCTGAAGAATATATGGGAGATGTTATTGGAGATTTAAATAGTAGAAGAGGCCAAGTTCAGGAAATGAATACCAGAGGAAATGCCAATGTTATAAATGCAATGGTACCTCTTGCTAATATGTTTGGATATGTAAATAATTTAAGATCTCTTTCTCAAGGCAGAGCTAGTTACTCAATGCAATTTGATCATTATGAACAAGTTCCAACAGCTGTTGCTGAAGAAGTAAAGGCAAAGTTAGCGTAATGGAATCACAAGATATTAGAATTAGATTAAGAGCTTTTGATAATAAGCTTTTGGATACTAGCGCAACTGATATAATAAATACTGCTAAAAGAACAGGTGCTAAAGTTAGAGGACCCATTCCTCTCCCTACAAAAAAAGAAAAATTTACAGTTAATAAATCTCCACATGTTGACAAAAAAAGTCGTGACCAGTTTGAGATAAGAACTCATAACAGATTGCTGGATATAATTGATCCAACTCCACAAACAGTAGATGCTTTGATGAAACTAGATTTGTCAGCAGGCGTTGAAGTAGATATAAAAATATAACATGAGAACAGGATTGATAGGTGTTAAAGTTGGTAATAGTTCTTTTTATAGCGAAGATGGTGTAGTAACACCAATAACTCTAGTAAAAGTTGAAGAATGTATAGTATCAGCAATAAAGACAAAAGATAAAGATGGATATTTTGCTGTTCAGTTAGTTAGCATAGATAAAGCATCAAAAGATAGAAGAATTAATAAAGCACAAAAAAAATTATTTTCTAAAATTAATATTTCTCCAAAAAAAGTTGTAAAAGAGTTTAGGGTTATAGAAGAAAACCTCCTTGAATTAGGATCTTCTATTAAAGCAGATCATTTTAAAAAAAATCAAAAAATTGATGTTACAAGTATATCTATTGGAAAAGGTTTTGCAGGAGCTATGAAAAGACATAATTTTGGAGGACTTAGAGCCTCCCATGGTGTTTCAGTATCTCATAGATCTCATGGTTCAACTGGAAATTCTCAAGATCCTGGAAAAGTTTTTAAAGGAAAGAAAATGGCAGGTCATATGGGTAATACTCGTGTTACTAAGCAAAATTTAAAAATTGTAGATATTGATTTAAATAATAACTTGTTAGCTATTAAGGGATCTATTCCTGGTAAAAAAAATACTACCGTATTCATCAAAGATGCAATTAAAGGAAAGAATTAATGAAAAAGCAAGTAGTAGATTTATCAAATAAAAATATTTCAGAAATTGATATTCCTGAATCTATATTTGGAATAAAAGTATTTCCAGATTTAATTCATCAATATATTCGTTATCAAAATGCAAAATCTAGACAAGGTAGTCATAAAACAAAAACCAGATCAGAAATTAAAGGAAAGGCAAAAAAGCCTTTTGCTCAAAAAGGGACTGGTAATGCTCGTCAAGGAAGTTCTAAACCTCCTCATTATAGGGGTGGTGCTACTTCAATGGGTCCTCAAAATAGAGATCATTCTTTCTCCCTCAATAAAAAAGAAAAAACTTTAGCTTTAAAATGTGCTTTATCTAATAAATCAAAAAATGAAGAAATTATCTTTGTAGATTCCCTAGAGATAGCTGATCATAAAACTAAAAAACTTTTTAATAGTTTAAAAAAATTTAGTTTTAATTCTGCTTTATTTATTCATAGTGAGAAAAGTAATAATGAAAATTTTAAAAAAGCTTCTTCTAATATCCCTAAATTAGCAATGCTTTCTGAAAAAGGTTTAAACGTTAGAGATCTAATGACTTTTGATAAAATTTTTATTGAAACAACAGCAATAGAACAGATAACAAAAAGATTAATATGAAAAAAAACAATAAACAAATTAGTGATGAAAGAGCTCTAAGTATTATACTTAAGCCCTTGACTACTGAAAAATCTACAAATTTAAATCAATTTAATCAATATTCTTTTTTAGTAAGTAAAGATTCTAACGCTGGTGAGATAAAAAATTCAATTGAAAAAATTTTTAAAGTAAAAGTTACAAAAGTTAATACTTTAATTTTAAGAGGTAAATTAAAAAGTTTTAAGGGAAGTTTGGGGTATAGAAAAGATCAGAAAAAAGCCATTATAACTTTAGCTGATGGTAATACAATAGATTCATCATTGGAGATTAAATGACTTTAAAAATTTTAAAACCAACTACTCCTGGACAAAGAGGTACTGTGCTTGTTTCTAAAAGTCATTTGTGGAAAGGAGAGCCACATAAATCTCTGCTTAAACCTAAAAAATCTTCAGGAGGCAGGAATAATCAAGGGCGTATTACTTCTCGAAGAATGGGTGGAGGAGTTAAAAGAAAATATAGGTCAATAGATTTTAAAAGAAATAAATTTGATATGGTAGCTGAAGTAGTTCGTATAGAGTATGATCCAAATAGATCAGCTTTTATAAGTTTAATAAAATATCAAGATGGAGAATTTAGATATATTTTATCTCCTCAAAATATTAAAATTGGAGATAAATTAATTTCTGGACAAAATGTAGAAATAAAAGAAGGTAATTGTTTGCCTTTAAAAAATATACCTGTCGGAACAAGTGTTCATAATATTGAGTTAAAGCCAGGAGCTGGAGGGCAATTATCTAGATCAGCTGGTTCTTCAGTACAAATTGTGTCTAAAGAAGATTTATATGTTCAGCTTAAACTAGTATCTGGAGAAATTAGATTAATAAATAAAAATTGTTTAGCTACAGTTGGTGTAGTTTCAAATCCAGATAATAAAAACAAAAAATTAGGAAAAGCTGGAAGAAATAGATACTTAGGACGTAGGCCAAAAGTAAGAGGAGTTGTTATGAATCCTGTTGATCATCCTCATGGTGGAGGAGAAGGTAGAACTTCTGGAGGAAGACACCCTGTTACTCCTTGGGGGCAATCAACCAAAGGAAAAAAAACAAGAACTAATAAGAAGACCAATGTCTTCATTCTAAAAAGAAGGAAAAAATAATGGCTAGATCTGTTTGGAAAGGACCTTTTGTAGATATGACTCTTATAAAAAAAGCTGAAAAAGTTTCTGAATCTGGTCGAAAAGAAGTTATTAAAACTTGGTCAAGAAGATCTACAATATTACCTCAATTCGTTGGTTTAACTTTTGGAGTCTACAATGGACAGAAATTTATACCTGTTTCAGTTTCTGAAAATATGGTTGGACATAAATTCGGTGAGTTTTCTCCTACTAGAACTTTCAAAGGGCATACAGCAGCAGATAAAAAGGCAGGTAATTAGAAATGGATAATAAGTTAACAGCATTTGCAAAAGATAATACTATTAGAGTTAGTAGTTTAAAGCTTGCTAATGTAGCTCGTTCAATTGTTAATTTAAAAGCTTCAAAAGCAGTTAATCAACTGAAATTTTCTCAAAAAAGAATTTCAATCAATGTATTAAAAGTTCTAAATGCAGCAATAGCAAATGCTGAAAATAATAAACAGTTAGATATAGATAATTTATTTGTCAAAGAAGCTTATGTTGGAAAAAGTTTATCAATGAAACGCTTTAGACCTCGCGCAAAAGGTAGAGCATCTTCAATACTTAAGCCTTTTAGTAAATTGACCATAGTAGTTGAAGAAAAAAATATGAAAGAAAAAGAGAGTAAATAACTATGGGACAAAAAGTAAATCCAAATGGAATAAGATTAGGAATAAATAAAACTTGGTCATCTAGGTGGTTTTCTAAGTCAAATTATTCAAAACTATTGCATGAAGATTTAGAAATTAGAAATTATGTTCAAAAAAAACTTAAATCAGCTAGTATATCTAAAATAACAATTGAACGAGCTGCAAAAAAATTAAGACTTACTATTTTTAGTTCTAAACCAGGTATTATAATTGGAAAAAAAGGAGCTGATATTGAAAGTTTAAAGAACATGTTAACTAAAATGTCTAAATTGGAAGTTTTTATAGATATCAAAGAGGTCAGAAAGCCAGAAGTAGATGCTCAGCTTGTAGCAGATAATATTGCTACCCAACTTGAAAAAAGAATTTCTTTTCGAAGAGCTATGAAAAAAGCTGTTCAATCTTCAATGAGGTTAGGTGCAAAAGGAGTTAAAGTAGTTTGTAGTGGGAGACTTGGGGGAGCAGAAATTGCTAGAACAGAAAAATATGCTGAAGGAAGTGTTCCATTGCACACGCTGAGAAGTGATATTGATTATGCTACTTCTGAAGCAGAAACCACTTATGGTATTTGTGGAATTAAAGTATGGATCAACAAAGGTGAAATATTAAACAAAGATCCTTATGGAAGTGAAAAAAAACAAGTTGAACAAGGAAGTATAAGATAATGAATATGCTATCCCCAAAAAAAACAAAATTTAGAAAACAATTCAAAGGTAGGATTCATGGTTCAGCAAAAGGTAATTTTGAATTAAATTATGGTAGTTATGGATTAAAAGCTTTAGAGCCTGAAAGAGTTACTTCTAGACAAATTGAATCTGCGCGTAAGGCTATAACAAGATATTTAAAAAGAGCTGGCAGAATGTGGATTAGAATATTTCCTGATGTACCAGTTTCAAAAAAACCTGCAGAAATCAGAATGGGAAAAGGAAAAGGTTCAACTGAATATTGGGCATGTCGTGTTAAGCCTGGTAGAATTATGTTTGAAGTTGATGGTGTTCCTATCAATGATGCCAAAAAAGCAATGTCTTTAGCTGCTGCTAAATTGCCTATTAAGTGTAAATTTGTAGAAAGGAATATTTAATGAACGTAACTAATAAAAATGAAGATATTAAAAAAATAAAATCTGAAATTAGTACATTAAAAAAATCTCTTTTGAATTTCAAATTTCAAAAATCATCAGGTCAATTAGAAAAGACTTCTGAAATCAGAAAGACTAAAAAAAGATTAGCTCGTTTAAAAACTGAAATAAATAAGTCAATTGGAGAATCAAATGCCTAAAAGATTACTTTCTGGAGTTATAGTTTCTGCTCATAGTAAAACAATAGTTGTTGAAGTTACTAAAAGAGTTAGGCATAAACTTTATAAAAAAATTATTAAAAGAACAAAAAGATATCATGCTCATGATGAAAATAATGAACATAAAATTGGAGACAAGGTAACTATTCAAGAATCTAGACCAATATCAAAAATTAAATCTTGGATAATTCATGATCCAAAATTGGAAGGCAGTAAATAAATGATTCAAATGCAATCTCATTTATTTGTAGCTGATAATTCTGGAGCTAGAAAGATTCAATGTATAAAAGTTTTAGGAGGATCTAAAAGGAGATTTGCGTCTATTGGAGATATTGTTGTTGTATCAATAAAAGATGCTATTCCGCGAGGAAAAGTTAAAAAAGGTGAAGTTTTTAAAGCAGTAATAGTCAGAACAAAAAAAGATTTTGGTAGACCTGATGGAACAAGTATAAGATTTGATAAAAATGCAGCAGTCTTACTTGATAAACAAGAAGAGCCAATTGCAACTAGAATATTTGGTCCAGTAACCAGAGAGTTAAGAACAAAAAAATTTATGAAAATAATTAGTTTGGCTCCTGAGGTATTATAATGAGTAATAAAATCAAATTAAAAAAAGGAGATGAAGTAATAGTCTTGGTAGGTAAAGACAAAGGCAAGACTGGTAAAATTACTTTGATTCAACCTTTTTTAAATAAAGCTATAGTTTCAGGAATAAATAAAGTAAAAAAACATCAAAAGCCTGATAACAATCAAGCTGGAGGCATTGTTGAAAAAGAAATGCCTATTCAAATTTCTAATTTATCTTTTTATGACTCTGCTTCAAAAAAAGGTGTTAAACTTGGATATAAATTCAATAATAAAAATGAGAAAATACGAATAATTCGAAGTACAGGGAAAGAAATAAAATAATGACACGTTTAGCTGAGGAATTTAAAATTAGTATTAAGAAAAAGATGATGGAAAAATTTGAATATAAAAATTTTTATTCAATTCCTAAAATTACTAAAATAGTTTTAAATATGGGCATTGGAGATGCAAAAGATGATCCAAAGTTACTTGATAAAGCTCAAGAGGAATTATCACTAATTTCTGGACAAAAAGCAGTAAAAACAAAAGCAAAGAAAGCAATTGCTGCATTTAAAATTAGAGAGGGGAATGGCTTTAGGAGTTTCTGTAACTTTAAGAAACAAAATTATGTATGAGTTTCTAGATAGATTAATCAATATTGCAATTCCTCGCATAAGAGATTTTAGAGGATTAAATTCTAAAAGTTTTGATGGAAATGGTAATTATACTCTTGGTATTAAAGAACAAATAATATTTCCAGAAATAAATTATGATAAAATTGATAAAGTGAGAGGTTTGGATATAACTATCTGTACATCTGCATCAACTAATGAGGAAGCAATAGAGCTTTTAAAGTACTTTAACATGCCGTTTCCGGCAGAAAGAAACAATTAGGAATAATATGGCAAAGCAAAGTTCAATTCAAAAAAACATGAATAGAGGAAAAATTGTTAATAAATTCAAGTCTCGACGTAATTCTTTAAAAAAGATGATTATGAAAAAAGATTTAAGTATGGAAGAAAGATTTAAAATACAATCAAAATTAAATGATCTTCCAAGAGATAGTTCTAATATAAGAGTACGTAATAGATGCAAAATTACTGGAAGAACTAGAGGTGTGTATAGAAAATTTGGTCTTTCTAGAATCAAAATTAGAGAGCTAACAATGTCAGGATCATTACCTGGCGTTGTTAAGTCAAGTTGGTAAGGAGATAATTATGGCTTTTAATGATTCATTATCAGATATGTTGGCAAGAATAAAAAATGCTCATAAAGCTAATAAAGCTTTTACTTCATGTTATAAATCTAAATTAAATATGAATGTTCTTTCTGTTTTAAAAGACGAAGGTTATATTCGTGATTTTCAGGATTTAGAATTAAGAAAAGGTATTAACAATATAAAAATTGATTTAAAATATTATAACGGCACTCCAGTAATTAAAAGAATAAAAAGAATTTCAAAACCTGGTATTCGCGTATATTCTAAAATAAATGACTTACAAAAATCTTTTGGAGGTTTAGGCATATCTATCTTATCTACACCTAAAGGTGTAATGTCTGATCAAAAAGCTCGAGATAATAATGTAGGTGGTGAAATTTTATGCGAGGTATTTTAATTTATGTCTAGAATAGCAAAAAATAGTGTTGTTATCCCAAAAGAAACTACATGTAACTTTGATAATAGTATTCTAGTTGCAAAAGGAAAAATGGGAGAATTATCAATAAATATTAATCCTCTTTTTAAAGTTGATTTAAGTGAAGATAAAATTTCTGTATTACCAAAAAATGATAAAGATAAAAAAAATCCTATTTGGGGAACAACGAGAGCCCATATAGCAAATCTTATTAAAGGTGTTAGTGAAGGATTTTCTAAAACTTTAGAGATGAATGGAACAGGATATAGAGCATCGTTATCAGGCACCAATTTAAAGCTTCAACTGGGTTATAGTCACGATATTGACTATGAGATTCCTAAAGAAATCAAAGTAGAAGTCAGTAAACAAAATACTATAAAATTATCCGGTTCAAACAAAGAAAAATTAGGAGCTGTTGCAGCAAATATTAGATCATTTAGGAAACCTGAACCATTTAAAGGCAAAGGGATAAAATATGATGATGAATTCATTTTTAGAAAAGAGGGTAAAAAGAAATAATATGGTTAAAAATGTAAGACAAAATAGAACTAGATTTAAATTAAAAAAAGTTACTAATAGAAAAAGATTAACAGTTTTTAGATCCAATAATCATATTTATGCTCAAATTATCAATGATGATAAAGGCATAACTTTAGCTAGCGCGTCATCAATAGAAAAAACTTTTAGAGAAAATAATCATTCAAAAAAAGAATTAGCTGAAAAAATTGGTACTGAAATTGCTAAAAGATCTATAAAAAATGGAGTCAAAGAAGTTGCATTTGATAAAGGTAAATATAAATATCATGGTTTAATAAAAATATTAGCTGAAGCAGCTAGAGAAGCTGGTTTAAACTTTTAGAGGAAATATGTTTGATAGTGAAAATAAAGAATTTAGTGAACATTTAGTAACAATTAATAGAGTTGCTAAAGTTGTTAAAGGTGGAAGACGTTTTGGATTTGCGGCTATAATGATTGTGGGTGACAATAAGGGAAAGGTCGGATACGGAACCGGAAAAGCAAAAGAAGTCCCTGAAGCAGTAAGAAAGGCAACAGAAAATGCCAAAACAAGAATGATAAGAGTACACCTAAAAGATAATAGAACTCTTCACCATGATATCGTTGGAAGGTTTGGAGCTGGAAAAGTTATTCTTAGATCTGCTGCTCCTGGAACAGGCATAATTGCTGGAGGTCCTATGAGAGCGCTTTTTGAATCATTAGGTATAAAAGATGTAGTTGCTAAATCAACTGGTAGTTCTAACCCCCATAATATGATTAAAGCAACATTTGATGCTTTTAAAAATTCTGAATCCCCAAAAAGTATTGCAGCAAAAAGAACAATAAAAATATCTAAAATAAATTCAAAAAAAACGGCATCATAATATGAAGATTAATGAACTTAAGTCTAATTTAACATCCAATAAAAAGCGTAAAAGAGTTGGAAGAGGTTCTGGATCTGGAACAGGAAAAACTGCTGGAAGAGGTGTTAAAGGTCAAAAATCTAGATCTGGTGTTGCTATTAGTGGATTTGAAGGAGGTCAAAATCCTTTATATATGAGACTGCCTAAAAGAGGATTTAACAATCCGTTTCAAAAAAAAATACAGTCTATTAATTTTCATCATATCGATCTTATTCTTAATAAATACAAGATTAAACCTGATGAAATTAAAGAATCAGTTTTATTTGAGAAAAAAATTTTTAATAGATCAAAAGGTTTACTAAAGCTTTTGGATGTTGGAGAGTTAAAATCTTCAATCAATATAGAAGTTTCATATGCTTCAAAAAATGCGATAGCTAAAGTAGAAAAAAATGGAGGAAAGGTAAATCTTATAAAGATTTAAAAAGGAATATGGCTACTGCTGCAGAAAAGATGGCAAATAACTTAAACTTTGGAGCTTTGGGTAAGGCTACTGAACTTAGAAATAGACTTTTATTTACTCTTGGAGCATTAGTAGTTTTTCGTTTGGGAACTTTTTTGCCAATACCTGGTATTAATCCAATATCACTCCAACAGTTTTTTGAACAACAGTCATCAGGCATACTTGGAATTTTTGATACTTTTTCTGGAGGTGCTTTAGGGAGAATGGGAATCTTTGCATTGGGAGTTATGCCTTATATTTCTGCTTCTATAATAATGACTTTAATGCAATCGAGCATACCACATTTAAAGACTTTAAGAGAACAAGGATCTAAAGGAAGAAGAAAAATTATTCAGTACTCAAGATATTTAACTGTTATTATAGCTGCTTTGCAAGGTTATGGAGTTGCTATAGGTTTAGAGTCTATGCAAACTGCATATGGTAATATTGTAATTGACCCTGGTTTGTTTTTTAAAGTCACAACTATCATTACTTTAGTTGGAGGAACTGTTTTTTTGATGTGGCTAGGAGAACAAATTTCTTCTCGTGGGGTTGGCAATGGTATTTCTTTGATTATAACAGCAGGTATTGTTGCAAATCTTCCTCAAGCTTTAGTTAGTACATTACAATTAGGTAGAACTGGTGAATTAAGTATGTCATTTATTTTAGCTATTTTAATTCTAGTTTTAGCATTAATTATTTTTATAGTTTTTGTAGAAAAAGCCCAAAGAAGACTATTAGTACAATATCCTAAAAGACAGGTTGGAAACAAAGTTTATGGAGGTCAAAGTTCACATCTACCTTTAAAAATAAATACTGCTGGCGTTATTCCAGTTATTTTTGCTTCTTCCATTTTGCTCTTACCAAATACTATGTCAGGTTTTGGAGCAGGTTCATCAAGTGAGATTTTTTTAATTATTTCAAGCTACCTTGGTAGAGGTCAACCACTTTATCTTGCCTTTTTTGCTTTTATGATAATATTTTTTGCTTTTTTTTATACTGGAATTGTATTTAATCCTGATGAACAAGCAGAAAATTTAAGAAAATATGGAGGCTTTATTCCAGGTATTAGACCTGGTGAAAATACTTCAATATATATAGATTATGTTCTAACTAGATTAACAACAGTTGGATCAATTTATTTAACATTAGTAGCACTTCTCCCAGAATTTTTGATTTCTAAAACTTCCATTCCTTTTTATTTAGGAGGAACAAGCCTTCTAATTGTAGTAGTTGTTATGATTGACTTCATCACTCAAGTTCAATCTCATCTATTTCAACATCAATATGAAGGATTATTGAAAAAAACAAAGTTAAGAGGTCGAAGATAGAATAATGATTTTTTTATTCTTTGGCCCTCCAGGGGCTGGAAAAGGTACCCAAGCATCAATACTATCTAAACAATATCATATACCGCATTTATCAACTGGTGAGATTTTAAGAAATAATTTACTTGGTTCTGATACTCAATCAATAAAAATAAAAAAAATAATAGAAAAAGGTGATTTAGTTTCAGATCAGATATTAAATGAAATAATTAAACAAAAATTAGATTCACATGAATGTAACAATGGATATATATTAGATGGTTATCCTAGAACACTAAGTCAAAATGATTGGCTCCAAAATTATTTTTATTCTAAAAATTTAGAAATAACAAAAATTTTTGATATTAAGTTAGAAAAAGATATTATTGTTAAAAGAATTAAAAATCGAGCAATATTAGAAAAAAGGAATGATGATAATGAAGAAGTAATTAAAAATCGTGTTAATAAATATATTGAAGAAACAAAGCCTCTTTCAAAATATTATCTAGAAAGAAATCCTAAAAATTATCATTTGATTAATGGCAATCAAGAAATTGAAATGATAAAGAACGATATTTTAGAAATTATTAAAAAATGAGGTTTTTCTTCAAAAAATTGCTGTTTCTTGGCTTGACTTTTGTGCTAATTATCATGTATTCACCCTCATTCATTAAAATTATTAAATAAAGGCAGTTTCATAGGATGGCTCGTATATCAGGTGTAAATATTCCAACGAATAAAAGGATACGTGTAGCTTTAACATATATATTTGGCATAGGACCTAAAATAGCTAACGACATTTGCAGCGAGGCGTCAGTGGATATGTCAATGAGAGTTAGCCAGCTCAAAGATGAAGAAATAAATAAAATTAGAGAAATAATAGATGCAAAACATTCTGTAGAGGGAGATCTTAGACGTAAAGTATCTATGGATATTAAACGCTTAACTGATCTTGGATGTTATAGAGGCTTAAGACATAGAAAAAAATTACCTGTCAGGGGTCAAAGAACCCATACTAATGCTAGAACTAGAAAAGGGAAAGCAGTAGCAATTGCAGGTAAGAAAAAAGTGACCAAAGGTTAGTTTATGAATGAAAAGAAAAAGACAAAAACTAAAACAAAGGCAAAAAGAAAAGTTACAAATGGCATTGCCCATGTTGTGTCATCTTTTAATAATACTATTATTTCCATTTCAGATGAGAATGGTAACGTATTAGCATGGTCATCTGCAGGTCATAAGGGATTTAAAGGTTCGCGTAAATCTACTCCATTTGCTGCACAAATTGCTGCAGAAGATGTTGGCAATAAAGCAAAAGAGTACGGACTTAAAACACTAAAAGTTGAAGTTTCTGGACCAGGATCGGGAAGAGAATCTGCATTGCGATCTCTTCAGTCTGTTGGTTATATAATAACTTCAATTAAAGATGTAACCCCAATACCTCATAATGGTTGCAGACCAAGAAAAAGAAGAAGAGTTTAACTATAAAATAAGGAGCATTAAGTGTTACAAAAAAATTGGATGGATTTAATTAAACCAAGTAAAATGGATGTTAATGTTCAAGAAAATGATGGCAAACGTGGAATTTTGATTGCTGAACCGTTGGAAAGAGGTTTTGGCTTAACTCTTGGAAATTCATTAAGAAGAATTTTACTTTCATCTCTTCAGGGGGCAGCAATTACATCTGTAAAGCTCAAAGGTGTTGTTCATGAATTTTCTACAATTCCAGGTGTAAAAGAAGATTTAACAGACATATTGCTTAATTTAAAAGCGGTCTGTTTAAAGGTTCATTCTCCTGGCTTAAAAAAAATGTATATAAGAACAAAAGGTCCTGGTGAAATCAGAGCAGGTAATTTTGAAACAGATTCTGAAACTGAAATCATGAATCCAGATCAAATTATCATGACCCTTGATAGTAATGCAGATATTGAACTAGAGGCTAACATTGATACTGGGAAAGGATATCTTTCAGCTGAAGTTGCTGAAGATGAAGAAAAAATTATTGGAGAAATTAAGCTTGATGCAATGTTTAGCCCTGTAAAGAGAGCATCTTATAAAGTAGAAAATAGTAGAGTAGGACAAGTAACTGATTATGATAAATTAATTTTAGAGGTAGAAACAAATGGAGCAGTTTCGCCCGATGATGCAATTGCACTTGCTGCAAGAATTTTACAAGACCAACTTCAACCATTTATCAATTTTGATGAACCGGAAGTTCAAATGGAGACCTCTTCTCATGAAAAGTTATCATTTAATCCTAATTTACTTAAAAAAGTTGAAGAGCTAGAATTGTCTGTTCGTTCTGCTAATTGTCTTAAAAATGATAATATAATTTATATTGGTGATTTAGTGCAAAAAACAGAATCTGAAATGTTAAGAACGCCTAACTTTGGAAGAAAATCTTTAAATGAAATTAAAGAAGTTCTTCAGCAAATGGAACTTGGTTTAGGCATTTCTGTTCCTGATTGGCCACCTGAAAATATAGAAGAATTAGCAAAAAAATTTGAAGATCCATTTAATAAATAATTATGAAACATAATATAACCCATAGAAAATTAAATAGAACAACATCTCATAGAAAAGCATTGTTGATGAATTTGTCTAATTCACTAATAAAACATGAACAAATCACAACGACATTATCTAAAGCAAAAGAATTACGACCTTTTGTTGAAAAAATTATTTCTTTGGGAAAAAAGGGTGATTTAGTATCAAGAAGAAAGGCTATTTCTATATTACAAGATCAAAAAAATACTAAAAAAATTTTTGATGTTATTTCTGAAAGATATAAAGAAAGGGCCGGAGGTTATACTCGTATAATAAAAGTTGGTAACCGTTTTGGAGACAATGCTCCAACAGCAATAATAGAGTTAGTTGATAGAGATGAAAACGCAAAGGGTCTTGATAGCGGACCAGTTCCTGAAAAAAAACCTTCTGAAGAAGAAGAAGAAGTTAAATAAAAAATAAATTTGTATAATTTGGTTTTAGTTGCATGCGGAGGAGCAATAGGAGCAACTTTAAGATATTTTAGTACAAATATTTTTAAATTTATTTATCCAAATTTTCCACTATCTACACTATTTGTAAATATTGCAGGTTCTTTTTTTATTGGATTACTAATGAGTTTTTTACATAATAATGAAACCTCTCAAAATTTTATAAAATATTTTATTGTTATTGGATTACTAGGTTCTTTTACTACATTCTCTACTTTTTCTTATGAAATAATTGAATTATTTAATAATAAAAAAATTATTTTACCAACTTTCTATATTTGTATTTCTGTTTCTACATGTATATTTTTTTGTTTTATAGGATACAATATAAATAAAATTTAGTTTTGAAAAAATTTTATATTAAATCCTCTGATCACCAACATTTACGATTAGACAAATGGCTAAAGAGAAATTTTTCTACTTTGAAACAAAGTTTTATTGAAAAAAATATACGAAAAGGGAACATCAAGATCAATACAAAAAAAACATCTTCAAATTATAGATTAAAATTAAATGACATTATTGAGATTTTTAATTACTCAATTGATTCTTATAAAAACATTAATAAATCTGTATATAAAAAAGAAATTCCTTCTAAATATAAAAAATTCTTTATATCATCAATATTATTTGAAAATTCTGATTTTATTATATTAGATAAGTGGGCAGGTATTGCTACTCAAGGAGGAAGTAAAATCAATATATCAATTGATGATATTATTAAAAATATATCATCAAAATATAATTTAGTTCATAGATTAGATAGAGAAACTTCAGGTTTATTAATAATAGCAAAAAATCTTAAAACGACTAAAATTTTTGGAAAACTTTTTAAGGAACAATTAATATCAAAAATATATTTTGCAATTTGTCAAGGCACCCCAAAAAATAAAGAATCTGAAGTAGAGCTCATTATTGAGAATAAAAAAGATGCAAGAAAAAGTTCAAATTCTTTAACTAGGTATAAAGTTTGTCAAACTAATAAAAATTATAGTACTTTATTATTTGCACCAAGTACAGGCAAGACTCATCAAATAAGACTTGTTGCAAAACACTTAGGGACACCTATCGTAGGAGACACAAAATATAATAAAATGATTAAAAATAATACTGAGACCTTAAAATTAAATGCTTGTTTATTAAAATTTGAAGTAAATAGTCAAGATTATGAATTTTCTACTAATTTGCCAGATCATTTTAAAAAATTTATGCAAAAAAATAACTTAAAGATAATTGAAAAAAAAAATATCAATTTTAAATTATAATTTTTGAAGCTCTTTTAAAAAAAATTTTAGATAAAGTTCATCAAATTCTTTTGTATCAATATTAATTTTTAGATCATCCAATGAAGTAGTTGAAAACTCTTTTAATCCACAAGCATCAATCTTATCAAAATTTTTTAATTTAGGATTTATATTAAAACTTAATCCGTGGTAAGTAGTCCATTTTTTTAATCGCAATCCAATAGCACCAATTTTTCTTTCTTTTTTTAATTTGTTTTCATTAAATTTTGTAACCCATATTCCTATTTTTTCAGGATAACTTTTTGCTTCTATGTTATATTCCTTTAATAAATTAATTGTAGAATTTTCAATTATACTAACAAATTTTCTTATATCTTTTTTTCTTTTTTTTAAATCAACTAAAAAATATACAATTCTTTGCCCAGGTCCATGATAAGTTATTTTTCCTCCTCGATTTGTTTTAATTACTGGATATGTAATTTTTTCTCGAATCTCTTTTTCACTGCCACTTGTCCCAATAGTATAAATATGATCATGATATAAAAACCAAATTAATTCTTTTTTATTATTTAAGTTGATATCAACAACTCTTTTTTCCATAATTTTAAGAGATTCTTTGTAATCTACTAGGTCGTTTGAAATTTTTATTTCTATATTATTTATATTTTTCATTTTTGCTTTATTGATACTTATTATCCTATCTGTTAATTAAAGGCCATAAATTCTGCGGCCGTGGCGGAACTGGTATACGCGCAACGTTGAGGTCGTTGTGGGATTAATCCCGTGGAAGTTCAACTCTTCTCGGCCGCACCAAGGTGGTAATGATGAGCAATAATAATATTAAAGAAAAAACCACATTAGAATATAATTTAACTCAAATTAATGAATTTATAGATAATTCAAATATTAGTAAATTAGATAATTTTGTTAAAAATTTACATAATGCTGATATAGCTGAAATCATTCAAAATTTTGATGATGAGTCTAGATTAAAATTTATTTTAAAAGTTAAAAACTACTTTGACCCAGAAATATTAACTTATTTAAATGAAAGTATAAGAGATGAAATAATTGAGCAATTAGATATAAAACAATTAGCCTCAAATGCTAGCGCATTAGATGTAGATGATGCAGTAGATGTCATAGAAGATTTAGAAGAGTCTGATAAAGAAGTTTTTTTAGATAATATTTCAGAATCTGAAAGAGAGTTAATTAAGGAGGGACTTAACTATCCAGAAGATAGTGCTGGCAGGCTTATGCAAAGAGAGTTTGTTTCTATAGATTTAGATTGGAACGTAGGAGATGCTATAGATTTTTTAAGAAAAAATAAAGATGATCTTCCAGAAGATTTTTATGAAATATACTTACTAAATAAAAGTAAAAAAATTTCTGGGATAGTTCCTCTTGGTAGATTAATGGGATCTAAAAGATCAACTCCTTTGGAAACGATAAAAAATAAAATAACAAGAACTATTAATGTTCTAACAGATCAAGAAGAGGTAGCTTTTCAATTTAATAAATACGCTATGGTAAGCGCTCCAGTTATAAATGATAATGAAGAAGTTATAGGATCAATTACAGTTGATGATGTTGTTGATGTTATTGAAGAAGAGAGGGAAGAGGATATATTAAAGTTAGGTGGAGTAGGGCAAGCTGATATTTATGATGCAGTAATCGATACAACAAAATCAAGGTTTTCATGGCTATTAGTAAATTTGCTTACTGCTGTAATAGCTTCTATCGTGATAGGTTTTTTCCAAGCTTCAATAGAAAAAGTAGTTGCACTAGCTGTATTAATGCCAATTGTTGCTTCTATGGGCGGGAACGCTGGCACACAAACTCTTACAGTTTCTGTTAGAGCTTTAGCAATGAAAGAGTTGACAACTTCAAATGCATTTAAAATTATTGCAAAAGAAACTTTAGTTGGAGGAATTAATGGAATAATTTTTGCAATAATTATTGGTTTACTTTCTTCTTATTGGTTTGAGGATTATTTATTGGGAATTGTTATTGCTATGGCTATGATAATAAACTTATTAATAGCAGGTATGGCTGGAATATTGATACCTATAACATTAAATAAATTTAAAGTTGACCCAGCTCTGGCTTCAGGGGTCATTTTGACTACTATAACAGATGTTTTTGGATTTCTTTCTTTTTTAGGTTTGGCTTCAATTCTTTTATTATAATAATTTTTTAAGTGATACTTGAAGCTCAAAATAATTTAGTTTATGATATATTTAAACCATGCAAAATTTATTAATTAATAATATAGTTTTTTTAAATAGATTTGATTCTATTTTAAAAAATCTTTTAATTATATTGATAGGCTCTATTCTCTATGCTTTATCTGCCAGAATAGCAATTCCAATTCCCCCAGTACCAGTTACATTACAGACCCTTGTTCTTTTAACTTTCTCAATGGCTGTGGGTTCCAGATTAGCTTTTCTAACTTTTGCACTTTATATTTTTCAAGGAATTATAGGTATACCTGTTTTTGCAAAACCACCATTTAGTGGTTTTTATTATTTAATAGGTCCTTCTGGAGGTTATTTATTGGGAATGTTGATAGCAAGCTATTTTGTAGGTTATTTAGCTGAAAAAAATTATGATAAAAATTTTATTAAATCTTTAATTACAATTTTTATTGGCACAATAATTATTTTTATTCCTGGTTTAATTTGGTTGGGTTTTTGGTTTGATCAGTATCATCCTGAATTATCACAACAAATTAACTTAGGTGAAGGCTATAAATATGCTTATAAGTATGGTCTTTTAGTTTTTAAGTTTACGGAACCAGTTAAAATTGCATTAGCTGCATGCATTACTCCTCTAATTTGGCATTTTGTTAAGAAAAAATAATAAAAATTTGTGAAAATAGGAATTGATTTAGGTGGAACAAAAACTGAAGGAATTTTAATAGATAGTTCAGGGAGTGAATTAACTCGTAAAAGAATCAATACTGAGAAAAACTATCAAGGAACTATGGATGGTATAGTTTCTTTGATTAAAGAATTTGAAAATGATTTTGGAGATGTTGAATCTATTGGAGTAGGAATGCCAGGATGTGTATCTCATGATTCAAGTTTGGTAAAAAATGCAAATTCAGTATGGTTAAATGGAAAACCATTAAAGATAGATTTGGAAAATACTCTTAAAAGAAAAGTAATTCTTGAAAATGATGCAAATTGTTTTGCCTTATCTGAAGCCGTAGATGGAGCGGGCAAAGGAAAAAAGATAGTTTTTGGAGTTATTATAGGTACTGGAACAGGAGGTGGTATTGTAATTAATCAAAAAGTTATTCAAGGTAGAAA
>JBJKYT010000051.1:0-29287 GCA_045560915.1 Alphaproteobacteria bacterium
CCCATGATAACCCAAATATAGTTTTTTGGAGTTAGTTTTTATGAATTTATTTTTATCTGAATTTACAAATAAAGTAGATAAGAAGGGTAGAATTTCTTTCCCTTCTATTTTTAGAAATGCCCTACCAAAAAATAATAAAAACGAAATAATTTTATATAAATCTATAAAATTTAATTCGATTGAAGGCTGCAATAGTAAAAGAATAAATGAAATAGCAGAAAGAATAAATAAACTAGATATTTTTTCTGATGATCAGGATGATTTTGCAACATCTATATTTTCTGAGATTGTTCCAACTAATTTAGATAAAGAAGGAAGGTTTTTGATCCCTGAATCACTTAAAAAACATGCAAATATATCTTTAGAAGCAACATTTATAGGTCAAGGACATTTCTTTCAAATATGGGAACCAAAAGCTGCATTTGTAAGAAAAAAACAATCAAGAGAAAGATTGTTGAAAGAGAAGAAGACTTTAAGTTCAATAATTTCAAATTTAAAAGCTAAAGATGAAAAATAAACACGTTCCTGTAATGATAGAAGAAATTAAATCTTATATCCCAGCCAATAAAGAATTAAATATAATTGATGCAACATTTGGAGGAGGTGGGTATTCTAAAATATTTTTAGAAAACTTTAAAATAAGAAAGTTAATAGCTATAGATCGTGACCCTTTATCTAATTTTTTTGCTAAAAAATTATCTGAAAAGTACAGTAACTTTAAATTGATTAATGGATGTTTTGGAGAAGTTGATAATTTAATAGAAAAACATAATTTAGATAATGATACGCAATTTGATTTAATTATTTTTGACTTAGGATTATCTACAAACCAGTTAGAAGATCCAAAAAGAGGATTTTCTTTTCTTACAAATAGTCCACTGAATATGGGTATGGGTAATAATAAAAAAACTGTTATGAGTGTTATAAATAATTATTCAGAAAATGAATTGGCAAATATATTTTATAAATTTGGAGAAGAGAAATTTTCCAGAAAAATTGCTAAAAAAATAGTTAATGCAAGAAAAATAAAAAATATAGAGAATACTGAAGAATTATCATCATTAATTAAACAAAGTTATAAAAATAAATCTAAAATTGATCCTGCAACCAGAACATTTCAAGCTCTTAGAATATATGTTAATGATGAGTTAAATGAATTATCAAAAGCTTTAGAAAAGAGTTTAAGTTTCCTTAAAGTAAAAGGAAAAATTATAATAGTTTCTTTCCATAGTTTAGAAGATAGACTTGTGAAAGATTTTTTCAACCACAATAGTGGTAAACGATGGCGTTCCTCCCGCCACTATCCGGAGCTAGCTGACGATGGTCCAATCACCTTAAAACTAATCACCAAAAAACCAATTAGACCATCAGATTTGGAAACAAACATAAATCCAAGATCTCGTTCAGCTAGGCTTCGGATAGCTGAAAAAATTTCAATTAATTAATATGAGATATTATAGTGCAATCATTTTTTTATTTGTATCAAGTATTTTTTCGATGCTTTTGTTATTATATTTTGCAAATGTTACTAGAAATATTGAAAAAGAAAACTTTGTTTTATTAAGTAAAATAAAAAAATTAGAAGATCAAATAAACATAAATGAAATAGAGTTCAGTTATTATAATAGTTATGAATATTTAATTAAAATGCATAAAATTTATTTTGAAATTCCTGATGAAAAAAATTTAAATAATAGAATAAGTTTTCATAATTTTAAAAAACAAAATTTAGAAAATATACATACAGTGGGAATTAAGTAATCATAAGTGATTATTAAATCAAAAAACTTTAAAATTTTTGACAGCGATGCTTTAAAAAAATTTCATAAAAGAATTTTTTTTTCTATTGTAGTATTTATATGTTGTTATTTCTTAGCTATTTTTAGAATAGCTGATGTAATGATATTAGAAATTAATTTAAACAAAAATCAAAAATTTTCTTTAATTTCTGAAAGAGGTAAAATTTATGATAGAAATGGACAATTATTATCAACAACAATTAATAGCCATTCTCTTTTTGTTAATACTTTAAAAATAAAAAAAGACAAAAAAATTCTTGCAAAAAGAATATCATCCATAATTAATATTAACAATGAAGAAATATATAAAAAATTGATTTCAAATAAAAAATTTGTTTATCTAAAAAGGAATATTTCACCTAAAGAACATCAAAAAATTATAGAGCTAGGTGAAATTAATTTACAGACTTTAATAGAAAAAAAAAGAATTTATCCTTTTAGGAATATTGGTTCTCATATTCTTGGCTATGTAGATGTTGATAACAATGGATTAGCTGGAATAGAAAAAAGCTATGATGAAAATTTAAAGAATGGAGAAGATTTATATTTAACTCTTGATATCAATTTACAAAATGCAGCAACTAATGAACTATTAAAAACAATAAATAAATTTTCTGCTGAGTCAGGTTCAATAATCATAATGGATATTGAAAATTCTGAAATATTATCTTTGGTTAATTATCCCGATTTTGACTCTAACAATATTAACCAATCAAATTCTAATCAACGATTGAATAGAGCTCTTCAGTCAAACTATGAAATGGGATCAACTTTTAAACCCATAACTGTTGCTATGGGTATTGACTCAGGAATTATAGATCATAGTATGACTTTTGATGTATCTAAACCAATAAAAAATAAAATTGAGGATTGGGATCCATGCAATTGCAGTTTAAGTGTTAAAGAAATTGTTGTTAGATCATCTAATATTGGAACTGCAAAAATTGCAGAAAAAATTGGAAAAGATAATCAAATTGATTTTTTTAAAAAAATTGGTTTTTATGAACCTATTAATATTAAATTAAACGAAGCCGCTAAGCCTTTTGGACAACCCTATCATTGGGGAAAAATGGAAACCATGACTATAGGTTATGGTCATGGTTTTGCTATTACACCTCTACACTTAGCAGTAGCATACAGTGGAATATTAAATGATGGTATTAAGACTGATCCTAAAATAATTATTGAAGATAAAATAAAAAATTATAAAAAAATAATTAATAAAGAAACATCTAATTATATTTCCTATTTATTAAGATCAGTTATCCAAGAAACACAAATTACTGGACCAAAGGTAAGAATTGAAGGATATGACATTGGTGGAAAGACAGGAACTGCAGAATTAATTAATGGTGACGATGATTATGATAAAGATCTAAATAGAACAATTTTTGTTAGTGCTTTTCCTATGTCAGAACCCAAGTATTTAATATTGAGTTTCATTGATAAACCAAAAAGAAAAAAAGAGAATAACTATAGTATTACTTCAGCAACAGTAAATGCTCCATTAGTAAAGGGTATTTTAATTAAAATAATAGAGATCTTGCAACTTCCAAAAATAGATAATAAACAAATTCTTAATGCTGCCACATCAATAAAATACAAACAAATTAATGCTATTAACTGAAATTCCTAATTTAATAAAATGTAAAAAAATTTATAATTTAAAAAATATTAGTTTTAATAAAATTTATACGAATTCAAATTATGTTTCCAAATCTTCAATTTTTATTATTGAAAAGAAAACAAAATTAAAAAAAAAATATATTAAAGAAGCAATAACAAAAGGTGCTATTGCAATTATATCTAATGAATTTATTCCAAATTTATTAATTACACAATTTGTTGTAGTTAATATTAATTTAAGTTTATTAAATATTTTAAAAACTATAAGATCAAATAAACCTCTCAATACAATAGCAATAACTGGAACAAATGGTAAAACTTCAGTTGTTTGGTATATTTCTCAAATACTAAATTATAACAATATTTTAGTAAAAAGTTATGGAACTTTAGGATATTACATAAATTTAAAAAAAAAATATAGTTCAAAATTAACCACTCCTGATTTTACAATTTTACATCAAACAGCTTATTCTTCTAAAAAAAATTTATATAATTATGTTTTTGAAGCTTCCAGTCATGCATTATCACAAAATCGTATTAAAGATTTAAAAGTAGATACTGCAGCTCTAACAAATATATCTCGGGATCATTTAGATTATCATAAAGATTTTAAAACTTATAAAAAAGAAAAATTAAAATTATTTTTTGACCATTTAAATGAAAGTGGTTGGGCAGTTTTAAATGATAAAATTAAAGATATAGAAATTATAAAAAATAAATTAAGAAAAAAAGTTAATATCATTACATATGGTACGCCAAATAGTGATGTAAATGTTATTAAAAGAAAAAAGTATGCAGTAATTACAATTTTTAAAAAAAAATATTCAATAAATACAAACTTGAACTCATTTATAGAGTTAGAGAATTTGGCATGTGCCATTGCTTGCTCTTTATCTATTGATGTAAAGATTAAAAAAATACTTACTATTTTAAGAAAAATTATTAATCCTCCAGGAAGATTACAAAAAGTTTTAAATGATAATAAAAATTTTAAAATTTATATAGACTATGCTCATACCCCAGAAGCTCTAAAAGAAGTTTTAATTAGTAAAACTTATAATAATAAAAAACCAAATGTTGTTTTTGGATGTGGAGGAGATAGAGACAAGGGAAAACGAGAAAAAATGGGAAGAATAGCAAATCTTTATGCAAATAGAATATATATAACTGATGACAATCCACGTTTTGAAGATTCTTCAAAAATTAGACAATCTATTTTAAAATATTGCAAAAACCGTGCAATAGAAATTCCTGAACGTAAAAAGGCAATAATAAATGCAATAGATGATTTAAAAAAAAATGAGATATTAATTATAGCTGGTAAAGGTCATGAAAAATTTCAAATTATAGGGGATATTTCTTATCCATTGGATGACTATAAGGTAGCAACAAAAGCATTAAGAAAAAAATTATAAATGAAAAAATTAACTCAATACCTAATGAATAACTTTGATAAAATTAAAATTCACAGTAACCAAATTAATGAAGGGGATGTTTTCCTTGCATTGGCTGGAAAAAAAAATCATGGCAATGATTTTATAGAAGATGCTATTAAAAATGGTGCAAGGTACATAATTACAGATAAAAAAATAGATATAAACTCTCATAATGAAAATATTGTAGTAGTTCAGAATTCATTACATTTTTTAAAAAAAATATCAGTTGAAAAAAGAAAGTTATATAATGGCAAAGTCATTGGTATAACTGGAAGTATTGGCAAAACTAGCATTAAGGAAAATCTTAAGTTTTTTTTAAATTCATATTTTATTATTTCTGCTTCAATTAAAAGTTATAATAATTATTTAGGAGTTATAATTTCTTTAATTAATTTAAATTTAAAAAGTGATTTTGCTATATTTGAAATAGGTACTAACGATTTTTATGAAATAAGAAAACTGACCTCTTTAGTAAAGCCATCACAAGTTATTATCAGTAATATTTATCAGACACATCTTGAAAATTTAATAAATACAAGAAATGTTGCGATAGAAAAATCTGATATATTCAATCCTAAATATAATTCACTTGCTGAATTGTTAATTATACCAAATGAGAATATAGATGAAAAATTTATTATAAAGCAGGCTAAAAAATATAATATTAATAACATAATTAGTATAGGAAGATCATTAAATTCAGATATAAAAATTTTAGATTTAAAAAATAAAAAAGATTTATCTATAAATGTTAAAATAAAAAATAAAGATAAAATTATAAATTTTTATATTAATAAAAATCAAATACACAGAATTAACAATATACTTTGTTGTTTTGCAATTTTTATTTATAACAAAATAAATTTGAATTATTTTATTTCTCTAAGTAATAATATTCCTGAAATAGAAGGTAGAGGTAAAATAAATAAAATTAATTTTGATAAGAAAAAAATTAATTTTATTGATGAATCTTATAATGCAAGTCCTCAATCAATGAAGAGATGTATAGATTACTTTCAAAAAATTAAGACTGAAAAAGAACAAAAAAAATTGTTAATTTTAGGTGATATGAAAGAGTTAGGGGAAAATTCATTAAATTACCATATTGAGCTTTTAGAATATATTGTCATGAAAAAATTAAGTAATGTAATTATTTGTGGCGAATTATTAAAAATCGCATTAGATAAAATTTGTAATAAAAATATTTTAAATATGGATGATATTAATTCAATCATAGAGTATGCAAAAAAGAATTTAAAAAACAACGATATAGTTTTAATAAAAGGTTCAAATTCTTCTTTAACTAGAAATTTAACTTTAAAACTTTTAAAAAAATAGGAGATTATAATTGTTTAATTATTTAGCTACTGAATATACAAGTTTATTTTCCTATTTAAACTTATTCAATTACATTACTTTTAGAACTGGCGCTGCTATATTAACCTCTTTATTTTTTTCTTTAATTTTTGGTGAAATAATTATTTCAAAACTAAGCCAAATTCAGCCAATTGGACAACCCATAAGAGAAGATGGGCCTAAAGACCATATAATAAAAAAATCTGGAACTCCAACGATGGGTGGAGTTTTAATTTTAGGCAGCATTACAATTTCTATTTTTTTGTGGGCAGACCTATCTAATAAATTTATTTGGATATGTTTTTTTTCATCGATTATATTTGGTTTAATTGGATTTATCGATGATTATCAAAAAGTTAAATATAGAAATCATAAAGGCATTAAAGCTTCTACTAGAATAATATCTCAAATCATAATCAGTCTAATTATTATATATTTTACACAGCATTTACTTTCTGAAAATTATAAAAGTACTTTAAGCTTTCCATTTTTTAAAGATCTTATATTAAATTTAGGAATATTTTATTATATTGTTGGAGTAATAGTAATTGTTGGATCAGCAAATGCAGTGAATTTAACAGATGGTCTCGATGGTTTGGCAATTGTTCCCGTTATGATAGTTGCTTTGTCATTTGCATTTATTTCTTATGTTTCAGGAAATATTATTTTTTCTGAATATTTACAAATCCTCTATATTAAAAATAGTGGTGAATTAGCAGTTTTTTGTGGAGCAATTGTTGGAGCAGCTCTAGGATTTCTTTGGTTTAATGCACCTCCAGCAAAAGTATTTATGGGTGATACGGGATCTCTTGCTATGGGGGGCGCACTAGGATCACTTGCCGTTATAGTTAAACATGAAATTGTTTTAGCTATTATAGGAGGTTTGTTTGTTCTTGAAACTTTATCAGTAATCATTCAAGTTTTAAGTTTTAAATTAACAGGAAAAAGAATTTTTCGCATGGCGCCACTACATCATCATTTTGAAAAAAAAGGATGGGCTGAACCAACTATTGTTATAAGATTTTGGATTATTACAATTGTTTTAGCTTTGATTGGACTAGCAACTTTAAAAATAAGGTAAAAGAATTCATCAATGAAATATATTTACGGTTTAAGTAAGAGTGGGGAATCAATTCTAAATTATTTAAACTCTATTAACGAAAATTATTTTTGTTGGGATGATAACATTAAAATCAGAAAAAAAATAAAAAGAATAAATAAAAAAGATAATTTCATAGAACCAGAAAAATTAAATTTTGAATTGATCAAAGAATCTTTTATAACTCCAGGAATATCTTTAAAAAATAAAAAAACTAATATACTTAAAAAGTATAAAGTTAAATTATACAGAGATTTAGAGTTATATTCTCGAATAGCTCATAAGAAAACAATTATAGCTGTAACTGGAACAAATGGTAAATCAACAACTACAAAATTAATAAGTAATATTTTAGAAAAAAATGATATACCTAATTTTATGGGAGGCAATATTGGCATTCCATTATTAGATTTTCCAACAAAATATAGTAAATTAAAACATCACGTTATAGAACTGAGTTCTTACCAATTAGAGTCATTTAAAAAATTTGATCCTTATATTTCAATACTTTTAAATATTTCCCGAGATCATTTGGATAGATATAAAAATTTTAATGAATATATTGCTCAAAAAGAAAAATTAATTATTTCTAATCGTAAAGGTTATAAAATAATATGTATTGATGATAAACATACTTATTTAATTTATCAGAAATATAAAAAAAAGATCATACCTATTTCATCAAAACCATTTAAGGGTTCAATATTTTATGAAAATAATACTATTGTTGATGATTTTTTTGAAAAAAATAAAAAAATTGAATTAAAAGAGATTTCAAGTTCACTTTTTGGTGATTTTAATATTCAGAATATATTAGCTGCATACGCAGTGTCTAAAATTTTAAATATAAATTTAATTAAATTTACTAATATTTTAGCAAAATTTAAAGGGTTGCCTCATCGACTTGAATTAGTTTTTATAAATAGAAAATATCGTATTATCAATAATAGTAAATCAACTAATTTGGAGTCATTAGTTAATTCAATTAAAAATTATACAAATATAAATTTAATTATGGGAGGAAGACCTAAAGACAAGAAATTTAAAAAATTATTAAAATATAAAAATAGAATTAAAAAAATATATTTAATAGGAGAATCTTCTAAGTCTATCTCTAAAGATTTAGAAAATAAGATTTCTTTTAAATTATGCTATAATTTACAAAATGCTATTAAAAATATTTTTTTAGATATAAAAAAAGAAAAAAAATTTACTAATATACTCTTTTCCCCTGGCTGTGCTTCTTTTGACCAATTTAAAAATTTTGAAGAGAGAGGTAATGAATTTAAAAGATTAATAAAAAAAATTAATCATGAATAAAATTTTTAACCTTCAATTATGGTGGAAAGAAATAGATAAAATTAATTTTATACTTGTTTCTATTCTTTTGATAATAGGAATTATATTATCTTTCTCATTAAATGAATCATCTATTTTTTTTAATAAGCACTTAGTTTTTGCTATTTCATCTTTTTTTATAATGGTTTTTTTATCTTCTATGGAACCAAAAACACTTAGAAGAGTTTCTTTATTTTTTTTAATAATATTTATTTTTACATTAATACTGGTTTTGTTTTTAGACAATGAAATTAAAGGTTCTAGCAGATGGCTTAAATTTTTAGGTTTTAGTTTGCAACCTTCAGAATTTATTAAACCTTTTTATTTTATATTAAGTGCTTGGTTAATAATTCAAGGAATCAACGGAAGACAGAACTACTTATTAGTTTTAATTGTTTCTTTTCTTGTAATCTCAAGCTTAATTATTTTACAGCCTGATTTCGGAATGACTTTTTTGTTTTTTTTAACTTTTTTCTGTCAATTATTTATTGCTGGACTTTCTATTTTTTTAGTTATTTTTTCTTTATTAGCAATTTTATTTTTGTCTGTTTTTTCATACTATTATTTTGATCATGTACAAGAAAGAGTTGATCTTTTTTTTAATCCTAATCCTGGAGGATTTGAACAAATTGACTATAGTTTAAAAGCCTTTAAAAATGGAGGTTGGTTTGGAAAAGGTCCTGGTCAAGGCATTTTGAAAGAAAAAATTCCTGACGCAAATACAGATTTTATTTTTGCAGTAGCTGGAGAAGAATTAGGTTTTATTTTTTGTGCGATTATTATTTTACTAATATTAACAATTATTATTCGTCTTTTGCTAAAACTACTTAAAATGCAGGACCCCTTTATTATTATATCAATAGTAGGATTAACGTGTTGTTTTGGATTGCAATGTTTAATTAATATATTTAGTTCTTTATCTATCATTCCAACAAAAGGGATGACTTTACCTTATATAAGTTATGGCGGTTCTTCAATGATATCAAGTTCTATATTATTTGGTTTTTTGCTTGCTTTAACAAAAAATAAAAATTCTTATGAATAAAAAAATATTAATTTGTACAGGAGGAACAGGTGGTCATGTAATACCTGCTATAAATTTTGGAAATTTTTTAATTAATAAAGGTTTTGAATGTTGTTTAATATTAGATCAACGAGGAAATAAGTTTTCAAAAAATTTTAATGGTAAAATATTTATTATAAGATCATCCCATCTTTCAGGTAATATTTTTTATAAATGTAATTCTTTAATAGATCTTTTAATAGGGTTCATTCAATCATTATTTTTTTTGAATAAAATAAAACCTAACATATGTATTGGATTTGGAAGTTATGCAACTTTTATGCCACTAACAGCTTTGTTTTTTTATAAGCTTTTTAAAAAAATTAACCTTTATTTACATGAGCAAAATTCAGTAGTGGGCAAAGTAAACTTATTTTTTTTACCATTTAGTAAATCATTTTTTACTAATTTTAGAGAAACAATTAATTTACCTGAAAAATATAAAAAGAAAAATATATATGTTGGCCTACCTAATAATAAAAAATTTAATATAGATATTAGCAAGAAAAATAACATATCAAAAAAAATAATTTTTATTTATGGAGGAAGTCAAGGTTCTCAAAACTTAATAACTAATTTTTTGTTAGTAATAAAAACTATAAGTAAAAATGAATTAGATAAATTAAAATTTGTAATACAGTGTCCTAAAAAATTAAATATTGTACTTGAAAAAAATTTAAAAAATTTAAAAGTTGATTATGAAATCAAAACTTTTTTTTATGATATAGACAATATACTTGCTAAAACAGATATTGCCATTACTAGAGCTGGAGCAGGCACAATTAATGATTTAATAAGACATAAAGTGCCCTCTATTATTTTTCCTTTACCAAATTCAATTTATAATCATCAGTATTATAATGCCAAGTATTTATTAGATAAAAAAGCTTGTATAGTATTAAATGAAAATAACTTTAATATAAATAATTATTCAAAAAGTTTAAATCAATTAATCATTGAAAAAAAATATTTTGAAAATATGCAAGAATCTATAAAAAAGATTATTTTACCTGATACTAATGAATTAATTTTAAAAACAATTTTAAATAAAAATAATGAATAAATTAAATAAAATTAAAATTCATTTTGTTGGCATCGGAGGTATTGGAATGTCAGGTATTGCTGAATTAATGTTTGATCTAGGTTATATGGTTCAAGGAAGTGACATTAGTATAAATGCTAATATTAAAAGGTTAAAAAAGAGAGGAATAAAAATTTATAACTCTCATCATCCAAGTAATATTCGCAACATGTCTGCTATAGTTTTTTCTACAGCAATTAAAAAAAATAATCCTGAATTATTAGAATCTAAAAGATTGTACATCCCTCTAATTTCTAGAGCAGATATGTTGGCTGAATTAATGAAATTAAAAAAATCAATTGCTATTGCTGGCTCTCATGGCAAAACTACTACAACAAGTTTAGTTGGATCAATATTTGATAATGCAAATTATGACCCAACTATAGTTAATGGAGGAATAATAAATTCATATTCCAAAAATAACCGTTATGGCAGAAGTAACTGGATGATTGTTGAAGCAGATGAAAGTGATGGCTCTTTTTTAAAACTACCTCATGAAATTAATATCATTACAAATATTGATATAGAACATTTAGATTATTATAAATCAAAACAGAATCTTCTTTTAGCTTTTGAAAAATTTGTAACCAATCTTCCTTTTTATGGTTACTCAATAATATGTACAGAAAATATAAATTCACGGGAGGTTTATAGAAAAATTAATACTAGAAGAATGATTAGTTATTCAAAAAGTCAAAATTCAGATGTAAAAATTATCAAAATAACTAAAAATAAAAAAGGAAATAACTTTTCTTTATATTTTAAAAAAGGAGTAATTAAAGGCATCAAAGGGAAATATCATTTTAAGACCAATCTTATGGGAGACCATAATATATTTAATTCAACAGCAGCTATAATAGCTGCTTTACTAGCAGAAATTCCGATAAAAAAAATTAAAAATTCTCTAAAAGATTTTCAAGGAGTTAAAAGAAGATTTAGTTTTATTGGCAAAATTAACAAAGCATCTATTTATGATGATTATGCTCATCATCCTTCAGAAATAAAAGCAAGTTATGACATTGCTAAACAAATATCTGATAAAAAAATTGTAATTGTGTTTCAACCTCATAGATATACAAGAACAAAATTTTTACAAAATGAATTTGTAAAAATTTTAACAAAAGTAGATATATTATACATCCTTGATATTTATTCGGCTGGAGAAAAATCTATTCCGAGTATAAATTCAAAAAATTTAGTAGAAAAAATTAAAATTAAAAATAAAAATACTTTTTATATAAAGAATCCTAACAATTTAAGATTTCTTCTTAAAGAATATTTTAATGATAAAAATATTATTGTATTTATGGGGGCTGGCTCAATAACTAATTTGGCAAATGAGTTAATTTCTTAAAAGTGAGAGAAATAATAGATAAAATTGATTATAATTTTAAGTCAAAATTCTACTACAATTATGATACTTCAAAAAATGTTTGGTTTAGAACAGGTGGAAAAGCAAAAGTATTTTGCAT
Source organism: Alphaproteobacteria bacterium (assembly GCA_045560915.1). GTDB lineage: Bacteria > Pseudomonadota > Alphaproteobacteria > HIMB59 > MarineAlpha5-Bin3. Next base: position 12,271 of record JBJKYT010000051.1, read on the forward strand.
TGTAGATAATGAAAAAGAATTAAGCATTATATTGCAAAATTTAAAAGATATTCCGTATGAGGTTATAGGAGCAGGCTCAAATATACTTATTAGAGATAGTGGTTATGAAGGTTTTTTAATAAAATTAGGAAAAAATTTTAATCAAATTGAAATAAAAAAATCTAATTTGACAGTTGGAGCAAGTATTTTAGATATTAATCTTTCAAAATTTGCCCAATTAAATAATTTAAAAAATTTTGAATTTTATTCAGGTATTCCTGGAACTGTTGGGGGTGCAGTAAAAATGAATGCAGGATGCTTCGGATCAGAAACAAAAGATATCTTAATTGATGTTAAAACAATTAATAATAAAGGAGAAATTAATATTATAAATAAAAAAAATTTAAATTTAAATTATAGACAATCTTACTTACCTGAAGGAGATATAATAATATCGGCAAACTTTCACTGTAATAATGGAGATAAAAATAAAATAGCTAAAAAAATGAATGAAATTAAGATTAACAGAGAAAAAACTCAGCCTCTTAAAGAAAAGACAAGTGGAAGCACATTTAAAAATCCAAAAAATAATTTTGCAGCTAAACTAATTGAAATGTCTAACTGTAAAGGTCTTTCAGAAGGAGGAATATTTGTTAGTAATAAACATGCAAATTTTCTTATAAATAAACAGCAAGGAAGTGCAAATCAGATTGAGGAATTGGGTAATAAAATTATAGAGAAAGTATATGATAAATTTAAAATAAAATTAGAGTGGGAAATTAAAATCATAGGGCAAAAATAAATGTATAAAAATAAAATTTTAATTTTAGAAGGGGGGTTTAATGAGGAACATGAGGTTTCTCTTGCTACTGCCAAAGAAATTAAAAAATCATTATTTAATCAAAATATAGAATTTAAATCATTATTAGTATCTCCAAAAAATTTTGAAGAGAAAATAAGTAAATTTAGTAATGAATATATATGTATTAATGCTTTACATGGTCCATATGGAGAAGATGGACAAATACAAAAAATACTTGAAAAGTTATCATTCAAGTTTTCACATTCAAGTTCAGAAGCTTCCAGATTGGGTTTTAATAAAGAATTATCAAAAAAAGCATTAAGAAATACTAAAGTTTTAATGCTAGATCATGAAATTTTAGAGAGCAGATTAATAAATAAAGAAAAATTAATTGAAATTTTTTTAAAGTTGGGCTCTTTTGTGCTTAAACCTGTAGCTAGTGGATCAAGTTTTGGAGTAAAAATTTTTAAAACTATTAATGACATCAACTCTTTTTCAAATGATCTTAAAAAAAATTTATCTCTATACAAAGAACATAAAGATTTATTATTAGAAAAATATATTAAAGGAAGAGAACTAACAGTTGCCGTTGTAGAAAAAAATAAAAAAAGTGTTTCAGTTGAAGTTACTGAGATTATATCAAATATGGAATTTTTTAATTATAAAGCAAAATACTCTCCTAACATAGCAACACATATATTACCGGCTAAAATATCGAATGAAGCATATGAAACGTGTAAAACATATGCAAAAATAGCTCACGATACAATTAATTGTAGAGGATTAAGTAGGTCAGATTTTATATATTACAATGATAAAATTTATTTTATAGAAATTAATACTCAGCCTGGCCTGACCTCTTTATCTCTTGTGCCTGAGCAATTAAAATTTAAAAAAACCTCTTTTAATCAAATGATAAAAAATTTGATTGAATGTTCTTTGTGAAAAACCGGTTCATAAATAAAAGAAAAAAAAATTTTTTTAAAATTTATATATTTTTTTTATTAATATTTTTTTCTTTATTTGTTTATTTATATTTAAATTTTTATAAATTTACTAACGTAACGACAGAATTAATTCAGCAATATTCAAATAAATATAACTATAATTTACAAAAAATAGAAGTTGTAGGACTAACCAACCTTAATATAAACGAAATACTTTTATTTTTTTATAAGTTTAAAAATAAATCTATTTTTTTAGTACCTGTAAAAGAAATTTCAAATGAGATTAAAAAAAATAAATGGATTGAAGAAGTTAATATAAGAAATGATTATAAAAATACATTAAAAGTAAATATCAAAGAAGAAATTCCAATAGGAATTTATGAAAATAATAATCAAAAGATATTGTTTAGTAAAAACTTAGCTATTTTGGAAATATTAGAAAAAAATCATGATTATGAAAGTTTGATAAATTTTTATGGAGAAAACTCAATAATAAATTCAAAATATTTAATTGCAGAGATAGATCATGATATTAATGAAATGATTCAATCTGCAATATTTATAGAGAATAGAAGGGTGGTGGAATATTAGACTAAAAAATAAAATCACTCTTAAATTACCTGAAAAAAATTTAGAAGAAGCAATAAAAAATTATAAAAAAATATATTCAAATTTATCAAATAAAGATTTAAAAGATATAGAAATTATTGATTTAAGAATACCTAAACAAGCTATAATAAAATATAGAAATACCGTTAATGATTAAAGTAGGAGTAGATATAGGTAATTCAAAAATTTCATGTGTTGTTTGTGATCTAAAAGAATTAGATAAACCAAAAATATTATCTTTTGTTAGCTTACCTACTGCTGATGTGAACAAGGGCTCATTTACAAATTATGATTCAATAAAAAAAGAAGTATTAGAAGTTGTGAATACTGCAGCCAAAGAATCAATAACTGAAATAAAATCAATTAATCTAAATGTACCATTAATAAATTCTAATTCTTTGTTTTATAATTCTGAAATAGAAATAGAAAATGAGCTGATTAGTGAGCTTCATCTTAAAAAAGTGATTAATCAATCTGAATTTTTTGAAGAGTCGTCTAATCATCAAATTTTAATGAATTATATTATTAATTATGATCTAGACAATAAAACTATTTCTGGAAGCCCGTTAGGAAATTATGCAAAAAAATTAAATCTTAATTTTTATAAACTTTTAGTTGATAAAAATATCATAAATACTTACTCAAATTTATTTAAGGAATTAGATATTCATATTGAAAATTTTATTCCAACACCTCTTTCCTCTGCATTATCAACACTAAATAAAGATGATAAAGATTTAGGCAGTATATGTATTGATCTTGGAGAATCGTCAACTTCTTTAGCTGTTTTTGAAAATTCTAAATTAATTTTTTGTGACTCTGTAAATGTTGGAAGTAAGAATATTACAAATGATATTGCTAGAGGAATTTCAACAACTAAAGAAAGCGCTGAAAGGCTTAAAACTTTATATGGTTCAGTTATATCATCACCAAGTGATGAATATGAGATTATTGAAGTTCCATTATATTCTTCAGACGAAAAACAATTCAAACAAATTAATCGTAATACTATAAATTCAATAATAAAGCCTAGAGTTGAAGAAACATTGGAGTTAGTGTGGCAAAAATTGAAACAATATAATCTTCATAAAAAAAGAATTAAAAACTTGGTATTAACAGGTGGTGGGTCTCAATTAGAAGGTATTGTTGATTACGCTCAGATTATTTTTGATAGTAATGTAAGATTAGCAAAACCAATTTTTTTAAAAGGAGCAAAAAAAGAATTTTCGGGACCTCAATTTGCTCAAACTTTAGGGTCAGTTTTCTTTGATAAACAGCGTTATGAAGTAAATTTTCTTAAAAAAAGCCAAAATTTGAGAAAAAACTCCATATTTCAACGTTTTTCTTCTTGGCTAGATCAATATATATAATATAACATACAACATATAGTTATATTTATTGACGGTTTCGAAGGTAAATCGTTAAAAATGTAAAAAAACGGCGGAGAAAATAAATGACTATAAACATTTCTATACCAGATGTAGGGCAAAATTTACATCCACAAATAACAGTTCTTGGTGTTGGCGGTTCTGGAGGCAATGCAGTAAACAATATGATTAACTCTAATCTAGAAGGAGTTGATTTTGTAATAGCAAATACAGATGCGCAAGCTCTTCAAAACTCAAGCTGTAAGAAAAAAATTCAATTAGGAGTTCAAAGCACAAGAGGGTTAGGTGCTGGAATGCGTCCAGATATAGGGAGACAAGCAGCAGAAGAAACTCTAAATGAAATAGGTCAGATGCTTGAAGGAAGTCACATGCTTTTTATTGCTGCAGGCATGGGTGGAGGCACAGGTACTGGAGCAGCTCCAGTAATAGCTCAGCTTGCAAGAGAAAAAGGTATTCTTACTGTTGGAGTTGTTACAAAACCTTTTCATTTTGAAGGATCTCAAAGAATGAAATTAGCTGATAAAGGTTTAGAAGAATTGCAACAATATGTTGATACACTTTTAACAATTCCTAATCAAAATTTATTTCGTATTGCAAATGAAAAAACAACTTTTGCAGACGCATTTAAAATGGCAGATGATGTTTTATATGCTGGGGTAAGAGGTGTCACAGATTTAATGGTTCAGCCAGGATTAATCAATTTGGACTTTTCTGATGTAAAAACTGTAATGTCTGAAATGGGTAAAGCTATGATGGGGACAGGAGAAGCTTCTGGTGAAGGTAGGGCAATCGCTGCTGCTGAAGCTGCAATAGCAAATCCATTAATAGATGACGTTTCTCTTAAAGGTGCCAAGGGATTAATTATTAATATAACTGGTGGCAATGATATTACTTTATATGAAGTAGATGAAGCTGCTAACCGTATTAAACAGGAAGTAGATGAAGAAGCTAATATTATTTATGGAACAACATGTGATGATAGGTTGGAGGGAGTAGTACGTGTAAGTTTAGTTGCTACAGGAATAGAAGCTAATTCATTCGTATCTGCAAAACCTTTACCTAATACAAACACTATTTCTATAGATAACTCAGTATATGCTGAAAAATTAGATTTTAATGATGAAGTAAAATTATCCAATGAAGAAGTTGTTATAGATAATACTAACTCTGAAACAAACTCATTAACTGAAAATGAAACAATTTCTGAAACCATAGAAAATACTATAGAAGATTCTTCTTCTGATGAAATATTAGCTCAAGATTCTATTATTAGCTCAGAGGATGAAGAAATTCTAGATGAACAATCTTTCTTAAAAAAAGATGTATCTTCAGATGATTTGAATGAAGAATTAATAGAAAATCATAAAATTGAAGATGAGTTTATTGAGAATAATGAGCTTAGTGTTGACTCAACTGAAGAAGCAAAAACTAGCGTTAGAAAATTAAGTTTATTTGATACTCTTGATAATCAGGAAAAAAAGGAAGTTTCTGAAAATAGTGAAAAAATGGAACCAAAAATTGAAGAGAATAATAATGACTCAATTGAAATTGAAGAAAAAAATCATGATTTAGATGAGAAAAAAGAATTTTCTCCTGAAGAGCCCATTATTGAAGAGGAATTTAATCAAGATCCTGAAGATGAAGAATTGCTAGATATCCCTACTTTTTTAAGAAGGCAGGCAAATTAAGTATATCATTGAAATATTTAGTAATATTCAGTTAATTGTGAAACTATAGAATAATATGTAATAGAAAAGTGCTGCAAAACAGCACTTTTTTTAAAAAATGATAGCAAATACAAATATATCTTTAAATCAGCAAACAATAAGAAAAAGTTTTTCTTTAAGTGGAATAGGACTTCACTCAGGTAAAAAGGTTAAAATTACTGTTGAACCAGCTAAAGTTAATAATGGTATCAAGTTTATAAGAACAGATTTAGCAAAAGACAACATAGTGCCTGCTTTGTGGTCAAATGTTTCATCTACAAATTTGTGCACAACAATTAGCAATGAAAAAGGAGTTAGAGTTTCTACAATTGAACATTTAATGAGCGCTTTATCAGGTATGCATATTGACAATGCCAATATATTAATTAACAATCTTGAAGTTCCTATTATGGATGGAAGCTCTTTACCTTTTGTGGAAGAATTAGAAAATAGTGGGATTAAAAATCAAGAAATTCCTCGAGAAATAATATCTGTAAAAAAAGAAATTTTTGTTTCTAATAAAGATAGTTATGCAAAGATCACTCCTAACAAACAATTTTCTATTGATTTTGAGATTGATTTTGAAAGTCAATTAGTAAGCAAACAGGCGTGTCAACTACAATTAATAAATGGAAATTACAAGAATGATATTTCTTCTGCTCGAACTTTTGGGTTTTGAGAAAGACGTTGATTATCTTCAAGCTAATGGCTTAGCACTTGGAGGTTCATTAGATAATGCTGTAGTAGTTGGTGAAAAAAATATTTTGAATAAAGAAGGTTTAAGATTTGATGATGAGTTTGTAAGACATAAAATATTAGACTCTATTGGAGATTTATATTTAGCTGGTAAACCAATTCAGGGTTATTTTTATGGTAGTAAATCAGGCCACTTTTTAAATAATCAATTATTAAGAGAGCTTTTTTCAGACAAATCTAATTTTGATATAATATAATTTTATCAAACCATTTTTTTTTGGCTGTACTATTCTGTCAAATTTTTTTATATCTACTAAATTAAGCTTTATTGCTGCTTCTTTTAAACTTAAATTTTCTTTAAAAGCTTTCTTTGCTATTTTGGCAGCATTATCATAGCCAATATATTCATTTAAAGCTGTTACAAGCATAAGTGAATTAAATAAATTTTCTCTAATTTTATTTTTATTAGGCTTCAATCCTTTAAGACATTTTTCAACAAAACTATTAATTGAATCTGATAACAAGTTTAAAGATTGGATAATATTATAAATTATTACTGGTTTAAAAGCGTTTAATTCAAAATGACCCTGAGAACCAGCTATAGTTGTTGTTAAGTTATTACCCATCACCTGCAAACAAACCATTGATAAAGCTTCAATTTGTGTTGGATTAATCTTTCCGGGCATAATTGAAGAACCTGGTTCATTTTCGGGTAGGCTAATTTCACCTAACCCAGCTCTTGGTCCAGAAGCTAAAAACCTTAAATCATTTGATATTTTAAAAAGTGATGTAGCAAGTCCATTAAGAGCACTAGATAAATTAATCAAGGCATCATGCGAAGCTATTCCTTCAAATTTATTTGAGGCAGGCTTATAAATACTTTTTGTAATTTTAGATAAATTTTTTACAAAAATATTTATCAAAATTTTTTGGTGCATTAATACCAGTTCCTACAGCTGTTCCACCCTGAACTACAAATCGAAGTTCTTTTTTTGCTTCTAATATTCTTTTTTCATTATTTTTTATTTGCTCTAAATATCCTGAAAATACTTGTCCTAAAGTAATAGGAGTAGCATCTTGTGTATGAGTTCGACCAATCTTTATAATATCTCTATAAATTTTTGCTTTATCACTTAGATTTTTTTTAATTTTTTTTAATGAATGAATTAATTTTTTTTCTATAATTTGATTACTTGCTATATGCATAACTGTAGGAAATGTATCATTTGATGATTGAGACAAATTTACATGATCATTTGGATGGACAGGTATTTTAGAACCTATTTTACCTTTAAGTTTTTTAATAGCATAATTACTTATAACTTCATTGGCATTCATATTTGTTTGTGTCCCAGATCCTGTTTGCCATACAGAAAGTGGAAATTGGTTGTTTAAATTAGAATTTATTATTTGATCACATGCAGCAATTATTGCCTTTCCTATTTTGCTATCTAATTTACCAAGCTCTATATTAGTCAATGCAGCTGCTTTTTTTTGGTATCCTATAGCAATTATAATTTCATTAGGTATTTTTTCTTCTCCAATATCAAAATTTTCAAGAGATCTTTGAGTTTGGGCTCCCCACAAACAAGAATTTTCTATTTTTTTTATTACCTATACTGTCTTTTTCTATTCTAAATTTTTTTTTCATTTTTTATGTAATTTTAATTATTTTTTTGTATAACATAAAGTATAACAAACTTTAAAAATAATCTTATATGAATAGCTTAATTCTTCTTAGACATGGACAAAGTCAATGGAATCTGGAAAATCGTTTTACAGGATGGAAAGATGTGCCCTTAACTACGAAAGGGATTGAAGAAGCTAATAAAGCAGGTTTATTAATTAAAGAAAATAAAATAAAAATTGATATTATTTTTAGCAGTATATTACAAAGAGCTAATAAAACTGCTGAATTAGCACTTAAAAAAAAGGATTTTATTCATTTGTGGAATAATAATCAGTTAATTATGACAAAAAGTCAAAATCTCAATGAAAGAGATTATGGAGATTTAGTAGGATTAAACAAAGAAGAAACTTCACAGAAGTTTGGAAAAGAGCAAGTACACATTTGGAGAAGATCTTATGATGTTTCTCCTCCTGGCGGAGAAAGTCTAAAAAATGTAGTTGATAGGGTAGGGCCATATTTTGAAAAATTTATACAAACTCATTTATTTAGTGACAAAAATGTAATTATTGTTGCTCATGGAAATTCTTTACGAGCTATAATGATTAAAATAGGTCTTTATAAACCAGAAGAAATTTCTAAAATTGAATTACCTACTGGCAGTCCCTTTGTAGTTAATTTTGCTTCAGGCAATTTAAAAGATGCAAATTATTTAAATTAATTTTTTTTGTATTTATCAAAATCAATAATATTATTAGTCATATTTCTTTTTTTCTTTACTTGTAGATTTTTTTTTAAATTTTTCTTTTTTAATATCGTTGTTTTGTATTAACTTTAATCCAAAGTTAGCATACGGGTCAGCAAATGAAATTATACTTTCATATGGAATAATTAAATCAGCTTTTATGTCATTAAATGAAAGACATATAGAAAATTCATAATTTTTAATTATAAGATTCCAAAATTCATATTGTATAATTATTGCTATTTCTTCAGGATATTTATCTTTTAACCATTTTGGAATTATAACTTTTTTGTTTTTGGTATTAATATTTACATATAAATGATGACCTTCCTGAAATCCATTTTTTTCAATACTTAAAAGTATGTCTTTAAAAACATTAATCATATTTTTTTGAAGTATTTTTGAATAATTAATTTTCATATTAAATAAACATATTATAATGAAAGATAATAATTAATACTTATATTCAGAATTTATGGAAGAAATAATTGTATATTTTCATACCGATTGCTTACTTAAAAATAATGGTACTAATCATCCTGAAAGAAAAGAAAGATTAGAAGTAGTTTTAAAAACTATTAAAAAAATTGAGAATATTAAAATTACAATTAAAAAAGCACCATTAGCTGATTTAAACACTATAAATTTAGTGCATCCTAAAAATTATATAAATAATATTTTTTCATTAATTCCTAATGATGGTTTAAAGGGTGTAGAAAATGAACCATATGCTGATACTTATTTATGCAAGTATAGTAAAAATGCAATTTTAAGAGCCTGTGGAGCAGGTATCGCTGGTGCAGATGCACTTATTAAGGAAGATAAAAAAAGAATTTTTTGTTTAGTTAGACCTCCTGGACATCATGCTGAAACGATAAGAGCTAATGGTTTTTGTTTTATCAATAATGCTGCTGTTACAGCTAGATATTTACAAAAAAAATATAGTATTAATAAAATTGCAATAATTGATTTTGATGTCCATCATGGCAATGGATCACAGGAAATATTTTATGAAGATGAAAGCATTGCATATGGCTCTATACACCAACATCCATTATTTCCAGGTTCTGGGCTTGAGAAGAAACAGGGGCCGGGAATATTTATAATGCACCTATTAAGGCAGGAACAAGTGGAGATGAATTTATTAGGATATTTGATAACAAAATATTGTATAAGATAGAAAAGTTTAAACCTGAAATAATTATTATCTCTGCAGGATTTGATGCACATAAAAGAGATCCTTTATCTCAAATTAATTTAGAGTCAGAAAATTTTCATACGATTACAAAAAAGATTGTCGAAATTTCAAATAATCACTCTCAAGGAAAGATAATATCTTTTCTTGAAGGAGGGTATGATCTAGTTGGTCTATCGGAGAGTTTTAAATATCATATCATGGGTTTAAGTGAATAATATATGATTAAAAATGGTATTAAAATTTCTTCTATTATTTTCTTTAATAATAAGTAATAGGGAATTTTTTTTAATTACTTAAATCAATGAATTTACAAAAATATAAATATAATTTTAATTTTTTTAATTGGATAAAAAAAACTGAATTAGTTGAATTATCTGAAATTAACACCCAAGATGATCCAATTAGACCAGAAATAAGTAATGAATTTAGAACCTCTCAAGGTAGAAAAATATTTGGATTAAAATATAATGGAGATATTGAAGGAGTTGTGTGTATTGCTTTTACATCAGACATTCCTGCTACTGTTAAAGAATTAGAACTAATGAGTGTAATGAAAAAGAAGGCAAAATTGCTATTGCCTATACTTTATGGTCTTTAAAAAAGGGAGCTGGAAAAAAAAATAATGAAAGAACTTTTAAAATATATGAAAGAAAAAAATCATCTTGATAGTATTATGACTTTATCCCCATTAACTCCTATGGCTACACATTATCATATTAGAAATGGTGCTAAATTAATTAAAATTAATCCAACAACTCAAAATTTTGAATACAAGATATAACTTAATTAATGAAAAAAAAAATAAGAGAATTAAAAAACTGGGATAATAAAACATGGTTATCTTCCTCCGCATACATTGATTCATTTAATACTTTTTTACTTAAGAAGAAAAAAATTAATAAAAATTCACAAATATTAGATATTGGATGTGGAAGAGGGTAAAATTGTTTGGTGTTTTGTCTAGAAAGATTAACTGCTTAATAAACCAATTGGTATTGATCCAGCAGCTCATAAAGATGTTGATAAAAGTATAGATGTTTAAAAATGATGATATATTTAATTCTTTAAAACTAATCAATTAATTTGATTTAATAATGATTAAGCAAACTCTTCATTTTTTTAATAAAGATAAGAGATCTAAATTAATAAAATTTGTCAAAATAGTTTAAAGAAAAATGGTGTCTTAATTATACCTCTCTTTAAATACTTTAAATAATGAAATACCGTGTTTTAAGGTAATGAAGCAAAAACTTAACAAGGGATTAGAAAGAGATTCTATAATGATTAAATCTACTTGTAAGATATTAAAAAATTATAATATTGATAAATTTATATTTAAAGTCTCAATAGCTAAAAGTAAATATATTCAAATGTTAAGACAGAGATATATCTCATGCCTTGTTAATCTAAATCAAGATCAACTAAATAAAGGGATTAATGAGAGATAAAGAATTTATTCTAATAAGATTTTGTGTTAATGATATTTTAATTTGGTATTAAATATAAGAATTAGAATTGGAAAATTACTTACACAAAAATTATTGTTATTTATGATATTTAAGAATTTTTATTAATTATTTTGAAACTCAATTTTATAATAATTTTCTAAATTTTTAATATTTATGTCACCTATAAAAATTAAATTAATATTTGAAAGTTTTGTGTCAAATTTTTTTATGATTTCGTCAATCCTTTTACTTTCAAAAGGATGATAAAAAAATAGGGTAATAAATGGATTATCCCCTTCACTTTTAATAGAAAATAGTAACTTCTCAATAATTTTATCATCATAGCAATCCCCCCAAATTACTTCAGTTTCGATATTATGAATTTTAAAATCTGTGTCATATTCAACACCGATAACTCTTTTACAGTCTTTTTTTAAATATCTTAACGTTCTTCCTCTGCCACATCCAAAGTCAATAAAAATTTTATCAGATAATTTGATGTTTTTTTTCAATAAGTTTAGGGCATAATAAAATGTTGGGATGTAAGACTCAGATCCTAATTTTAGAGGTTTCTTTAGTTTATAATCATAAATTTTTTTAAAATCAAAATTTATAAACTCATAAATTATTATTAGAATTAAATTGAGATAACCATATTTATTGCCTAAATTTAAAAAACTTCTTATAAAGGAGTGTCTTAACATTTTTTTCATACAAAATTGGGTTTCTTTATTTATTTTTTATGTCACGTTCTATTTTTCATCAATTTATTAACTATATACAAACTTAAACATTTTAGATAACTTAGGTTAAAACAACATTGTTATCATAAAAAATATTTGTTGATAAATAAAGAATAATTTTTTTAAAGGGGGCGTTCTGTTGCCTGGTGCCCCAAACCATTTTAAGTTAAGTAAAAATTAAATATTAACTGAACTTATTTCCCACACTTGCATACTTTCAATACATTCATCCCAAGTAGGTTTTGCTATTGGGTTATTACCTGAAGCCAATTCTTTCAAACCTTCTTCATTATGAACTGAGAGTTTAAACATAATATAGCTTTTATCTGGAGCTACTGCAGGAACTGTTTTTTCAACATTAGCGACACTTCTTCTTACACCCATTCCTTCATCAGACTGCATCCATCCCATGAATTTTTCAAATATTCCATCCCCTGATTTAAATTTTGCCAATACAAGCATTCCTTTTTCCATAATTTTATCCCTTCTTTATAATTATTTAGTATATTTAATATTAGTTTATGAAAAATATTAAGGCAATAGTTTTCGATGCTTATGGAACTCTGTTTGATGTCAATTCTGCTGCAGAAAAATGTAAAGATAAAATAGGCAGCAAATGGGAAAGTTTTTCAAATTATTGGAGAACAACCCAATTAGAATATACTTGGTTAAGAAGTCTTATGAAAAGACATAAAGATTTTTGGAAAATTACTGAGGATAGTCTGGATAAATCAATGAAAGTTTTCAATATAAATCCAGATATGAAAAATGAATTACTTGATCTTTATAAAATTTTATCTCCCTATCCTGAAGTAAAAGAAACTCTTCAATTATTAAAAGAAAAAAATTACAAATTATCTATACTTTCAAATGGTACTCCCTCCCTCCTTAACGAGTTAGTCTCTAGAAATGATCTTGAAGTTTTTGATGATATTTTTTCAGTAGAAGATGTGAGTATTTTTAAACCAGATTCGAGAGTATACGATATTCCAATTAAAAAATATAAGATTGAAAAAAATGAAGTTGCTTTTCTAAGCTCAAATACATGGGATGTTTCTGGGGGTGGTAATTATGGTTTTAATGCTATTTGGGTCAATAGAAATAATTTAATTTTTGATAATCTAGATTACACTCCAAAAAATATGATAAATAATCTTAAATACTTGATAGAATTAATTAATGATTAAATTATGTTTTTAAAATTAATAAAAAAAATCACAGTCTTCTTATTTTTTGTTAATCCTGCTCTAGCCTTTCATGATGTAGAAGTTTCTAATGAGGATATAGCTACTTTAGGAGGATTATGGGTTCAAATATTTGTTTATGAAGAAAACTGTATAGATAATCAATATTACACTTTAATAACAGAAAGATTACAAGAAAGTCCTAGATTTGAAAGATACTCATCAGAGCTAGATCATTTAACTGAAAGCCAAGAATTGGCTTGGGAAAATGGTGCTGAAGGCGCAGCTTTAGTAATTGAATCAGGTGGAACAAGCTGTGATATTATTGCCGAAGTTATTTGGGAATGGTTTGGTGAAAATTAGAAAAATTTTTATTTATTTACGCATATATTACGCACGAATTAAGAGCATCGAAAAAAAACTAGAGAAATGAATCAAAAATCAAGATTGTAGTGGGGCGTTCTGTTTCCTTACTAAACTGCCCTAAGTCGCAGTATACATATGTTTTTTAAAAGTGTCTGCAAATAGTGTCTGCACAGATATCGCAAATTTCATCAATCCTCGCAAAACATTACAAATAAGAATTAATTCATGCTAAAATTACTCAAATGAAAACCCTCCTCACACTCTTTGTTTTGTTTTTATCATTAATTTCATTAAATTCTAATGCGGGCATATTCGATAAAACCGTTTGTCTAGAAACAGATGTCCAAATTAGATTAGGAAATATTTATTTACCAAATAAGAACAAACCTTTCACTGGCAACATTTTATGTGAATATGAAAATGGTAAGACAAAGATTAAGGGGGAAGTCAAAGATGGAAAAATAGATGGTGAATTGTTCATGTGGTATGAAAATGGTCAGAAAAAAGTTGAAGCAACTTTTGAAGGAAGTGGAGAATACGTTGCCTTTCTTCCATCAGAACGTGGTGCGGTTCTTGCTTGGGATGTTCATGGCAATTTTCAAAGTAAAGGTGAGTTTGTTATCTCATGTTATAATTTCATAAATAAATATAGTTTTGAAAATAATTGGATTTCATGGATTGATATATTTGATGGTGATAAATTACTCACAGAGGGAACTGTATTTTACCATAAAAATGGTAAGTTAATGTCGGAAGATTGGGAAGTTGCTGGAAGAGATTGGATTGACATAGGTTATCATGAAAATGGTGGAAAAAGTTTGCAAACTGAATGGTCATATACATCTGAGTATCCTAAAGGAATTGCATTAGTTCAAGGATGGTATGAAAATGGTCAAAAAGAATTTGAAGGTAGCATGCTTCACGGTTATTTACCGGTTGGTATCCATACTGAATGGCATAATAATGGTCAAAAGAAATCTGAATTGGAATTATCAGATGATGGTATGTATGATGGTTTACTTATTGAATGGAATGAAAATGGTCAGAAAGTATTGGAACAAGAATATATTGCAGATGAATTGTGGGGAGAGAGAACTTGGTTTGATAATGGACAGCAAAAATCAATCACACAATATACATATAATTTAAAAGATGGTGTTGAAATAAACTTTTTTGAAAATGGTCAAAAAAAATCTGAAATTGGATATAGAGAAAATCAAAAAGATGGTTTTGAAATGATATGGAATATAGATGGTGAGTTAATAAAAGAAACTTATCCTGAATAATATTTAAATTATTCTAATTGATTCATCACCTAGAATGAAACTTTAGAGTGTCTGCAGACTTTTCTCGTTTTTGATGATTTTGTGACCTCAGACGGAAAACTATACGAATAAGAATTTATTTATGCTAGGATTATTCAAATGAAAATTCTTCTCACACTTTTTGTTTTGTTGTTTTCGTCATCGGTGTTTGCAGAACTACCAACTTCATTATTTGGAGTAGAATTAAACGCTAAAGTAGAAGAATATAAAGAAGATGATATTAAAATTAATGAAGATAAATATCTCTGTAATAAACAAAAAAAACCTGATCAAAAATCCTCAGGAGAAATAAAAGGGTATACCTCAGAGTCAATCGAAATTAAATTTATGAAAAATCATCCTTTGTTTGATTCTCAGTGTATTGGTTTTAATAATGCAGAATCATTAATTACAAAGATTTCTGGTTCTACTTCATGGATGTTTTGGAATGATTTAGAGGAAGGAAATATTAACAAATTTGGATTAGAGGAGCAAATTCAAAATCATTTAGAAATTATTGATACCTTATCAAAGTTGTATGATATCAATTTTAGAAAATTTGATGATTATTATTTTTATGATCAAAGAGAATATTCATCTGATGATGGAACCAAATATAGTCCTCAAACATTAACACTTCTTCACATATTAGATTTTAAAATACAAAATGAAAAGTTACAATTAATTTTGTATTCACATCTGAATAAGATGAAAGACTCTGAATTACCTAAAAATAATTTAAATAATCTTATTGGTTCAGGTTTTTTTTATATTACACTTCAAAATGAACAAAGTGATGAATACAATGAGACAAAAAATTTAATTGAAAATCTTAAAGATAAACAGATTAAAAAAAAAGATATTAGTAAATATGTAGAAATTATGAAATCATTATCCAGTAGTTTTTAAACAATAAATAAATTAATAATTTAAAAATTTCTCTTTGTTTCATCGCATAGAAAATGGGAACTTTGCGACTTGAGAGTGTCTGCAAAGTGTCTGCAAAAGTGTCTGCAACTTGTTTTTCAAAAAATAAGAGGAAATAATAACTTTTAATTAAAAAGGGGCGTTCTGTTGCCCGGTGCCCCAAACCGCGCTAGCCTAGAATCTAGGCAGCGATAGCTAATCTATTATCGTTAGCATTTATAAAAATAGTCCGATAACGGTGGTACAATACCGAGCAAAGTCTTTATCTTTTGGTCAACGTCAAACCTATTTCGCCCCCATATTTTATGGTGGAGGCGCCGGGTACCGCCCCCGGGTCCGCACAACCTATTACATAAAGCGTTTATCACTATAGTTGGTAAACCAACATTACCTATATAAACCAAAGATAAGCAACAAGAAAGGATTGTGTATTAACCTAATAAAAAGTGACTATTTATTGATTGTCGAAGGCATTTTTAAATGAAATAATAAATAACATTAAATTCATTAATTTATGTTTAAAGCAATAATGGCAGTAGATGATAAAGGGGGCATAAGTAAAGATGGTAGTATGCCATGGCCTAAAAATTCATCAGATTTAAAGTGGTTTAAAAAAAATACATTAAATTCCATTGTCATAATGGGTCGGGCCACTTGGGAAGATCCTTTTATGCCATCTCCATTAATTAATAGATTAAATATATTAATCACAAATCAAGATAAAAAAAAATATCCTGGTGCAGATGAATATATTTCTGGAAATATTATTGATAGTGTTGTGAATTTAACGCAAAAATATAATAACAAAGACTTTTATATTATTGGAGGATCAGAAATTCTAAATCAACTTTTTGAGTTAGTTGAAGAGTTTTATTTAACTAGAATATATGGCGATTTTAAATGTGATAAAAAAATAGATTTAAATATGATAAATAGATCAATGAAAATGATTAAAAGAATAGATAATGATGAAACTTGTCATTTTGAAATTTGGAAAAAATGAAACAATATATTGAAGCTCTTAAATATTGTTTTGAAAATGGTTCTGATGTTGAAAGTAGAGCTGGCAAAGTTAGAAAAAATTTTGGGTTTCAAATGAGATTTGATTTACAAAAAGGCTTTCCTGCTATGACAACAAAAAAACTTGCATGGAAATCAGTTGTTTCAGAACTTTTGTGGTTTCTTGAAGGATCAGATGATGAAAGACGTCTTGCTGAAATATTATATGAAGATAAAAGAGAAAATTTGAAAGA
Organism: Alphaproteobacteria bacterium; assembly: GCA_045560915.1. Classification (GTDB taxonomy): domain Bacteria; phylum Pseudomonadota; class Alphaproteobacteria; order HIMB59; genus MarineAlpha5-Bin3. Next base: position 29,193 of record JBJKYT010000051.1, read on the forward strand.
TAAAAAAACTATTTGGACACAGAATGCCAATTCAAATTATTGGAAAGATAAAGCTAAGTTTGAAGGAGATGTTGGAAGAATTTATGGAGTGCAGT
>JBJKYT010000052.1:0-26376 GCA_045560915.1 Alphaproteobacteria bacterium
ATTCCTGAGCAAGCTAATAAATATCCTGGACAACTTTCAGGTGGTCAGCAACAAAGAGTAGCTATTGCGAGATCTTTAGCAATGAATCCTAACATTATGCTTTTTGATGAACCAACATCTGCTCTTGATCCTGAAATGATTAAAGAAGTTTTAGATGTTATGGTTGATTTGGCAGATGGTGGAATGACAATGATTGTTGTAACTCATGAAATGGGTTTTGCAAAAACTGTGGCTAATAGAATGGTGTTTATGGATGAAGGAAGGATTGTAGAAGAAGCTTCTCCAGATAAATTTTTTAATAATCCAGAGAGTGATAGAACAAAATTATTTTTAAGCCAAATACTTAATCATTAAGTAAAATATTAACTCTTCTATTCATACGACCTTTATTTTCAATTTTACCTATTTTGATTGAACCAATTTCTGCTGTTGATTTAACATGTGTACCTCCACAAGGTTGTAAATCCACATTACCAATTTTTATTAATCTAATTTTACCATCAATTTGAGGCGGCTTTACTGACATAGTTCTTATTAATTCAGGTTGTTCGTCTAATATTTTACTATCAATTATTTCACTTGTTATCTCATAATCATCTTTTACAAGTGAATTTATTTTTTCTTCTATTTCTTCTTTATTTATTTCCTTATCTGGATCATTAAAATCTAATCTACTTTTTTCATATCCTATTTGACCTCCTGTTACCCCCAAAGGTATAACTGAACACATTAAATGTAATGCGCTATGCATTTTCATATGTTTGTATCGTTTTTCCCAATCAATTTTTCCTATTATTTCAATTCCCTTATCTAAATTTTCTGTTTCATTAATGATATTAATGATTTTATTATTTTTTTTAATTGTATCTTTAACTTCTATATTTTGATTTTCTGCTATTATTTCTCCTATATCCCCTGGCTGACCACCACTTCTTGCATAAAAAGCTGTATTGTCTAGTTCAATTGTTTTTTCTTCTATATTTATACTTATTATTTTTGCCTTAAACTCTTTAAGATATGCATTTTCTTCAAATAATTTACTCATATTTTTTTTTAACAGGAATTTGAAAAAATTATATTGACTTTTTTGTTATTCTGCATAAATTAGAACAAAAGTAGAACAAATATGAAAAAATTCAATATAATTATTATTTATCAACATTTTAAAATATTTTTTTAATATTATGTATAAGAAAGAAGATATTTTAATATTTAAAACTGAATCAGGAAAAAAGAGAATAGCTCCATTTTTTCTCGACTCAGTATCAGCTGGATTTCCTTCTCCTGCAACTGATTATATGGAAACCAAGCTTGATCTTAATGAATATTTAGTAAAACGTCCTACCGCAACATATATTGTTAAAGCTAGCGGACCTTCTATGGTTGATGCAGGCATATCATCAGGTGATTTGCTCATAGTAGACAGAAGCATTAATCCGCGTAATGATAATATTGTTATTGCTTCTATTTTTGGTGATTTGACAGTTAAGAAATTAAAGAAAAAAGACCAGTCTTTATTTCTAATTTCAGCCAATAGTGAATATCCGAGTATTCAGGTTAAGGAAGAAATGGAATGTTTTATATGGGGAGTAGTAACGTATGTTATACACAAAACAACTAAATAAAAATCATCTCTCACTTAATAAATCCATAGCACTAATAGATTGCAATAATTTTTATGCTTCTTGTGAAAGAATATTTAATCCAAAACTTATAGGTCAAGCTATTGTTGTACTTTCAAATAATGATGGTTGTATAATTGCTAGATCAAAGGAGGCAAAAAAATTAGGAATAAAAATGGGTGAACCATATTTTAAAGCAAAAAGAATTATTGAAAAAAATAATGTTAGAGTTTTTTCATCAAATTATTCATTATATGGAGATATTTCACAAAGAGTTATGGAAACATTATCAAGTTTCTCATCAGATATTGAAATATATTCAATTGATGAAGCTTTTTTATCTTTAAATGGTTTTGAAAATTATGAACTAAATACTTATTGTCAACATATAAGAAAAACAGTAAAAAAATGGGTAGGTGTTCCTGTTAGTATAGGAGTAGGTTCAACTAAAACACTTTCAAAAATAGCGAACAATTTAGCAAAAAAACATGCACACTATAAAGGTGTATGTATATTAAAAAATTTAATTGAAATAAAGAATGGTCTCAAATTAACACCAATAGGAGATGTATGGGGTATAGGAAGACGATTATCATTATTTCTAAGAAAAAATAATATTGATGATGCATATTGTTTTTCTCAAATGGATAGAGGTTGGGTTAGAAAAAATATGGGAGTAGTTGGAGAAAAAACTTATTTAGAGTTAAATGGTGTATCATGTTTAGATCTTGATTTGACCCCAAGTGATAAGAAAAGCTGCTGTGTATCCAGATCTTTTAACAAGCCAATAGAAAAATTATTTGATTTAGAAGAGTCAGTTTCAACGTATGGATCAAGAGTATCTGAAAAAATAAGAGAGGAGGGTTTAGTAGCTGAATCAATGAGTGTTTTTGTTTTAACCAATCACTTTAATAGAAGAGAAAAACAGTATTCAAATTCAATCAAACTGCAACTACCATTTCCAACTAATAATAGTATTAATATAGTCAAAAGAGCTCTTGAAGGAGTTAGAAAAATATACCGACCAGGTTATCGTTATAAAAAAGCAGGAGTAATACTTTATGGTCTTACTAAACATAATTTAACAAAAGGTCTTTTGGATTATGATAGAGAAATATCTGATAGTATGATGGAGGTTATGGATAAAATAAATAATAGATACGGTAGTGCAACATTAAAAATTGCTTCAGAAGGTATTGAAAAAATATGGAAAATGAAAAGAGAGAATGTATCTCCTTGTTACACAACAAGATTTAATGAATTAGTTGAAGTAAAATCTTAAAAATAATTGGCTCCCCGGGCCGGGCTCGAACCAGCGACCGATCGGTTAACAGCCGATTGCTCTACCACTGAGCTACCGAGGAACACAATTGTTCTGATAATAAAAAAAATAACAAAAAACAAGATAAATATGGAGGCTCGGAGCGGAATCGAACCGCTGTGCAAGGCTTTGCAGGCCCCTACATAACCACTCTGCCACCGAGCCTAATTTGATGGACAAATAATGATTAAATTACATTAAGTCAATGAAACACCTAAAACCATATAAAAAACAAATTAAGAGTTTTGGTGTTTGAATATGAAATAAATAATATTATAAGAATAACTTTAATTTTCCAAAAAACAAATGAATTTTAATTATCAAAAAGCTAGAGAATTAATGGTTGAAAACCAATTAAGACCAAATAAAATAAACGATTTAAATATACTTAATCTCTTTAAAGTGGTTCCAAAAGAAAAATTTTTACCTTCTTCAATAACTAAAATTTCATATTCCGATGTAGATATTAAAATGTTGTCTAATAGAGGTTATTTAAAAAACTTACATTTAGCACAATTAATCAAAAGTGCTGAAATTAAAAAAAATCATAAAATTTTACATTTAGGAGCATTAACTGGCTATTTTACAGTATTGCTATCAAATCTATGTTCTGAAGTAATTGCCATTGAATCTGATAATGAACTATGCGACCTTTTTAAAGAAAAAATTAATGAATTAGAAATTCAAAATATTGAAATAATTAACAAAGATTTTATCAAAGGATATTTTGAAGGAGCACCATATGATAGAATTATTATAGATACACCAATTAGTGTAGTTGATAATTCAATTTTAAATCAACTAAATGAAAATTTAGGAAAACTTATAATGATAAGAAAAGTAAACGTAAATTTTTGCAAAGCTGTATCTATAACTAAAAACAAAGATAGTTTTAGTGAAGATTATTTATTTGATGTTTTTTCAGAATATGAATTATATGAAGAACAGAAAGGGTTTGAATTTTGAAAATTTTTATTATTTTTTTGATTGTTATTTTTAATAGCAGTTATAGCTACTCATTAAATATAGATGAAGCAATAAAAAGTACTATAGAAAATAATGCTAAGGTCAAACTTGCATTAGAAAAATTGGAAGAATCTAAAGAATTAATAATTTACTCATCTAGAGAAAATTTACCTTCAATTACTAGTACAGTTACAGGCACTTATGAATCTGCAGATACTGATACAGCTACTACATCTTCTACTCCTGAAACTTTTACTGATTCATATAAATTAGTTATTTCTAAAAATATATATGATGCTGGGGTAAATAAATTAGAAATTGAGAGGTCTAAAATTTTATATAATAATGAATTAATTAATTTTGAATCGACAATTGAAAATCTAATTTTAGATGCAATAGAAGGGTATTTAACTGTTATAAATTATGAAAAGTCATTAGAAGCCACTAAAAAGAACTATGATGCAGTTTTAAAAGCTATTGAAGAAATTCAAACAAAATTTGATTTAGGATCAGCAACTTTATATGAACTTCAAGAGTCAGAAGCTTCATTTGCTATAGCTAAAACTAATTTATTTGCAGCTGAACAAAATCTTTTAATTAGTAAAAAAACTTTTAATAGAATTGTAGGTTTAAATGCAATTAATTTAGATGATTATATTGAAATTAATTATAATATAGATTTAGAAGATTTAACAAAAAATGCATTTAATAATAACTTAAATTTACTTTTATTAGAGAATGAAGTTTTAAATAAAGAAATTCTTATTTTAAAAGAAAAAAAATCAAAAAAAGCAAATATTGATATTTCTGGTACAGCTTTGTACTCTGATGGTAGTAGATTGGAAAGAGGCACTAATACTACAAGTGGTTCAATAGGCTTAACTATAACTGTCCCATTGTATAATAAAGGTCAAGACGACTCGGATATTAGGAAATATCAATCTCAAAAATTACAAGCAGAAATTGAATTACAAGATCAAACAGATGATTTATCAATTTTAATTTCTAATACGTATAAAAACTTTAAAATTAATGAATCTCAAATGAAGGCAAATTTATCTATTATAGAATCTATTGAAACTTCATTAACGAGTCTTAAGGAAGAATATACAATAGGAACCAAAACAATTACAGATTTAGTAGAAGAAGAAGAGAAATTATTAAATGCTAATGTAAACTATTTAAATTCTAAAAAAGAGTATTTATTAAATTATTTTAAGCTTAAATCATTAGAGGGTAGTCTTGTTAATATTTTTGAGGAATATTTGCCCTAATTTAATTAATCATATAAATAAAATATTTCATAAGATATAAGTTATTCAATAATGTCAGAACAAGAATCTATAAAACAAACATTAGACGTAATTCGTAAAGCACTAGAAGATGAAGATAGCCCTAATATTCAAGAAATAAATGATAATATTTTAATTTTAAATAAGAAAGTTAAAGATGATGGTACCATTGATTTAATAGAAGATACTAAATTAAGCAAATCTGAAACTACTATGATTTTAAACAAAAAATTAGACCAAGTATTTGAAAAGTATTTAACTAAATGGTTAGATAAAAAAGCCCCATTATATTTAGATAAATACTTTAATAACAAAAAATAAAATGTCTTTTGATAAATATTTTAATTTTTCCAAAGAAGAGAAATTAATTTATGATAAATGGGAAAATTCTGGTTCTTTTAAACCAAAAAAAAGCACTGAATCTTATAGTATTATTATGCCTCCACCAAATGTTACAGGCAGTCTCCATATGGGTCATGCTTTAACATTTACAATACAAGATATTTTAATACGTTTTCACAGAATGCAAGGTAAGGAAGTTTTATGGCAAGCTGGAACTGATCATGCAGGAATAGCAACTCAGATGGTTGTAGAAAGACAGTTACAAGAAAAAAATATTAGCAGACAATCTCTTGGTAGAGAAAAATTTATAGAAGAAGTTTGGAAATGGAAAGAAGAATCTGGTGGAAAAATCAGCAATCAATTAAAAAGACTTGGTTCATCAGCAGATTGGTCTCGTGAAAAATTTACTATGGATCAAGGCCCCTCACTAGCAGTGAAAAAAGTTTTTATTGATCTTTTCAATGATGGAATAATTTATAAAGATAAAAGACTTGTTAATTGGGATCCAAAATTATTAACTGCTATATCTGATTTAGAAGTAGAACAAAGAGAACAAGATGGTTTCTTGTGGCATATTAAATATCCTATTGATGAAAATAATTTTATTATTGTTGCAACAACTAGACCAGAAACTATGTTAGGAGATACTGCAGTTGCTGTTCATCCTGATGATAGTAGATATCAAAATTTAATTAACAAATATTGTTCATTGCCTTTTACAAATAAAAAAATACAAATAATTGCGGATGAATACGCCGATCCTTCAAAAGGTTCTGGTGCAGTAAAAATCACTCCGGCTCATGATTTTAATGATTTTGAAGTAGGAAAAAAACATAATCTTGAAATATTAAATATATTTGATCAATATGCTAAATTAAATGATTCAGTTCCAGGTCAATTCAGAGGACTAGATAGATATGATGCAAGAAAAAAAATACTTGAAGGTCTTAAAAATCAAAATTTGTTAGTTAAAGAAGAAAAACAAAATATGGTAATACCTTATGGAGATCGATCTGGAGTTGTTATAGAGCCTTGGATTACTGATCAATGGTTTTGTGATGCAAAAAAACTTTCTATTGATCCAATTAAATCTGTAAAATCAAACAATACTAAATTTATTCCTAAAATGTGGGAAAAAACTTTTTTTAATTGGATGGAAAATATTCAACCTTGGTGTATTTCTAGACAATTATGGTGGGGTCATCAAATACCTGCTTGGTATGGTCCTGATAAAAAATTTTTTGTAGCAGAAACATTAGAAGAAGCCAATAAACAAGCTCTTAAACATTATGGAAATAATCAAACTCTTAAGCAAGATGAAGATGTTTTGGATACTTGGTTTTCTTCAGCTCTATGGACATTTTCTACTTTAGAATGGCCAAAGAAAACGTATGAATTAGAAAGATTTTATCCTGGTAATGTTTTGGTTACTGGTTTTGATATAATTTTCTTTTGGGTGGCTAGAATGATGATGATGGGATCGTATTTTATGAAAGAAACTCCATTTAAAGATGTTTATATTCATCCTTTAATTAGAGATGAAAAAGGTCAAAAAATGTCTAAATCTAAAGGTAACATTATTGACCCATTAGAATTGCTAGATAAATATGGAGCTGATACTCTCAGATTTACTCTTACCGCTTTAATCAATCCAGGAAGAGATGTAAAATTATCTGAGTCTAGAGTTAAAGGTTATAAATCATTTATTAACAAAATTTGGAATGCTTCAAATTTTTTACAACTTAATAAATGTTCTTTAGACAAAGATTTTGATTATAAAAAAATCAAAGCTCCAGTAAATAAATGGATTGTTAATGAATTGATCAAAACTAAATCAAATATTGAAAAAAATACTTTAAAATATTTATTTCATGAAGTTTCCAATGAATTATATCACTTTGTTTGGCATTCATATTGTGATTGGTTTATAGAATTTTCAAAATCTTCAATATTAAAAGATACAGATGAATCTAATGAAACAAAAAATGTATTAATGTTTGTCTTTAAAGAAATTTTAATTATTTCTCATCCTATCATTCCTTTTATTACAGAAAGTTTGTGGAATCTTTTATTTAATAAAGATGATTATATAATGAATGAAATATCTAATAAATTAGAGACTCAAAAAGATTTTCTTTCTGATCAAGACAATTTTAAAAATTTAATATTAATAATATCTTCAATTCGCAATATTAGATCTAAACTTAATATACCTTATAAGGATAAAATTGATGTTAATATAAATAATGAAGATAATGATTTTTGTTCATTTTTAAAAAATTCAGAAAATGAAATTAATAAATTACTAAAATTAAATAAATTATTTATAAATGATAATTCTTTTAAAAGTGAGGGATCTGCAAATATAGTAACATCTAAATCTACAATTATTATTCCTCTTAAAGGAATTATCGATACTAAATCTGAAATTAACAAATTATCTACAAAGAAAAATAATGAACATTCTGAGTTAATAAAAATACAAAATAAACTCAATAATGATAATTTTATTGAAAAAGCTCCAAAAAATGTAATAGAAAAATTTAAAAAACAAGAAGAAGAAATTAAAAATTCTATTGAAAAAATTGATCAAATAATCAATACTATTAAATAAATTTATGGATAAAAAAGGTTCAAATATAAAAAAAAATCTACCTAGTAGGCATGTAAGTGTTGGACCTAAAAGTGCTCCTCATAGATCCATGTATTATGCTATGGGTATGTCTGAAGAAGAAATATATCAGCCATTTATTGGTGTGGCAACTACATGGAATGAATCTGCACCTTGCAATATTACTTTAGGCAGACAAGCGCAAGCAGTTAAAATTGGAGTAAAAGAAAAAAATGGAACTCCGAGAGAATTTACTACAATTACAGTGACTGATGGTATAGCTATGGGACATGAAGCAATGAAAGCTTCTTTAGTTAGTAGAGAAGTTATCGCTGATAGTGTTGAGTTATCTGTAAGAGGACATTGTTATGATGGCATTGTTGGATTAGCAGGATGCGATAAATCTTTACCAGGTTTAATGATGGCAATGGTGAGACTTAACATTCCTTCCGTATTTATATACGGTGGATCTATATTGCCTGGTCATCATAAAGGAAAAGATTTAACCATTATTGATGTTTTTGAAGCTGTAGGTAAACATGCACAAGGTGCAATAGATGACAAAGAATTAAAGACTATAGAACAAGTAGCATGTCCTACTGCTGGTTCCTGTGGTGGACAATTTACAGCAAATACTATGGCGTGTATTTCTGAAGCTTTGGGTTTAGCATTAACAAATTCAGCAATGACTCCTGCTACATATGAAGAAAGAGATAATTACGGTATTGAAAGTGGTAAAGCTGTTATGCAATTGATTGAAAAAAATATAAGGCCAAGGGATATAGTTACTTTAGAATCTCTTCGCAATGCAGCAGTTGTAGTTGCTGCTACAGGAGGTTCTACAAATGCAGGATTACATTTACCAGCAATTGCTAATGAAGCTGGTATTAAATTTACCTTGAAAGATGTTGTCGATATTTATAAATCAACTCCTTATATTGGAGATATGTCACCTGGAGGAAAATATGTTGCTAAAGATTTATACGAAGTAGGTGGGGTTCCAATTGTCATAAAATCATTAATTGATGGTGGGTATATTAATGGTGATTGCATGACAGTAACAGGTAAGACTATCGGAGAAAATCATAGAGATGTAATATTTCCTAAAAATCAAGATGTTGTTTATACTTGTGACAACCCTATTAGTGAACATAGCTCAGTAGTTGGCTTGTGGGGAAATTTAGCTGAAGATGGAAGTATTTCAAAAATAGCGGGATTAAAAAATCTACAATTTAAAGGCAAAGCTAAGTGTTTTGATTGTGAGGAAGATGCACTTACTGCTGTTCTTAAAAATGAAATAGTAGCTGGAGATGCAGTAATTATTCGCTACGAAGGCCCTAAAGGAGGACCTGGTATGAGAGAAATGCTTTCTACTACTGGCGCTATATATGGCCAAGGTCTAGGAGAAACAGTAGCTTTAATTACAGATGGAAGATTTTCTGGTGGGACTAGAGGTTTTTGTATAGGTCATGTTGGACCAGAAGCTGCCGTAGGAGGTATGATTGGATTATTAAAAGATGGTGATGAAATTATTATAGATGCAATTAAAGGTGAAATAAATGTAAATTTATCTCAATCAGAAATTGATAAAAGAAAAAAAGAATGGAAACCAAGAAAAACAAATCATAATTCTGGCACTATATGGAAATATGCTCAAACTGTTGGACCAGCTTATGAAGGGGCAGTAACCCAACCAGGAGCTAAAGAAGAAACTCACACCTACGCCGATATTTAATTTTTAATATTGTTTTTTATATTTCTAATATAACAGGAGTATGATCAGAAGCTTTTTCCCAGCCACGAGGATCTCTATTAATTTTAACATCTTTTATAATGTCTGTTACTTCAGGTGTAGTAAGAAAATGATCAATTCTTAGTCCATTTCCTTTTTGCCATCCTCCACCTCTATAACCCCAGAATGTCCAGTTGGTATTTCCTTCTATAAAATATTTCACAGTATCAGTAAATCCAGTGTTAATTAAAACTCTAAATTGTTCCCTAGTTTTTGGATGAGCGCACGCATCATTTTTAAAATTTTCAGGAGAATATACATCTTCATCATTTGGAATGACATTAAAATCTCCTCCTATAATTATTGGAATATTCTTATCATACAGATCTAGAATATATTTATTAAATTTTTTCATCCATTCTATTTTATAATCAAACTTACTTGTTTCAATTGGATTACCATTAGGTAAATATATATTTATCAATCTTATTTTTTTGTTCAATTTTTTTAAAATTATTTCTGCTTCTAAAAATCTAGCATTATCATCTTCTTTAAAAGTAGGTATATTATTATTTAATATATTAATTGGTTTTTTGCTTAAAAAAGCTACTCCATTCCATGCTTTTTGACCGTTAATATATGATTTGTAACCTAATTTTTCAATTTCTTGTATTGGAAAATTTTCTTCTATGCATTTAAGTTCTTGTAATAAGTATACATCTGATTGATCAGTTTTTATAAATTTAATTAAATGATCAATTCTTGCATTTATTGAATTAACATTCCATGTAGTAAATTTCATTATTTAAACAGAAAATGAAGTTCCACAACCACAAGAAGATGATGCCTGAGGATTTGAAATTTTAAATGAAGAGCCAATTAATTCATTAACATAATCAATTTTTGATCCTTTAATTAAATTAAGAGAAATATCGTCAATTAGAACATTAACTTTTGAAGTTTCTATAATTATGTCATGTTCTTTTTTTAAATTATCAAATTCAAATTTATATTGAAATCCTGCACACCCGCCACCCTGAACAGTTATTCTAAAAAATTTTGAGTCATCATTTTTTAATAAATCAGCTATATGAATTTGAGCATTTTCAGTAATTTCAATATTATTTGTCATAATTTCTGTAAATATTATATTATAAGTAATATAATCCATTTTTAAACCTATTAAAATATATTATGAATAATCCTTTAGCTGTATCTCCTAATTTATCTAAGGGACGGTTATTTGAAGAAAATCATGAAATTACTACTAAAAGAACACCTTTTGAGAGAGATAGAGATAGAATTATTCATTCAAGTTCATTCAGAAAATTAAAACACAAAACTCAAGTATTTATAGAAAGTGATAGTGATTATTATAGAACTAGATTGACGCATTCTTTGGAGGTTGCTCAAATTTCAAGATCTTTATGTAGAGCAATGCATTTAAATGAAGATTTAGGTGAAGTAGTAGCATTAGCTCATGATTTAGGTCATCCTCCATTTGGACATAATGGAGAAAAATCATTAAACAATTGCATGAATGACTTTGGAGGATTTAATCATAATGATCAAACTTTAAGAGTAATAACTAAAATTGAAAAACGCCATCCTAATTTTGATGGATTAAATTTAACTTGGGAAAGTTTAGAGGGTATAGTCAAGCATAACGGAACTATAATAAAGGATATCCCTTTTCACATAAAAAATTATAATAATTCATTTGACTTAGAATTAAATCTTAATCCTCATTTGGAATCTCAGATAGCAGCTATCGCAGATGATATAGCATATAATAATCATGATGTAGAAGATGCAATTAGAGCTAAATTAATTGATATAAAGTCATTAAAGGAAATTGATTATTTTAATAACCTTATTAAAAAAGTTAATAAAAAATTTCCAAATATTGATGAAAATTTACTAACTTATCAAATGTTAAGATTAAGTATTTCTGAAATGATTAATGATATTATATCTAATTCATTAATAAATATTGATAAGAATCAAATAAATACGATAAATGATGTAAAAAAACATGAAGGTTTTTTAATTAACATGTCGCATAAAATGAAAAATGAATGTTCAGATATACGATCCTTCTTATTTGATAATGTTTACAATCATAAAAGACTATTACAAAAAAGACAGGATTCAGAAAAAATAATTTTTAAACTATTTAAATTTTTTGAAAAAAATTTTAATGAATTGCCTGAAGATTGGCTTTTAAAAATAAAATTTGAAGATAAGAATAGAATTATTTGTGATTATATATCAGGTATGACAGATAGATACGCTTCAAAACTTTATAAAAAAATTTATGAATGATTTATTATCTTTAATTAAAAAAGATTTAACAAGTCTTATTGAAAAACTTTTTAATGACGATGTTATTAGAAACAATATATCAAATAAATTAACAATTGATTATAATTCAAAATCTAAACAAGGAGATTTATCTTCTAATTTATTGTTTATATTAAAAGGACAAATCTTAAATAAAAGTTTTAATATCAATGAATATGTTGAAAATTATTTATCAAATTTAGAATATATTGAAACTATTGATATTCACAAGGCTGGTTTTGTAAATATTATTTTAACCAAAGATTATATTTCAAATTATTTGAATAAAATTTATATATTAGAAAATATTTATACTAAAACTAATAAACAAAAAATTAATTTAGAATTTGTATCTGCAAATCCTACAGGTCCAATTCATGTTGCACATCTTAGAGGTGCTGTTTTAGGTGATGTATTATCGTCAATATTAGAACGAATTGGTCATGAAGTAACTAGGGAATACTACGTTAATGATGCTGGATCACAAATTACAATTTTAGGAAATTCTTTATTTAAAAGATATCAAGAACTGTGTGGAAAAAATATTCAATTTTTGGATGGTGAATATCCTGGTAATTATTTGATAGAAATAGCTAAAGAAATTAAAAATTCAGATAATAAAAAATGGTTATCTGTAAAAGATTCTAATGAAGTGCAATCCTATTTTGAACAATATGCAGTTAAATATTTAATCAAAAAGATTAAAGATGATCTTTTACTTTTAAATATTAAATTTGATCAATTTACTCTTGAATCAGAAATTGTCAAAAATAATCTAATAGATAAAGTTTTCTCAATTTTAAAAGATAAAAACTTAATTTATGAAGGAATTTTGGAAAAACCTTTAACGGTTGATACTGAAGATTGGGAACCAAGAAAACAATTATTATTTCGCTCTACAACATTTTCAGATGATAATGATAGAGCATTCCAAAAATCAAATGGTGAATGGACATATTTTGCAAATGATGCAGCTTATCATTTTGATAAATATAAAAGAGGATACGATAAGTTAATAAATATTTGGGGGGCAGACCATATTGGTTATATTAAGCGAATGGTTTCTATAGTTGATGTTTTTTCTAATAAAAAAGAATATTTAAAAGTTATTGTATGTCAAATCGTAAGACTGTTTAAAGATAATCAATTATTAAAAATTTCAAAAAGAGAGGGCAATTTTGTTACCTTACAAGAAATTTATAAACAAGTAGGAAAAGACCCTTTAAGATATTTCATGATCTCGACTAAAAATGAAACTCCTATGGATTTTTATATGGATAAAGTAGTTGAAAAAAATAAGGATAATCCAGTTTTTTATTGTCAGTATGCGTATGCTAGAGCTTCTTCAGTAATTAATAATGCCAAAAAATTACCCAATATAGACATATCTAAAATTTCTTTTACAGATTTTGATAATTTGTCTATTTCTAAATTTGAATGGGAGATAATTTTGAAATTAATATCTTGGCCATATATTCTGCAAGACGCTGCATCAACAATGCAACCACATAAATTAACCAATTATTTAGAAGACTTATGTTCAAATTTTCATGCTTTTTGGAATAAAGGTAAAGATGACTCATCTTTAAGAATGTTAGATGAAAACAATATAACAAGTACTATATCAAGAATTATATGGATTCAATCTTTCAGAAATATCTTAAAGGAAGTTTTTACAATCATTGATATTAGCTTTCCTGAAAATATGTAATGATTATTAAAGATCATATTCTTAAAAATAAATTTTTATTTATTATTTTTGTAATTATTTTTGTAATTATTTTTATTTTTTATTCTTTTAATAATAATAATTATTTCATTTTATCTGAAAATGATAAACCTTTTTTTATCATACCTGAAAATAAAGAAGGTATTACAATTATTAATCAAGATAAAAAAAGCCTACATCTATCTTATGAAAATTCATCTAATATTGAAATTTCTAATGAATTAAATATTCAATATTCTATTCAATTAGTAACAAATTCTGATTATTCTTATATTAATGAAAAAATGAACGAACTAATCAATCTAAAAGACTCAATTTTTGATTCTAAGGATTTATATATTTCTGCATTTATAAATAATTCTACTACTGAATATTTTCTTCTATATAAAAATTTTGAATCAAGAAATATTGCTCAAGATTTTTGTGAAAAATACACATATTTCGTAGATAGATGTTTAATAGTCAATGTTAAAAATTTACAATAAAGATACCAGAATCGCATTAAAAATCACATAGTTGTAAAATGTTAGAAAATTCTAGTGAAATTAAACATGAAAAAGATCAATTCAATATTTTATTAACTGGATATGAAGGGCCAATAGATTTACTGCTTGATTTAGCAAAAAAACAAAAAGTAGATTTATCTGAAATTTCTATTCTTGCATTAGCTGAACAATATATAGAATATATTAATAACTATAATAAGATTCACTTAGAAATTGCAGCTGATTACTTAGTTATGTCTGCATGGTTGACTTATCTAAAATCTAGACTTTTATTGCCTAAAGATGAGATTGAAGATGAATATACAACCGAAGAGCTTGAAGAAGCACTAAGATTCCAACTTCTAAGATTAGAAGCAATTCAACAAACATCTAAAAATCTTTATGACAAACCTATAATTAATAGAGATACATTTTATGGCGGAATTGCAGAAGGAGTAAAGATTAAATATGATATTACTTATAAGGCAAACTTATATGATATATTAAAGACTTATTCCTCAATATTAAATAAAAAAGATTCAATTCAATCACTTACAATAGCTTCTTCAGAATTATATTCTGTTGATCAGGCTATTCAAAGATTAAAAAATATTTTTGGATCTATAAAAGAGTGGACAAATATTATGTCATTATTGCCTAATTTTGGAACAAATAAGATTATCAATAAATCATCTTTATCATCAAATTTTGTTGCATCGTTGGAATTAGCAAAAAATGGTTTAATTGAAGTAAATCAAAAAGAAGTTTTTGGTAATATTTACATAAGGTCTAAAGATTAATGTCTATTTTAAGAGATATTAAAATTATTGAAGCCATTCTTTTTGCTTCAGGTGAACCTGTATCAGAAGATGATTTGAAAGATAAAATTGTTAAAAAATCAGAATTTAATAATTATATTGAAGAAATTAAAAATCATTATGAAAATAGAGGAGTTAATTTATTAAAAACTGGAAAAAAATGGTCTTTTAGAACTTCAGATGAATTGTCAGAAGATTTGGTTATTTTTAAACAACAAAAAAGAAAATTATCTAGGGCTGCTTTAGAAACACTAGCAATAGTTGCTTATCATCAACCTGTTACAAGATCTGAAATAGAAAATATTAGAGGTGTGCAAATGGGAAGAGGCTCAATTGATCATTTAATGGAAATTGGGTGGATTAAACCTGGTGTAAGAAAAAATATTCCTGGTAAGCCTACTTTATGGTCAACAACTGATTTATTTCTTGAACATTTTGGTTTAGAAAACATTAATAATTTACCAAATCAAGATGAACTTAAAAATAGTGGATTTCTTGATAAAAGAGCAGCTATTGCTACTATTACTGATTTAGCAAAAAATGATATTTTAGATAGCAAAATAGAATCAGATGAAGAGGAAGAGAAATTAGAAGATTTTATTCCTAATACTTAGTAAATAAGCCTTTTTTTATTTTTTATCCATTTATTTTTAATCTAATATAAGTTATTAGCTCGTTTATATAGGGGGTAAATATGACACCAAGTCCTTTACAGTTAATCATTGTTCTTGTTATTGTTCTTCTTCTTTTTGGTAGGAATAAAATTCCCCAGTTAATGGGTGATATTGCAAAAGGTATTAAATCTTTTAAAAGTGGAATGAAAGATGAAGAAAAAAAAGATGATATTGAAAATAAGTCTGACGAAAATAAATAAAATTAAATGCTTTCATTTGGTTTGTCAGAAATAGCTCTTGTTGTAGTTGTAGTAGTTATTGTAGTTGGGCCAAAAGAGTTACCTAATTTATTAAGACAACTGGGTGCATTTTCAAAATCTTTAAAAAAAGCTTCAAGACAATTTAAAAATTCTTTAAATGAATTAAGTGAAGAGGGAGATTTAAAGGATATTAAAAAATCATTTTCAGAATTTAAAGATATAAAAAATGATTTGGATCCAACAAAAAATATTAAAGAAGAACTTTCTTCTATTAAAGAAACAGTAATTTTTACTGATAAAGAAATTTCTAATATAAATAACAAAATTAAAAAAGATTAATTTTATGGTTGAAAATAATCTTGAAGAGATGTCTTTAATAGATCATTTAACGGAACTTAGAAAAAGATTGTTATGGAGTTTTGTTTATATTTTGATTGTTTTTATAATTTGTTTTTATTTTGCTGAAAAATTATTTGCTTTTTTGGCTTTTCCACTGGTTAATCTTTTAGATACTGAAAATGGTCAAGGATTTATATATACAGCATTACAAGAGGCTTTTTTTACTGAATTAAAAATTGCATTTTTTTTTGCTTTATTTTTTTCTTTTCCATTAATAGCTATTCAAATATGGAAATTTATAGCTCCAGGATTATATACTAAAGAAAAAAAAGCATTTTTACCTTTCTTATTAGCTACTCCAATTCTTTTTTTTGCAGGTGGTTCAATGGTTTATTATATTATCGCACCTTTAGCTTGGAAGTTCTTTTTATCTTATCAGAATTTAAATACATCTGGTGTTCCTATACGTTTAGAAGCAAAAATGGGTGAATACTTATCTTTAATGATGAGATTTATTTTTGCTTTTGGATTAGCTTTTCAATTACCTGTTGTTTTAGGATTAATGGCTAAAGTAAATTTGGTTACCTACGTATCTCTAAAAAAATTCAGAAAATACGCTATAGTAATGGCATTTCTTTCAGCTGCTTTTTTAACTCCACCTGATCCTTTCAGTCAAATAAGTTTAGCTCTTCCAATAATATTCTTATATGAAATTTCAATTTATATTGCTAAAATAATTCAAAAAAATAAAAAAGAACAAGATAAAGAAAAAGAAGATGCATAATATTAATTTTATAAGAGACAATCCAATAATTTTTGATAATTTTATGAAACAACGAGGTGAATTACCTTGTTCTAAAAATATAATAAAAATAGATGAAGATAAAAGGAACACACAAACTGTTTTGCAAAATTTATTAGCTGAAAGAAATAAACTTTCAAAAGAAATTGGCATTCTAAAGTCTCAAAATAAAAATTCAGAAGTTAAAAATATTCTAAAAAAAGTTGAAAAAATTAAAGATGAAACTTCTAATTTGAAGGAATTAGAAAAGATTAAGGAAGATGAATTACATGCAATTTTATCAAGATTGCCAAATATTCCATCAAATACTACACCTCAAGGAAAAAACGAAGATGATAATATTTTATATAGAGAATGGGGAGATAAAACTGATTTTAAATTTAAACCAAAAAGACATTATGAGATAGGTGAAAATTTAAATCTGATGAATTTTGATTTAGCTAGCAAATTATCAGGATCACGATTTGTAGTATTAAAAGGAATGCTTTCAAAGTTAGAAAGAGCAATTGCTCAATTTATGTTAGATAAGCATACAGATGAAAATGGATATACGGAAATGCATGTACCTTTTTTAGTAAAGAGTAACTCCTTATATGGTACTGGACAATTGCCCAAGTTTGGAGAAGATTTATTTACTGCTGGTGAAAATCATTGGTTAATTCCTACTGCAGAAGTTCCATTAACAAATTTAGTAAGAGATCAAATTTTACAATCTAATAATCTTCCTATGAGAGTCACATCATATACTCCTTGTTTTAGATCTGAAGCTGGTGCAGCTGGTAAGGATACTCGTGGAATGTTAAGACAACATCAATTTTCAAAAGTTGAATTAGTTTCTATAGTTGAACCGCAGCACTCTGAAAATGAATTAGAAAGAATGTTAGAATCAGCTGAAAGTATTTTAAAAGATTTGAATATTCATTATAGAGTTATGACTTTATGTACTGGTGATATGGGTTTTTCTGCCAATAAAACATATGATATTGAAGTTTGGTTACCAGGTGAAAATAATTATAGAGAAATATCAAGTTGTTCTAATTGTGATGAATTTCAAGCCAGAAGAATGAATACTAAATATAAATCAAAAGATAAAAATATTTTTGTTCATACTTTAAATGGATCTGGTCTTGCAGTTGGAAGAACTTTGATTGCAATATTAGAAAATTACCAAACAGAAGATGGTAACGTAATGATACCAGAAGTCTTAAGAAAATATTTAAATAATCAGTCATCATTAACTTAATGTTAGACGTTAGAAAAATTCGCTTAACTTTAGAGTTACGCGAAGCAGGTATATCTGATTCTAAAGTTTTATCAGCCATCGAGAAAATACCAAGAGAAATATTTGTACCCGAAAATTTTCGTAATCAATCTTATGAAAATATAGCTCTACCAATAGGAGATGATCAGACTATTAGTCAACCCTATATTGTTGCATTAATGACTCAAGAATTGCATATAAAAAATACTGATAAAATATTAGAAATTGGTACTGGTAGTGGTTATCAATGCTCAATTTTATCTTTGTTATGTAGGAGAGTATATACTGTTGAGAGAATTAAATCTCTTTTGATTAAAGCTGAATTAATATTTAAAAAATTAAAATTAACAAATATAGTTACTAAGCATGATGATGGTAATTTAGGTTGGAAAGAACAAATACCCTTTGATAAAATAATCTTTACTGCAGCTACAGAAAAAATTCCCAATTCTTTTTTTGATCATTTGAAAGAAGACGGCATATTAATTGCTCCTGTCAAAAAAAGTTCAAAACAAATATTAAATAAATTCACAAAAGTAAATGGATCAATAGAAGTTGAAAGTCTATCAGAAGTTATTTTTGTTCCAAATTTAACAGGTAAAAAAGACTAATATTCTTTAATAACTTTATTTATTATTTTATTTTTTTCTTTTGATATTAATTTTTTTGTAAGCATAAGTACAAATATACCAAAAATCCAATTTATTATTAACAAACCCCAAAATACAAAAGCAAAACTTGATTCTAAGTAAAATATTAAATAAGTTAATACTATAGCAGGCATAAATACCATTCTCCCAAATGTAAGCAACATCACAATATTTGCTCTTTTAATACCTTGAATTAGAGCATTACTTATAAAAAATATTGGATAAATAGGTTCCATTAATGCAGTAATTTGTAAGTACATAGTTCCATATTTTATTACTTCAGGATCATCTGTAAATAATCCTACCGCCTTACTAGCTGTAAAGTAAATTACAAAGCCACAAACAAACATGAATGTGCATCCAAAATATAAAGCTTTATTGTATATCTCTTCTACTCTATTTATATTTTTTGCACCAAAATTTTGCCCAACCATAGATAATACTGCAGTATTTAATCCTAAAACTGGTAGTAAAAATATTTGTTCATACCTTATAGCTGTCCCATAGCCAGCAAGAGCTAAATCTCCATATTGACTTATAAAAAATAAAATTATGAAAACTCCCACACTTATCATCATCATACCTAAAGCAGCGGGTATACCTTGACTTAGCAAGTCTAATAAAATTTTAAATTTTGGTTTAAAACATTGTAAGTACAGATATTCTTTAAATTCAGTTTGATAAACTTTATATATTATATAAAATGTTCCCAAAGATTGAGAAGCTATAGTAGATACTGCAATTCCCTTTATTCCCATAGCAGGAATAATTCCATACCCAAAAATAAATAATGGATTTAAAATAATATTTAGAAAAAAACTTACTATCAAAACATTTCTATTACTTTTAGTATCGCCTATAGCTGATAATGAAGAGTTCAGAGTCATTTGAACAAGAATAAATATTGAACCGAGAAAAATAATATTTAAATATTCCATAGACAATTTCATTGTCACTTCGCTATCATTCATTAATAATATTATTGAAGGTCCAAAATAGATTCCAACTAAACTTACTAAAATTGAAGTTATAATAGAAAGGCCAATAGATTGAGCTAAATAATAAGAGCCTTTTTTTTTATCTTTTTCACCTAAAGCATTAGCGATTAAAGATGTTGTTCCAATGCTTAATCCAACTCCAATTGCAATAATAATAAAATATACAGGAAACGTTTGAGCCAATGCTGCTAATGCTTCAGCAGATATTTTGCCAGCAAAATATGTATCTACAAGATTATATAGTGTCATAAATACTGTTCCAACACTTGATGGAATAGCTATTTTTACAAATAAAAGACTTATTGGATCTTTAGTTAAGTTAAGACTATTTTTGGACATTTTTAGATAAGAAATTTGAGTATTCTTTTATTTATCTTTTCAAACCATTTATTCCAGATAAATATTTTTTTTTTTTATTTTCTTTTTTTTTGTATTTTAAAATATTGATATAAGATTGATAAACTATTGAATTATATAACTATTTTTATAAATATACATTGATTTTCAATAGATTACTCTTGAAAGATATTAAAAATAATTTTAGCTAAATATATCACTTGCAATTAATTAAATAATCGTTAGTTAATGGCTAAATTAACTAAAGAGAAGATTTATAATTAAGTTTATTATTTAGAAAATACAAATCTTACCAAAACCTCATAACATATTAGAATAGGAGTAATACATGGCAACAGGTAAAATTAAATGGTTTAATCCGACTAAAGGATACGGATTTATTGAAAATGATGCGGGAGGAAAAGATGTTTTTTTACATATTTCTGCATTAGAAGAAGCTGGCATAGATACTTTACAAGAAGGCGAAGCAGTATCTTTTGAGATCGGTGAAAATAGAGGAAAAGAGAACGCAATTAATATTAAAAAAGCATAATTTTTTTTTAATAGAGGTTTTATGAAGATAAATACCTCAAAAATTTTAGAATGGGGCGGTGCAATAACCGCTATTATCTATTCGCTTTTAGTTTCTTTTAATATTGGTGCTGAATTCTTAGGTTTTTTTTTATTACTTATATCAGCAATTCTTATTGCTTTATGGGCATTTAAAGGAAATCATAAAGGAATTTTATTTTTACAATTTTTTTATGCAATTGCTGGAATAATAGGTATGTATAGATGGTTCGAATAATTTTCTTATTAATATTTTTATCAATTCCTTTAATTTCAAAAAGTGAAGAATTAAATAATCAAGAAAAATTATTTTTTAATTTTATTGATTTGAATAATGATAAAAGTATTTCATTAGATGAAGTTAATCAATCTATAAGAATTATTTTTCAATTAATTGATGAAAATAGAGATGGAATTTTAAATGAAGAGGAAATTATTGAATTAAAAAATATTTTAGAATCTTTATCATGAGTATTTGGGGTAAAGTCATAGGAGGAACAGCTGGCTTTGCATTAGGTGGTCCTTTAGGAGCTATACTAGGTATTATGGTAGGAGGATCTATAGATAGATCAAGAAAAACATCTCAAAATTTTAAAACAATACCTCATGAACAAAAACAAAATTTATTTGCATTAAGTATAATTATTTTAAGTGCAAAAGTTGCAAAAGCAGATGGCCAAGTAACTAAAGATGAAATTCATGCATTTAAAGATAAGTTTAATGTTCCTGAAAATGAGATTCAAGAAGTTGGTAAAATTTTTAATGAAGCTAAAGATAGTAAATATGGTTATGACCAAATAGCTAAACAAGTTGGAATTTTATTTTCAGATAATAAAATTTTATTAGAGGAATTAATAAATAATTTATTTTATATTGCTGAGTCAGATGGCAATGTTTCTATACATGAAATAGAATTACTTAAAAAAATTTCTAAATATTTTAATTTATCAGAAAATGATTTTCAAAGAATTTTTCAGTCTCGTTTAAATAATAAAGATTCTGATCCATATAAAACTTTAGGAGTTAATAGAGATGACTCAGATGATTTAATAAGAAAAAAATGGATAGATTTAATTAAAGCACATCATCCTGATAATCTTATATCAAAAGGTTTGCCTCAAGAATTTATAGATCAGGCAAATAAAGAACTATCTGCAATAAATTTGGCTTATGATAAAATTAAAAAACAAAGAGAAATAAATTGATTCCAAATGAATTGAGTATTGATACTATTGCTCATACTTATAAGAATTTATCAAATTACATCATCAAAACCCCCTTAATTGAAAGTGGCCCATTAATTGATAAATTATTGGATACTAAAATTTATTTTAAAATGGAGTTTTTACAAAATTCAGGAACATTTAAAGCTAGAGGTGCTATAAATAATGTTTTAAATCTAAAAAAAAAAATATTTGAAAAGGGTATCACAACTATTAGTGCGGGAAATCACGCAATAGCTGCATCCTATGTTGCTAGTAAATTTAAATTAAAAAATAAGATTTTTATTTATAAATCTGCTAATCCTTATAAAATAAAAAAATGTAAAGAGTTTAATTCTAATTTAATTTTTACTGAGCCACATGAAGGATTTAATAATGTTAAATTAGCTTCTGAAAATGAAGGTTATTATTTTCTTCATCCTTTTGATGGATATTTAACTATACAAGGAACATCATCTTTGGGTTTTGAAATATTTAATCAAATACAAGATTTTGATAATATTTTAATATCAGTTGGTGGAGGAGGGTTAATATCAGGTGTAGGTTCGGCAATTAAACAACTAAATCCTAAATGTAAAATTATTGGTATAGAACCTATTGGCGCATCTGGCATGACTAAAAGTTTATCAATAGATAAGCCAATCAAAGATGTTAAAATAAATACAATTGCTGATAGTTTGTCCTCCCCGTTGCATATGGAATATTCATTTAATATTGCAAAAAATGTAATTGATGAAATGATTACTGTTTCTGATGAAGAATTAACTAATTCTATGAAATTTATGTTCGATAATTATAGATTAATATTAGAGCCAGCTTGTGTAACTGCTATTGCAGCATTAATGGGACCGTTAAAAAACAAATTATCAAATCAAAAAACTATTATTTTACTATGTGGATCTAATATAGATTTAGAAACATGGTTTAATTTAGTAAAATAATTATTTATATAAAATTCCACCACTAATAGGATGGTTTACTCCAGTAGTTGAAGGTATACTGATAGGTAATTTTTTTATTGATCTCACTGCTAAATAAGCAAACATTTGGGATTCAATTAAATCACCATTAAATCCGTATTTATCTATTAATGAAACTTTAATATTTTTTTCTTTAAAATATTCATTTAATCTATCTAATATAAAAATATTTTTTCTTCCACCACCTGTTAAAATTATTTCATTTAATTTAATTTTATGAAAATTAATACTATTTATAATTGAAAAAACCGTCATTAACGAAGCAGTATGTATTGCATCATTTTTTTTATATTCTTTTAATTTATTCAAATAACTTTTGAAATAATTTCTATCTAAAGATTTTGGATATTTTTTCTTAAAAAACAAATTCTTTTTGTATGAATTATAAATATTTTTAATCAACATACCTTCTTTTGCATATTTACCATTTTTATCAAATTTTTTTTTGTAAAAAAAGTATACTAAATCATCAATGATAGCATTACCTGGCCCTATATCGAAGCCTATTAGTTTTTTATTTAACAAGAAGGTTATATTTGAAACACCTCCTATATTCAGAATTACGCTACTCATATTTATTTTTTTTATTAAGTACTTATGATAAAAACAACCTATAGGAGCTCCTTGTCCTCCTAACTGAATATCTTTGTCTCTAAAATTAGAAACTACTGGTAAATTTATTCTTTTGCATAAATCTTTTCCAGAGCTTAATTGAAGTGTACACTGATTTTTTGGATCATGAAAAATAGTTTGTCCACTTAATCCAATTAAATCTATATTCTTTTTTTTATATTTAATTTTTTTAATAAATTCATTAATCAATTTTAAAAACTTATTTGTAACTAAAGCTTCATTATTTTTTGCATAACTGATTTTTTTTCTTTTAGAATTTGGTAATTTTTGAATTATCTTAATCAATTTTTTTTTGTAACTTATATTATAATCAAAAGAATATTCTCTAATTATTTTAAGATAATTTATCCCATCAGTTTCTATTAAGCTACAATCTAGTCCATCCATCGATGTTCCACTCATAATCCCAATAACTTTATAGATTTTTTTATTGCTCATTTTCTAAAACTATTTATTTATCTTTTATCTTAAAATCATGTCCACTAATATAAATAACACAAAAGCAATAGTCCTAATTTTATTGGGGATGACTGTTTTTGCCATTCAAGATACTTTAATTAAATTAACTTCGGATAATATTAATTTATATTTAATATATTTTGTGAGGTGTATTGTAGGATTAATTGTTATTATTACATATTTAAAAGTAAAAAAAATTCCAATAATTTTTAAAACATATTATCCAAAATTAACAATATTAAGAACCGTTGCTTTTTTCTTAGGATTTAGTTTATATTATTTTTCTTTATCTAAACTCTCTTTAGCCTTGGCGGTCACTCTTTTTTTTGTAAGCCCTTTTTGTGTATCAATATTTTCAATGTTGATTATTAAAGAAAAAGTTGGTTTACGAAGGTGGTCCGCAATAATTATTGGTTTTATTGGAGTTTATTTAGTCATGGATCCAAATTTCAAGGATTTTAATGTTTATACTATTTGTCCAGTTTTATGTGCAATATGTTATGCCTTTACAGTAGTTATTCAAAAAAGAACTTCTGATAAAGACTCAGTATTTTCTCAAATTTTACATATTTATTTATCAGCAATGTTTTTTGCTATTATTATTAAATTTACATTATCTAATATTAGTTTTGATCAAGACACTGTTAAATCTTACTATTACATTTTAAGAGAATGGGAGATTGATAGTTTTTTATCTTTTTTTTATTTAATCACTATAGGTTTTACTGGAGTAATTGGCTTCTTTTGTTTGTTTACTGCTTACAATATTGGTTCTCCATCTGCTATCGCCCCATTTGAATATATAATTATTTTATGGGCTATTATTATTAGTTGGATTATTTGGGGGGATACTCTTGAGCCAAAAGCTTATTTAGGTCTTACTTTTATTATTATGGCTGGTATTTATACATTTATTAGGGAGTCAAAACTTAATAAAGAATTATCAATTAACAAACCTTTAAGATAATTATATTTTGCACAGCTTATTAACAAGATACTAAAAGAAAAATTACTTTTATAAATCTATTTTGTTTTTTTTTATTGTCATAATCATTTTTAAATACTAAATTATATTCATTATTACACGCAAAGGTAATAATAAATTGCTTAGAGGAAACTCTGAATAATTTAAATCGGGGAGGAAATGTCTTGATTTAAAAGAAAGACCTAGCTTGCTGGGTCTTTTTTTTTTATATATTCATTAATATTATAATATGATTATCAATTATGATTTAATTCTCGATGTTATTATTAATTCATTGATTCCTTTAACTAGAAAATCTGTAGAAAATGGTAATAAAATTTTTGGTGCAGCTATAATAAAAAAGTCCGATTACTCAGTTGAAATAATTGGTACAAATAATGAAAATATTAACCCTATTTTTCATGGTGAAATTTCAACTATAAATAATTTTTTTAACAAAAAAGATATTGAAAACCCTAATAAATATTTATTTATAAGTTCTCATGAGCCTTGTTCACTGTGTTTATCAGCTATTACTTGGTCTGGTTTTGATAATTTTCTTTATTTTTTCCCATATGAAGATACTAAAAATAAATTTAATATTCCTCATGATCTTAACATTTTAAAAGAAGTTTTTAATATAAATGAAGGTAAATATAACGTTAGCAATGCTTATTGGAAAAGCTATTCAATTTTAAAAGAAATAGATAAAATTAGAGGTAAAAATAAACTTAAAATACTTAAAAAAGTTGATTTTATTACTAAAAATTATGATGAATTTTCTCAAATTTATCAAAATTTTAAAGATAATAATAAAATTCCCCTAAAATAATTGTTTATTCTTCAAAAAAATGTAAAATATAAAAAACGGGAGAGTCTATTTAAATTAGCGCCGAAGGAGCAACGACCCGGAAACTCTCAGGCAAAAGGACCGTAATAAATATCTGGAAAAGAGTTTTAAACTCTACCGAAGGGGCAAGGCTTAGCTAAACTCTCAGGTGCAATGACAGAGGGGAAAAGTTAGGA
>JBJKYT010000053.1:0-24559 GCA_045560915.1 Alphaproteobacteria bacterium
TTGAGTCTGAATATCCAATCATTATTTCTTGCTCATTTGAAAAAATATTTGTGTACCATCTATTTTTAAATAAATTATCTACAATTTTAGATGAATTTTGTAAGTCTGATAATGTTTCAAAAAGTGGCACTATTCTTAAAGGGTTTTTAACTCCAGCTTCTTTTTGCAATAGTAAAACAGCTAGAATATCAGAAACTTTAGATGTCATAGAAATAACATAAGCTCCTAAAAATTCGTTTGAAGTATTAGCAATCATTTTAAAAGTTTCCCATGTTTCTTTATCAGTATTATTAAATTTAATTTTGTTAGGTATTAGTGGTCTTTTAGATTTATATTCTCTAGTTAAAAATTTTATTTTTTCTTGTTCTGATAATTTTGTATATTCCTTTAATGCTAATTTCTTACAAATTGTATTTAATAATGAAGTATGTCTTGATGACTCTTGTCTAATATCTAATTTTGCTAAATTTAATCCAAAAGTATGACTAAGTCTTATTATATCGAGAACTAAGCCATTAGCTATAATATCACATTTTACTGAACATAAAGAATTATAAACTTCATTTAAAGGATCAAGAATTTCATTTATAGAATTAACTAATAATTTTTTTTTAGGTTCTCTTTTCTCTAAAAGAGCATCTTCTATTTCTCTTTGAGTTTGTTGTAACTTATTTCTAATAGGTCTTAAAAAAACTCTGTATGGTTCCCAAGTTTTACCTACTTGTTTTTTTATTTTTTTTGAGCAATCAAATAATGATAAACTTTGAATTAATTTAGTAAATTCTTTCTCATATAAGCTAGCAGCTTCCCATCTAGATAACAAAACTACTTCCATAGTTGTTTTAGATGTAACATTTGGATTGCCATCTCTATCTCCACCCATCCAAGAGCTAACTTTAATTGGGGAATAATTAATAGGTAAGTTTTTATTAGTAAATTTTTTAACTGCATTATCAAATCTTGAACATATTTTAGGAATCGAATTCCAAAGTGAGTCCTCAATTACAGCCAAACCCCATTTAGCTTCTTCAACAGCAGTAGGTCTAGATCGTTTTATTTCATCCGTTTTCCATACTGAAGTAATTTCTTCTTTTAATTTTTTTTCAAGTATTCCTTTTTCTCTTTTAATATTTTGTTTTTTAAGAATTTGTAAATTATTTAATTCGTCTAATATATTATTTACATTAGCATATTTTTGAATTAATGTTCTTCTTTTAACTTCTGTAGGATGAGCTGTTAAAACTAAATCAATACTTATATTTTTTGCTACATTAAAAAATTTATTTTTAGAAACATTTGGGTTTTTTTGAACATCTAGTAAAGCTTCTTCTAAAATTACTATTTCATTAGTCTCTTGAGTCTTACGAATAACATGATCATGAATATTGTGAATACTATACAATGATTCAGCAATATTAGAAAAATCTAAAAACCTACTAAATGATTTAGCTATAATTAAGGTTTCTGTAGAAGTAAGATTTGAAATTTGATTTTTTAATTTTTTAAATGATTGATTATTTAAACTTTCATTACTTCCTCTACTATTTTTTGAAAGAGTTCTAATCTTTTCAATCTTATCAAAAATAGCAGTGTTTTCTTGTTTTTTTATAACACTACCTAATATTTCTCCCAAGAGATGAATAGTAGATGAAAGTTCAATTTTTTTTGTCATAAAGTTTTTTTATGTGTAAAAAAGATAATTCAAAAAAATTAATATATTAATATTTTAATAAATACAGATGATTTTTTTAAGTAAAACTCACGGGTTTCCAATATAAATTTAACTTAAATTATTAAAAAAAGGTAATTTAATTAAATAACTTTTGGTGCTTTATTTTAATACTCTTGTTTTGAATAAAATTAATTTTTTTAAGATTAGCTTCCACTATAAATTATTTATTTTTCCAAACCGGAGATCTTTTTTCAATAAATGAGTTTATTCCTTCAATAGCATCTTTTTTCATCATATTTTCTGTCATAATCTTACTCGCATATGTATACGCTTGCTTCATAGGTTTTTCTAATTGTTTATAAAAAGCCTCTTTCCCAATAGCTAAAACTAGATTTGATTTTGAAGAAATTAAATTGGCAATATTTGTTACCTCCTTATCTAACTTTGAAGAAATAAAAAAATCATTTATTAAGCCTATTTCTTTGGCATATTTTGCAGTAATTGGTTCACCAGTAAGAAGCATTTCCATAGATTTTTTTCTATTAACTTTTCTACTCAAAGCCACCATAGGAGTACTACAAAATAATCCAATATTAACACCTGGGGTAGCAAAAATTGCTTTGCTATCACTGTAGGCCAAATCACAACTTGCAACTAATTGACATCCTGCAGCAAATGCTGCACCATGAATCTTAGCTATAACTGGTTTTTTGTGATTAACTATATTTAACATTAGTTCAGAACATTTATTAAATAATCTTTGATATTCAGATTTTCCTTTTAACCCTCTTATTTCTTTTAAATCATGTCCGGCGCAAAACCCTCTTCCTTGACCCTCAATTATAATTACTTTTACTTTATTATCTAAATTTAATTTTTTAAAAATTTCTATTAAAGATAATATCGTTTTAAATGATAAAGCATTGTAAGTTGAAGGTTCAGCTAAGATAATTTTAGCAATACCTTTCTTATCAATTGATAAGATAATATTTTTGTAAGTTTTCATTTAATGAAATTTATCTGTTTTATATTAGTATACTTAGCAAAACTATATTAGTATAGAAAAATAATGATTGAGAAAAAGAAAAAATACATTCTAGATGGTGGTTCTGGACAAACTCTACTAGAGATGGGTCTTAAACCAGAAGGAAGACTTTGGTCAGCTACGGCTTTAATTAATAAAAATTTACATAAAATGATTATAGATATGCATTTAGATTTTATAAATGCTGGGTCAGATTTGATTGTAACTAGTAATTTTTCTGTAAGAAAGAGAAGATTTTTAGAATATAAGAAGTTAGAATTTTTTGAACAAGCTACAAATGATTCAGCTATATTAGCTAACAAAGCAAAAGATATTTCTGGAAAAAATATTTTAATAGCTGGATCACTCCCTACTCAAGAAATTGTTTATTTTTCAAAAAGAGTTACAGATGATAAGGAGATATACAATGGCTTTAATGAAACTGCTAAAATTTTAGAGCCTAACGTTGATTTATTTTATTTAGATGTTTTGAGTAGTATTAATGAAATTAAAATTGCCTGTGAGGCCATTAAAGATTTTGAAAAGCCAATTTTAATTGGTGTTCATTTAAATAATAAAGGTTATTTACCTTCAGAAGAAACAATCGATGATTTAATACCAATTACCAGTAATTATAATACTTGTGGAATAATAGCAGCTTGTGTCTCACCAGAAATAGTAAATCTTGTAATGCCTAAATTAATTAATCAAAAATTACCTTTTGGATTTAAAGTTAATGCATTTAAAAATATACCTGAGAATGATCCTTTGGATGCTGATTTATATGATAATGGATATCCAACAGAAAGATATGGCACACGCGCTAATCAATTTAGCCCAGAAGTATTCAGAAAGTTTGTTCAAAATAAATTTAAAGATGGTGCAACTTTATTGGGAGGTTGCTGCGAAATTAAACCAAGACATATAAAAGCTTTAACTAAATAATTAAAATTTTAAATCTAAATTATTTATAAATTTCAGCTTTTATAGGTTCTTCCTCTCTTTCTAAAATTAGATCTGAAGCTTTTTCTGCAATCATTACTGTTGCTGCATTCAAGTTACCACTAACAATATCTGGCATAATAGAAGAATCAATAATTCTTAAATTTTGGATACCATGAACTTTTGTTTCCTCATCTACAACTGACATTTTATCAATACCCATTTTATTAGTACATGAAGGATGATATGCTGTGTCTCCAGTATTCCTTATTATCTCATCTAGTTGTTCATTAGATTTGCAATCATTTCCTGGACGAATTTGTTCACCTAAATAAGAAGATAAACTTGGCTGTCTAAAAATATTATTTGCTATTTTAACACTTTCTCGCATTTGTTCTAAATCTTCTTCTTCTTTTAAATAATTAAATTGAATTATTGGATCATCATTGGCGTTTTTACTTCGAAGCTTAACAAAACCTCTACTTTTGGGTCTATTAGGGGAAGCGTGAAATTGAAATCCATCAAATAAAGGATTGGTTAATCCATGATTAATTACTAAAGATGGAAAAAAATGAAATTGTATGTTTGGATGTGAATATTTAGAATCAGTTTTAACAAAACCTCCTAATTCAAGATGTGAATGAGCTAACATTCCTTTTTTGAATAAAAACCACTTAAGTCCTTCTATACCTTGAGTGATATAATTAGTTGATAAGTTATATAAAGTTTCTTTTTTCTTTGATTTGTGTTGGATATATATTTCAAAATGATCTTGCAGATTTTGACCTACTCCAGGTAAGTCCTGAATTATATCAATATCCATTTTTTTTAGTTCATTTGAGTCTCCTATTCCTGATAATTGTAATAATTTAGGTGAATTAATTGACCCAGCAGATAATAAAACTTCTTTTCTGGCAAAAAATTTTTCTTTTTTATCGTTCACTTGCACTTCAATACCAATTGCAATTTTGTTTTTAAACAATATTTTTAAAACATTAGAATTTGTAAAAATTCTTAAATTTGATTTGTTTCTGATTTTGTTTAAATACGCTTTTCCAACTCCGTACCTTTGTCCTCTATTGATTGTTACATCAAATGTACCAAAACCTTCTTGTTTAAATCCATTTGAATCTTCAAATAATTCAAAACCAGCTTCTTTTGCTGCATTTAAAACAGATTGAAATAAAGGAAATCCTTCATTAATTTTAGATCTATTTACTTTTAATGGCCCGTGACCTCCTCTATAAAGGTTTTCACCACCAGACCATGTTTCTAATTTTTTAAAATATGGTAAAATATTTTCATAGCTCCATTTTTTTAAACCATATGAGGCCCATCTATTAAAGTCTTCTGGATGACCTCTTGCAAAAACCATTCCATTATGTGATGAACAACCTCCAATCATTTTTCCTCTGGGACAAAAAATTCTTCTGTTATTTAAATAAGGTTCTGGTTCAGAATAATATTTCCAATTCATTTTTGGATCATGCATTGTATATAAAAGAGCACTTGGCATATTCACTTTCCAAGTATTATCGGTTAACCCTGACTCAAATAATGCTATAGAGTTTTTTTCATTTGAACTTAGACGATTGGCAAGAACACACCCAGCAGACCCTGCTCCAATTATTAAATAATCGAAGCCTTGATCCATTAAATCATTCTTTCAGTATTTCCATCAACACTAATAGCTTGACCAGATATATTTTTTGAAAAATTACTTAGTAAATAAATTATAGTAGAAGTTATTTCTTCTTTTGAGACAAAGGATTTCATAGACACCATAGATTCAAATTCTTTTTTTATAATAGAAGGTTTACTCTTTAAAAGATTGGCTTTTGCTTCAATAACTCTATCCATTCTCTTACCTTCTACTGATCCAGGACAAACAGCATTAACTCGAATATTATGTTTGCCTAACTCCATAGCCATACTCTTGGTAAGACCTATAATTGCCCATTTGCTTGCTGCATAAGGTGTTCTTTGAGGAAAGCCATATAAACCAGCAGAAGAAGATATATTAATAATAGAGCCAGATTTATTTTTTTTTAATAATGGAATTGAATATTTTGAAAAATAAAAATGACTATTTAAATTAGTGGATATAGTATTTTCCCATTCAGTATTAGTAATTTTATCTAAATATTTTGTTGGACCTGCAATACCAACGTTATTGATCAAGCCATCTATATTTTTGATAGAATTTATAGACTGAAAATATTTTTTTACCTGTAAAGAATCATTAGAATCTAAATGATAAGCATGAATCTTATTTTTATATTTCTTATTCCTTTGGAGTCTATTTATCTTTTTTTTATCTATATCTGTAATAAAAACATAGCCCCCTAGATCAATGATTTTTTTGGCAATAGAAAAACCAATACCATCTGCTGCTGCAGAAATTATAAATTTTTTATTTCTAAAATTAATTATCATAAAAATTATCTAAAATATGGGATTACTTTTTCAGAAAATAAATTCATACTTTTTAATATTTTTTTATATTCTATACCAGGAAATTGCTGCAATAAAACAATA
The DNA here is from genome assembly GCA_045560915.1 of Alphaproteobacteria bacterium. Classification (GTDB taxonomy): domain Bacteria; phylum Pseudomonadota; class Alphaproteobacteria; order HIMB59; genus MarineAlpha5-Bin3. The sequence continues at coordinate 6,177 of JBJKYT010000053.1, forward strand.
TGCTGAAGATTAATTGATTCAATATAATAATTAATTTTTTCTTTAATGTATTTGCTGTCACCTACCCAAATTAGATCATGGTCTAGTAAAAAATCAAACCAATTATTATTTAAATCATTGTTTGTTAACTCAACCCCGTCATCTAGATATGATTTTCTTGACCATTCCCCTGATGGTCTGCTTCCACTTAAAAATTCATAATATAAATTAATTGATTGCTCTACATCTCTTCGAGCTTCTTCTAAAGAATCTGCTACATAAATTATGACGCAAATACCAACATTTTTTCCTAAATCAATTTTATCATTTCTATGCTTCAAGGCTGATGATTTATATTGTTCCCAGCAAGTATTAAGTTTATTTAATGGATTAGACATTCCAATCACATTATACCCCATCATACCTGCAAGATTATAAGTTTGAGGAGTATTAGACATTAGCCAAACAGGAGGGTGTGGTTTTTGAAAAGGTTTTGGGTGTATATACATACCTATATATTCACCATCTTCTTTGTGATATTTTTTGTCTAAAGGATTAAAGAATCTATTTGTCTCTTTCCATCCTGGCTCTGGAAATTTGTAAAACTGTCCTTCATATTTAAAAGGATCTTCTGTCCAAGCTTTTAAGATTATTTCTAAACATTCTGCAAACAAATCACTACTTTTTTTATTATCTCTTCTATCTGCATCCTTATTGAATTGTATACAAACTCTTTCATTAATTCCTTTACTTGCACCAAAATCAACTCTTCCTTCAGTTAAATGATCCAATACTGCTATATCCTCTGCAACTCTCAGAGGATGCCAATCAGGCAAAACAACTGGGCTTTGCCCAACTCTAATTTTTTTTGAATGAGCTGCTAGATCTGCGCACATTAATATAGGATTTGGTGGAGCATTTAAATAACCATTATGCGCAAAATGGTGTTCAGTTAACCATACTGTTTCAAAATTTGCATCTTCGGCTAGTTGAGTTTGTTCTCTCATCATCTTAGCAGTCTCTATCCATGGAATATTTTCACCAGGATTAAAAAAAGGAATAAAATCAAATCTCATAAAGTTTTTATAATATTATGTATAATTTTCTTAAATAACTCACTACTTGAATTGCCAATACTATCTACAGTATCAAAATGATCACAATTTTCAATAGATAATAAAGAAATAGAATTTTTCACAGAAGAAAATTTTTTATATAAGTCAATAGATTGTCTTTGCATGTCTGGTGGTTCTTTAGATCCATAAGCTAAGAGTAAATTGTCATTTAAATCAAATGTTCTATAGAAAGGACTTTCTTCTATTGCCTCCTTGTGATTTAATTTTAATCTTTTATTCTCTGAGCATTGTAATAAGGGAATTAAGTCATATATTCCTGAAACAGCAATCGAATAATTGATAAATTTTTTTGGCATTAAAGAATTAATCTTATTCCAATCTGTCATTAGCATTTCAATTGTTAAATGAGCTCCTGCAGAGTGACCCATTACATTAAAGTTTCTTTTATTAATATCTAATTCATCTGCATTTTTCCAAAGAAAAGTGATTGCTTGTTGAATTTGACATTTAATATTTGAAAATTTAACCTGAGGACACATTTGATAATTTACAAAGGCAACTGAAATATTTAAATTATTATAAGGTTCTGCTAGAAAACTATAAACAGATTTATCACCTCTCTGCCAATAGCCTCCATGAATATAAAGTAAAAAAATTTTACTATTATCTACAGAATAAAGATCTATAACATTTCTTTCATTCTTGCCATATTTTAAGTTAATTTTAGGTTTTACTTTTTCAGAATAATCTTTAGATCTTTTAATCCAATTAGGAATTATTTCAGTTTGATAATTAGGCCTTAAACCTCTTAAATAATATTGATTTTCTATTTCATTCTTTGTAAGTTGAGTAGAATCTTTCAAAAAAATTATCCTTTTTTTTCTATTTCAAGCCATTCATCAGGATTTGTTCCAAAATTATTCATAGAATGCTCTTTATAAGCTTCTCTTTGGCATAATTTATTATACCATTTTTCAATATTTGGAAAAGATGGCCTAGTTATATCAAGTTCAAAGTATTTAAACATTCCTGCCCCAACTGGAATATCACCCATTGTAAATGAGTCTCCTATAATATAACTTTTATCTTCAAGTTGCTTTTCTAAAATCTCTATAGTAGAATTTAAATTTTTAATCATTTCTTCTATTTTATTATTATCTCTATTTTTTTCAGGAACTCTGACTTTGTTCCAAAAGATAGGGAACAATTTTGGCATAAGTGTCTCTTGAAACCATTCGATCCATTGATCTGCTAAAGCAGCCTCACAAATATCTTTAGGCCATAAAGAACCGTATCCATATTTTTTTGATAAATAACGAATAATTGCATATGACTCCCATAAAACAAAATTTCCATCTTTTATAGTTGGTATATATAAATTTGGATTTAATTTTTGATAAAATTCGTTTTTTAAACCTCCAAAAGAGCCTCCAACATTGTGTCTTTTATAATCTAAATTCAATTCTCCAATAGTCCACATAACATGAATAACCTGGTTAGAGTTTTTTCTTCCCCATACTTCTAACATTGAATTTTTTTATTCTTGATGAGCAGTTTTACTAAGTGAAGTAGCTAATTCTTTTTCTGTTATATATCCCATTGTATCTCCTTTATTGTCTACGACAACAATGGTAGATCTATCAGATAAAACTTTAGGAAGAAATTCTTCAATATATACACTTTCATTTACTTTGTAAGTATTAGATAATTTTAAATCTTTTGAATTAAATTGATCTGCTTTAATCATAACAGTTTTAGCTCTTAAAACTTTTGCTCTATTTACATCTTTTACAAATGCTTCAACATAATCATCAGCAGGATTCATTATTATTTGTTCAGGTGTTCCGACTTGAACCAATCTACCTCCATTTAAAATTCCGATATGATCTCCAAGTCTTAGAGATTCATCTAAATCATGTGTTATAAAAACTATTGTTTTTTTTAATTTAGACTGTAATTCAATCAATTGTTGTTGCATATCACTTCTAATAAGAGGATCCAGAGCACTAAAAGCTTCATCCATTAACAATATGCCTGGATCAGTTGCTAAAGCTCTTGCTAAACCAACTCTTTGTTGCATGCCCCCAGATAATTGACTAGGGTATTGATTTTCAAAACCAAGAAGTCCAACAGCATCTATTTGTTGCATAGCAATTTCATTTCTTTCTTCTAATTGTTTTCCCTGTATTTCCAGGCCATATGCAACATTTTGAATAACAGTTTTATGAGGAAACAATCCAAATCTTTGAAAAACCATACTCATTTCATTTTTTCTAAAATCAATTAATTGATTTTCATTCAAATCCAAAACGTTAGTTCCATTTACTAATACTTCTCCATGTGTAGGATCAATCAAACGATTAATATGTCTAATTAAAGTTGATTTACCTGAGCCAGACAAACCCATACAAACAAAAGTTTCACCTTCTTCAATTGATATAGATACGTTATCTAATCCAACAGTGTGACCAGTATCTTCAAGGACTATTTCCTTTGATGCACCATTTTGAACCATTGGTAGAACACTTAATGGATCAGTACCAAAAATTTTATAGATATTTTTTATTTCAATTTTAGACACAATTATTTTTTCTGTTTAGCGGGTTGAGTTCTTTCTTGAATTCTTTCTCCATACGCTTGAGTAATTCTATCAAATACAATTGCTAATAAAACTATTGCAAGTCCTGCTTCTAATGAAGATCCAACATTTAATTGTTGCAAGCCAAGTAAAACTTCATCACCTAATCCTCGTGTACCTATCATAGAAGCTACAACAACCATGGCTAAGGCCATCATAGTACATTGATTAATTCCTTGCATGATATTAGGAAGTGCTAAGGGCAACTGAACGCCCCACAACATTTGTTTACGACTTGCACCAAAAGATCTTGCTGCTTCAATAATTTCTTTATCAACTAATCTAATCCCAAGATCAGTTAATCTAATTAAAGGTGGACAAGAATATATAAATATACCAATAATCGCTGGAATAGCACCTAAACCAAATAAAATAATACCTGGAATTAGATAACAAAAAGCAGGAATAACCTGCATTAAATCTAATATAGGGAGAATTGTTTGTCTTACTTTAGGACTTCTTGCCATAGCAATACCTACAGGTAGTCCTACAATTACACATAGTACGATTCCAATAAATACAATTGTAGTAGTTTCAATTGCTTTATCCCAAAAACGTGGATTTAGAAAACCAATTGAAAAAGTACATAATCCAACAAATAAAGTAGTTCCAAATTTCTTACCACTTGCATAAAATGTAAGAAGCACAACAGCAAAAACTATTATTGGCCAAGGGACATCTACAAGAAAGTTTTTTATGATCGAATAAGAACGCAATAATCCATAACCAATAGCATCAAAAATTAGACCATACTTAGCGCTAAAAGATCTCCATCCATCATTTATCCAAACCATAAATGGGACATCAAGCCATTTAGGAAAATTATTTAACCATCTTAAATCAGTTAATAGCTCTCCAACACTATCAGGTTTTCTCTTACTAGAATTATAACTTACTATTAAAAGTAATACAAAAATTAATAAGAAACCAAAATTAAAATATTTTTTATATTTTTTGAACATTTTTAAAAAAATCTAGGGGACTTAATCCCCTAGAAAATTATTAATGATTATTTAAAGAGCACTTTTGATTTTAGCTGCTACATCAGCTGAAACCCATGACTCCCATACATCATTTGTAGATAGGAAATGCATAGCAGTTGCTTCCATATCTCCACCTGATTCATCTACATAGTAAGCTAACATTTCATTAACTAATGGAGTAGGTAAAGAATAGTTTTTAATCATATCATTTATCTCAGGATTAGCATCTGCCCATTTAGTAGTAGACATTTTAGTTAAAGCCATATCCTTATATTCACATGCACATGAAGGAACATAAGATTCTTGACCATTAGCTTTGATATCTTCTACTACAACTGACATAGCACCCCAACAGTCAGCATCATATGCTGGCTCTTCAAGTCTTACCATATCAATGTCAGGTTTACCCATTAAACTTGTTGGAGTCCAATAATAAGAAAATACTGGTTGTCCTTTAGCAAATCCACCTGCTATAGATGCATCTAATGCACCACCAGAACCTGGATCAAAGTTTGTATAGAATTCATCCAAACCATATTCTTTTTGTTTAACAAAATTAATTGTATAACAAGTCCATCCAGAAATACAGCTAGTCATTCTTCCTTTTGAAGGATCTTCAGGATCTTTAAATAATTCCCAAATGCCAGGTTTTTTCATATCTTCAACTGATTTTAAACCATGTGCTTCAGCTGTTGCTCTATCAACCCAAAAAGCTTGCTCAGATGCAGGAGTATTAATTCCTAAGTGTTGAATTGTTCCTGCCTCAAAATGAGGCTTAAGTAACTCAACTAAGTTATCTTCCCAAACTTCAGTTACAACATCAATTTGTCCATCAAAAAAAGCAGCCATAATTGGAGTTGTGCTTCCTTTAGTCACTTCAACATCACATCCATAACCATGTTCAATCATGAACGATGAAATAGCAGTATGTATGTTTGCACTATCCCAGTCAAAATCACCTAAGTGAACACTGCAGCCAGCTTTAGCACTAGATGCACCTAGTGAAATGCCTGACAACAAAACCAAAGATAGGATAAATTTTTTTACGAATTTCATAAATTTCCTCCTAAAAAAAATTAATTAATTAATTGTTAGCACTTAAACAATTTAAGAGAAAAAATACAACAGTAAATTTTAAAAAAACCTTGGTAATGGCGAAATTTTTATATTTTTATTAGCTTATATGTATAGAAATGGTTTATTTCCAATCAGTTATAGCTTTAACTTCAAGGTATTCTTCGAGGCCCCACTTGCCACCTTCTCTTCCATTTCCAGATTGCCTAAAACCCCCAAAAGGAGTTCCACCCGATACTCCCTTACCATTCACTTCAACTCCTCCAGATTTAAGTTGTCGAGCTACTCTTTTTGCTTTTTCTTTATCTTGAGTTTGTACATAGTTAGTTAAACCATAATCAGTATCATTAGTGATAGCTATTGCCTCTTCTTCAGTTTCAAATGGTATAATTGATAAAACAGGACCAAAGATTTCTTCACGAGCAATTGTCATTTCATTATTTACATCTGAAAAGATTGTAGGTTTAACAAAATATCCTTTTTCTAATTCATCAGGTCTATCTGGGCCACCAGCAACTAAATTTGCACCCTCCTTTATTCCAGTATGAATTAAGTTTTGGATTTTATCATATTGAACTTTTGAGACTACTGGGCCTATATGATCTCCTTTTTTTGAAGCTATATCAACTTTAGTATTTTGTGCTTCTTCAATAGCATCTTTAACTGCTCTCTCATAAATTGATTTTTCTACAAGCATACGAGTTGGATGATTGCAAGATTGTCCTGAATTTCCCATTACATGCTTTACACCCCGTTTAACAGCATCAGGGTCAGAATCTGCAAAAACTATGTTGCCACCTTTGCCTCCAAGTTCTAGAGTAACTCTCTTAATAGTGTCTGCAGAATTTTTAGTTATTAATTTACCAGCTCTAGTTGATCCAGTAAATGAAACCATATCAATTTTTGGATGACCAGATAACTGAGTTCCAACTCCTTCACCATTTCCATTAACTAAATTAAATACACCTGCAGGAAATCCTGCTTCGTGAACCATCTCAGCAAAAACCATTCCAGATAAAGGGGCAATTTCAGATGGTTTTAATATCATTGTGCATCCAGCGGCTAATGCTGGAATTACTTTTAAAGTAATTTGATTAATTGGCCAATTCCAGGGAGTAATCAATGCGCATACACCTATAGGCTCATAAACAATATGGTTATCTGATTCTTCATCAAAAGTAGATTCAAATTCGAATTTCTTTAATGTTTTAATAAAATTTTTAATATGATTAGCGCCAGATTTACTTTGTTCTTCATTTGCCCAATCGTAAGGTGCTCCCATTTCCAATGAAATAGATTCGGTCATATCACTCCATCTAGCTTTGTATATTTCATACAACTTTTCAATTAATTTAAGTCTATCTTCTTTTGAAGTTTTGCTCCATGATGGTAATGCTTTATTTGCTGATTCAATTGCTAAATCAGTATCAGCTGAACTGCCTAGTGAAATTATAGCGCAAACTTCTTCATTAGATGGATTGATTACTTCAAAATCATTAGGAGATATAGGGTCTACCCATTGTCCATTTATATAAAATTTTTTTTTATCTAACATATTGAACAGTTATCCTATCTTACTTTAACAGTATTTTCAATTTTGTTTTCTCTATAGGCTATGTATAAACCTCCTAAAACAATCAAAATAGCCCCTATAACTATAGAAGAATTAGGTATTTCGTTATAAAAAAAGTACCCCATAATGCCTACAAAAATAAAAGAAGTATATTCGAAAGGCGAAATAACAACTACTTCAGCATATTTTGCAGCTTGAGACATAAAATAATGCCCTAGAGAGCCAGTAAACCCCAAACTCATTAAAAAAATTAATTGAGGTAATTCAGGAAAAACAAAGTTTTTAGGGAAAAAAATTAATGAGGTTATTAAAAGAGCTAGAGAGTAATAAAAAATAATTGCTATACTTGAATCAGTATTCATTAGTGAACGAGTGCTTAGATAAACACTAGCCATAAATAAAGCTGATATTAAAGGTAATAAGGATACTAGTTTAAATACGTCAGATCCTGGTTTTACAATTATAATTACTCCTATAAAGCCAACTAATATTGCACTTATTCTATGTATTCCAAGTTTTTCCCCTAAGATAGGGACTGCTAATAATGCAGCAATTATTGGAGCAGAATGAACAATTGCAATATTTTCTGTAAGAGATAAATATTTTAAACCAAAAAAATAAAAAACTACACATCCAACAGCTGAAAAAGCTCTAACAAAATGTCGAATTGGTTTTTGAGTTTTTATTGATTTAATACCAAAGATAAATATTAAAAATAAAGAAACTAAAATGCCACTAAAAGCTCTAAAAAAAACAACCTCCCATACTGGGAAATAACTATTTAAACCTTTTACTATTACATCATTGATACTAAGACATAACATACCAATAGTCATAAAAATTATACCTAAAATATTATAATTAATTTTTTTCATGTTTTTTAATTTAAAAAAAAAAGTTTATATTTAATTATTAAATAATTTTTACATAAATGAATAATAAACTGTTTGCTATAAAGAAAGTTACATTATCATCTGCCGCTGTTAATATCATATGGGAAGATAACAAAAAAAGTTTATTTCATTTTTTATGGCTTAGAGATAATTGCCCTACTTCATTCCACCCAGATACAAGAATGAGAATATTTAATATTTTATCTGTTTCAAAGAATATCTATCCTATGAAAATAAAAAAAGAAAATAATAGTTTAATAATTTATTGGAGTGAAAATAATCATATAAGTAAATATAATCTGAAATGGTTACGAAATCATTGTTATACTAATAAAAATAGTCAGAAAACTATTTCTAAACATCTTTTTTGGAAAAATAATCTTAAATCAAAACTTAACTTAATATCTTTTAAGCATGAAGAAGTTATTAAATATGAAAAAAAATTTATTCAATGGCTTGAATTTCTTACTTCATATGGCATAACAATAATTAAACAATCACCAACAAAGACTAATTCTGCCTTTAAAATATTAAAAAAAATAGGCCTTTATAGAGAAACTTTTTTTGGAACACCGTTTGAGGTAATCAATATTCCAAAACCTAATAATCAAGCTTATACTTCTGATGCACTATCTAATCACACTGATCTGCCATACTATGAATATGTACCAGGATATCAATTTTTACATTGTTTAAAAAATACAGTTAAAGGTGGTAATTCAACAATAGTTGATGGATTTAGTGTTGCTAATTATATAAAAAATAATGAAAAAGAAATTTTTGATATTTTGACTAATACTGAAGTTAAATTTAAAGATAATGATTATACTCAAAAATCATTAAGAATTTTTTATTCACCAATCATTAAATTAAACTTAGAAAAAAACTTTGATGAAATTAGAATTAATTTAGGCGCAATGGCAACTTTAGATATAAAATCGAATAAAATGAAAAGGTTTTATGAGGCATATCGATTTTTTTATTCTTTATTACATAATAAAGAATATCTTGTTGATTTTAGATTATCAAAAGGTGAAATCTTATGTTTTGATAATAGAAGAGTTCTTCATGGGAGAACATCATTTAATCCTCATTCTGGAAATAGGCATTTACAAGGATATTATATAGAACGTGAAGAAGTGAATTCAAAATTAAATTATTTGAAAAAAATATTAATATAATTAATTTTTATAAATACTATTTTTTTGATCAAGTAATCTTAATAAAGCAGGCCATTCATGATTGCCTAATCTAAATCTTGGATCTTCATATTGTCCTGCGGCATATTCCATAATATTATCAGAAGGAACTAAAGTAGGTTGTCCTGAAGACATAGTATCAAGTTGATTCTTACAAGCTTTATCTAAATAATACATTAGTATAAATGCTTCTCCAATTGTTTCACCACAAGTTAACAATCCATGATTTCTTAAAATCATAACTTTATTTTTACCTAAATTTTTTGCTATATCTTTGCACTCCTCTACTTCAGTGGACATTCCTTGCCAGTCGTGGTAGCTAACTCTGTTATGGAAAATTGCTGCATCTTGAAAAATTGGATTTAATCCATCTTTTAAACAAGAAATGGCCAAACCTGCCCTTGTGTGTGTGTGCATTACACAGTTAATTTCTTTTCTAGCTTTATGAACTGCTCCATGAATTATATATCCTGTATAATTTATTTCTCCTACTCCACTAATAATATTTCCATCTAAATCTATTTCTAAAAGATTTGAAGCAGTTACTTCATCATATCTTAGGCCAAATTGATTTATTAAAAATGTTTCTTTTTGTTTAGATGTTTTTGCAGTAATATGATTCCATATTATATCAGTCATTTGAAAATGATCAGCAAGATGATAACAAGCAGCTAAATTTACTCTATTGTCCCATTCCTCATTATTAAAATCTTTTTTTAAATTCATTGTTCTTTACTTTTAATCCAAAAATTTATAATCATAAACAGGAAATGTCATTAAATAATATCACCTTAGATACAGAATATGTAAAAGCTCAATTTCCTGCCTTTAAAGATCCTTTAAGCTCTAAATGGACTTTCGTAGAAAATGCAGGGGGAAGTTATGTGCCCTACAATGTCATTAATCATCTAAACAATTTTATGACTTCTACAAAAGTTCAGCCCTACGCAGATTTTGATATCTCAAGCATTGCTGGTCAAAATATGGATAAAGCAACTAAACTATTTGCAGATATGATTAATGCTCAAAAGGATGAAATTATTGTAAGCGGTTCAACTACTATGAATATGTATGTGTTATCTAATGCGATTAAACATATTTTAAAACCAGGAGATGAAATCATTGTAACAAATCAAGATCATGAAGCAAATATAGGTGCATGGAGAAGACTAGCTTCTAGAGGATTTACTATAAAAGAATGGAAGCTTAATCCTAAAAATGCTGAACTTGAAATTGAAGATTTAAAATCTTTACTCTCAAATAAAACAAAAATCGTTTCTGTAACACATTGCTCTAACATTGTAGGATCAATAAATAATCTAAAGTTAATTGCAAAAATAGTCCACGAATATGACGCTTATATTGTAGGAGATGGTGTTTCATATGCCCCTCATGGATTTCCAAATGTAAAGGATTTAGATGTAGATTTCTATGCATTTAGTTTATATAAAACTTATGGTCCTCATTTAGGATTATTATATGGAAAAAAAGAAATTCTTAATAAATTGTCTAATCAAAATCATGAATTTTTAGAAGGGGATGTTCCTTATACATTAAATCCTGGTGGTCCCAATCATGAAGAACTTGCTAGTTTGGTTGGTATTCATGAGTACTTTGATAATTTGTATAAACATCACTTTTCAGAAGGCAATGCATCTACAAGAGAAAAAATAGATCAAATTAATGAATTAATATCCAACCATGAAGAAAAAATTACTAACCCTCTATTGGATTATATTACAAATAATCAAAGAATAAAATTAATTGGAAAAAAGAAAATAGAAAATAGAAATAGAGCTCCAACTATAGCTTTTACATTTAAAGATAAATCTTCAAAAGTTGTTGCAAAAGAACTTGTCAAACAAGGTATAGCAACTAGAAATGATAATTTTTATGCTTGGAGATGTTTAAAGGCTCTAGGAATTGATGCTTCTGATGGCGTTGTAAGAACAAGTTTTGTACATTACAATACGCTTGATGATATTAATAATTTAATTAATGCATTAAAGAAAATTTAATCAATAAGTCGAACCTGATGAACTTTCTTTTTGTTCATTTTTCATTTCATTTATTATATTTTCTGCATAAGCAGTCATAAACCTGAATTCAGATAATATTGTAACAAATTGAAAACCTAATTGTATCATTTCTTTAGCATATTCAGTAGATCCAGTATGAATACCTGCAATTTTATTTTTTTCTCTAGCCTTTTTTACTATTAATTTGATATTTGAATACATTTTATCATCTCTTGGATCAAATTGAGGCTTCAAACCATAAGATGAGCACATGTCTGCTGGGCCTATATAGACACCTGATAAATCAGGAACAGATAATATTTCATCTAAATTTTCTACTGCTTCCCTCGTTTCTATCATTGCCAAAGAAATAATATTATTAGCTTTTTCATAATAATCTGAACCATAGTTCAGTTGAGCACGCATAGGTCCATAACTTCTTTGTCCCATTGGAGGATAGTAACAATATGAAACAAACTCCTCACATTGCTTTTTAGTATTTATCATTGGAGCTACAACACCTATAACTCCTAAATCAAGCATTCTCATAATAATTCCTGGCTCATTCCAAGGAACTCTTACAAAAGGGACAGTATTAGTACCTTTTAATGCTTGCAACATCGAAATTGAAGAAGAGTAATCAGATTGCCCATGTTGCATATCAATGGTTAAAGAATCCCATCCAATTTTAGCCATGGCTTCTGCAGTAAACGCATTAGGTATTGATAACCAGCCATTAATAAAAACTTTACCATTCTTAAATTCATTTTTTGGATTATCAATTTTCATAAATTAATTATAATTATTTAAATAAAAGAATAATACTTATAATAATTTTTCAGAATAATCATTAATAAATTTATTAATTAACTCAGAATTTCCAGTTTTTAAAATATAATTAATATCTTCCATAATTTTATCAATTTTTGGATTTTCTGTATCTAGCTTTTCAAAAAATATATCATCATTTAAAGTTTTTATTAAATTTTTGTTATTGTAATAAAGATCTTCATCAATTTTTTCCCCTTTTCTTAAGCCAATAAATTTTATCTCTATATCTCCATTAGGATTCTGCCCATCTTTTAATTTTTTACCATATAAATTAGCAATTTTATTAGCCAAATCTATTATCTTAATAGGTTCGCCCATATTTAAAACATAAACGCCTTTTCCTAGTGTTAAAATACTAGATTCTAAAACCAAAATAGATGCCTCTGGTATAGTCATGAAGTATCTTTGAACTTCAGGATGGGTTATTGTAACCGGACCTCCATTTTCAATTTGCTTTTGAAATAATGGTATCACAGATCCTTTTGAGTTTATTACATTGCCAAATCTGACAATTGAAAAAAAAGTTTTATTATCATCATTACTAATTTGTTTAAAAATTATTTGTTCAATAATGTGTTTAGTAAAACCCATGACACTTTTTGGCTTAACTGCTTTATCAGTAGAAATAAAAATAAATTTTTTTATCTTATATTTTACTGATAAATCTATTAAATTCATCGAACCTAATATGTTATTATTAAAAGCTGAGTTAATATTTTCTTCAAGTAAATGAACATGCTTATATGCTGCAGCATGAAAAATAATATCAAGATGATATTTTTTAAATATTAATTCAAGAACATCTTTTTCTTTAATTGAAATTAAACATTTGGAAACTCTAGTTTGTAATTCTTTATTCGCAATCAATGACTCTATTTCATTGCCAATATTAAACAAGTTATATTCACTATTATCAATTAAAATAATTTTTTTTGGATTATTATAAACAATTTGTCTAGTTAATTCAGAGCCTATTGACCCTCCTGCTCCAGTAACTAAAATATTTTTATCTTTTATAGAATCCTTAATGCCCTCAAAATTATATTTAATTTTTCTTTTAATTAAATCAGAAGGTAAGAAGTTAAGTTCATCTGTAGATAAATTACCATCTTTTATGTCATCAATTCTGGGTAAAATTTTAACTAAAACATTTAGGTTTTTTAATTTATTTAGCATTCTAAATCTTTCATCATTATTTAATGAAGGTATAGAAACTAAAATTAATGATATAGAATAATCTTTAATTAAGTTATTAATCTCACTAGAAGAGTATATCTTATATTTACCTATATACTTACCAGATTTATTAATATCATCATCAATAAAACCTCTAATATTATATTGATTTAATTGAGGAATTAAAAGATTACCTGCATTACCAGCTCCATAGATAAGTATATTCTTATTGATTTGGGAAGTTTTGTTTATTTTAAGTATTAAAACAATAGAGTATCTAAAAATAATAGCAAAAAATAAAAAAATAACAGATTGAGAAACAATTAATCTAGTAATAGAAAAATATCTATTTAAAAAAATAATATCTAAAAAAAAAGATGAAAAATAATTTACTGTAAAAATGAATAAGAAAGAAAGTATTAGTATTAGATAATTATAAATATTGAAATAACGATAAATAAATTGATAGATTCTTAATATAAAAAAAATAGGCAAAAAAGAAAGCAAGATTATTAAAAAAAATAAATAATGTTGAAGAGATAAATCAAATATATAATTAACAATAGTTATGTCTTTAATAAAAAAGATAAAAGAAATAAAAAGTGATAAAAAAGAAAAGAATATATCAAATAGAATTTTGATTATTTTTTTGTAAGAATTATCAATTTTATTAATGAAAACTAACATTTAATTTATTGTTTAGAAATTTTTATTGCTAAGTTTGAAATTTTAGAAATTATATAATCACAATGTCTTTTTGTATATAAATTTGTTATATTAATTGCAAACGAATATTTTCCTAAATACTTTGCATTATTATATAGAATATTTTTTTTCATTTTAATATTACTAAAGGTTTTTTCTAAATAAATTTCAGAACATGTGCCCTGTCCTGAAGGAATTTTATGAATCTTGAGATAATCTAAAATAAACTTATTATCAAATTTCTTATTTAATAGTTCACTATTAATTGAAATATATAATTTATAATATGCATGTTTAAATTTATTAGGTACATTTTGAAAATTAAAAATTTCAAAATTTTTTAATTTTGTAATGATATATTTGGCAATTTTATTTCTTTGTTTACTATAATCATCTAATTTTCTTACATGTATTCTTCCTAAAAGAGATTGGATTTCTGTCAAACGATAGTTTGAACCTTGAAATTCATGTATGTATTTAAAATGAGTATTGTTATATTTCTTAAAATATTTTTTCTTATTTTTGCCATGATCTTTATATGACCATATATAATCATATATTTTTTTATTGTTGGTAGTTACCATGCCGCCTTCTCCTCCAGTAGAAATTATCTTGTCTTGGCAAAATGACCAGGCAGCAACATCACCAAAAGATCCTACACTTTGATTATTTATTTGAGCGCCATGAGCTTGAGAACAATCTTCGATGATTTTAATATTTCTTTTTTTTGAGTATTTAGATATATCTTTCATATCACATGGCAGTCCAGCAAAATGAACACATAAAATAACTTTTGTATTTTTAGTAATACCCTTTTTAATTGTTTCTAATGAGATATTATGACTGTATTTATCTACATCTGAAAATACAACTTTTAGTCCTACGTTTAATATAGAACTAGCTGAAGCAATAAATGATCTACATGTAACTAGCACTTCATCATCTTTATTTAAATGTAATGATCTTAAGGCAAGCTCTAAAGCAACTGTTCCATTGCTAACAGCTACACCATATTTGCAATCTACTTTTTTTGAAAATTCCTTTTCAAATAATATTCCCTCACTTCCAAATAAATAATTTGTTTTATTTGAAAGTAATTTTTTTTTTATTTGATCAGCTTCTTTACTTGTATATTGAGGCCAAGCAACATTATCAAATAAAATAGAGTTAGACATTTATTTTGCAGGTATTCCTTTGACCTTTAATTTTCTTTTTATATTATTAATCACTACTCCTCCAGCTCCAACTATTACTTCATCTTCAATATTTATATTCTCAATAATTGTGGATCCAATTCCTATCCAAGTTAAATCACCTAACTTAACATTACCTGCAAGTTTAACTCCTGGACAGATATGAACATAAGAACCTATTTCACAATCATGATCTATTGTTGAAGAAGTGTTTACTATAGAGCCATAATTAATTGTAGTATTAGCATTAATTGTTGCATTAGCCATAATAGCAATTCCTTTTTGAAGTTTTACACTTTTACTTATAATAGCACTAGGATGAATTAAATTTATGATATTCAATTTTCTTTTAAGTAATAGCTGAATTTTTTCTTTTCTTTTTAAGTTATTACCAATTGCAACAAAAAAAAATTCATATTCATTTTGGTTTTCTAAAAGTTTTTTTGTATCACCATAAAAATTATTATCATCAGGAATTTTATAATCATCAAAAAAAAAAATATTTAAAAAACCATTGAGCTGTGCAATTTCTTTTAATACTTTTCCGTGTCCTCCTGCACCAATAATTGCAAGTTTTCCAACTTTATTAATCATATTCTCTTATTTTTATAAAAGCTTCTGAATAGATATTGTTTGACATTAACCCTCTATATAATGAAAGAATTTCAATCCCCTTAATAGATCGAGGGTGAGGATAAGTTTTAATTTGTGATTTATAAAATTTTAAAAGTTTAATTTTATTTGATAAATCTTTTCTAGATAAAGAAACAAAATAATTTGGATTAAAAAAATAATTATTTTTTTGTATGCCAAATTCAGTTTCAGATAAAGTTTCATAACAAAAGATAGACTTAATATCTTTATAAATAAATGGCCTAAGAGCAACAATTGAAGCTTCATAAGTAATTTTATGATCTATGTGTGTATCTCCATAAAAGGGTAAAAAAACTTTTGTTGGTTTGATTTTTTTTAGATAATTTGAAATTGTATCACTTATTAGATAAGAGGGTACTTGATCTAACATTGGTGCAGGAAAATCTTCAAAAAAAGTATTTTTAATTCCAATGAATTTATGAGCTTTTAAAGCTTCTTTTCTCAAATTCAAAATATAATTTTCTGAAAATTTATCTTTATTTCCTCTAGCAGCATTGGTTAAAATCAAAATATATATGTTATTTTGATCGACTATTTTGCTTATCATTCCTCCACACCCAAGTATTTCATCATCTGCGTGAGGAGCAATAATTAGGATATTATTTTTTTTCATATATCATATTTTTTTGAATATTATCAAACCATTCCAAAAAGTAGGATGTTTAGCATGACTACATTTTAAATCTTTTAAAATTTTATAATCTTTATCATTTTTTGCAATAAAATCCATAGTTGCTTCTCTTGGTTCAGTCCAATTTGTATCATCTACCAAAATTATAGTGTTTTTTGTAAAAAACTCAGAGGCTATTTCTAATGATTGATATTGATCATTATAAGTATGTGGCCCATCATAAAAATAAAAATTAATATATCTATTTTTCATTGACCATTGTTTTAAATAATCAACATAATCTCCTTCATAAAAAAAATGTTTATCTGTCTTTCTATGATTTGAGAAATTTTCATAAAAAATGATATTAGCTTTTTCTTTCCATGAAAAATTATCAACTCCAAAAACATTACATTTAGTATTAAGCATCCCTGCAATTAAGCTGAAACCTTTCCAACAACCAATATTTAAGTAATTTTCTGTTGGATCTAGATCTTTTGCAATTTGGTTAATGATCCATGCATTAGCTATAGTAGACATACCTTCTATTTTTTGCATAGATTTTTTAAATTGAATAAATTCATCAGCTTGATTTTCAATTAATGTATTTGAGATATAGGTAAAATGTCTTAACTCTTTATTAACTAATAAAGATCTTAAATAAAATAAATATTTTTTATATTTGTATGATAAAAAATTATTTACTTCATCATCAGGAAAAATATACTTAAAGCTAATTTCTTTTACTATTTTATCTAAATCAACCATTTTTATTAACTATTTTTCTTCTTTAATAAAATAATTTATTGTTTTTTTTAAACCTTCAATCAAAGAGGTTTTAGGCTCCCAATTAAGATTTTTGATTAGAGTTATATCTGGCTTTCTTTTTTGCGGATCATCCAAAGGAAGCTTTTTAAATAATAATTTACTATTACTTTTAGTAAGTTTTATTATCAAATTAGCAACTTCTATCATTGAATATTCTTTTGGATTTCCTGCATTAACTGGTCCAACTATTTTTTTATTTTTCATAAAAATTATCATTGCATCAATTAGATCATCAACAAAACAAAAACTTCTAGTTTGTAATCCATCTCCATATATAGTTATATCTTCATCATTAATTGCTTGTATTATAAAATTACTTATAACCCTACCATCATTTTTATTTAGCCGAGGTCCATAAGTATTAAATATTCTCATAACTCTAATATTCAATTTAAATTGTCGGTGAAAGTCAAAAAATAACGTTTCTGCACAACGCTTACCTTCATCGTAACAGCTCCTTATGCCTATAGGATTAACTCTTCCCCAATAAGTCTCTTGTTGAGGATGTTGTTCAGGATCACCGTATACCTCACTTGTTGATGCTTGAAATATTTTTGCATTATATTTATTAGCTAGTTCAAGAACATTCAAGGAGCCTTGAACATTAGTTGTAATTGTTTTAACAGGGTCACTTTGATAATGTATTGGACTTGCTGGACAGGCCAAATTATATATTTCGTCAACTTTTATATCAATTTTATTAATTACATCAGCATTAATAAATTTAAAATTTTTATTATCTTTAATTGAATATAGATTTTCTTTTTTTCCAGTATATAAATTGTCCAAACACATAACATAATTGTCTAAATTTATTAATTTTTCACATAAATGAGAGCCTAAAAAACCTGCACCACCAGTTACTAATATTTTTTTCATAATTTAACTATTATCAATTTTTGAATTATAACATAATACTTTATTTACTGTGCTTATTATCTTTTCTTTAGATA
>JBJKYT010000054.1:0-23428 GCA_045560915.1 Alphaproteobacteria bacterium
AACATATTCGGAATATTTTCAGGTTCAAAACCAAGAGCCTCAATAATTAAATCAACATCAAGGTTTATTTCTGAACCTGGAATCGGTTCAGGTTTTCTTCTTCCTGATTCATCTGGAGAGCCTAATGTCATTTTAATTATTTTTAACTTATTAATTAAATCTGAACCAATGTATTCAGCTGGTAAAGTAAGCCATTGGAAATCTATACCCTCTTCTATAGCATTCTCAACTTCACGTTGAGATCCAGGCATATTTTTTTGATCTCTACGGTATAAGCATTTAACTGATTTAGCGCCTTGACGAACAGCCGTTCTAACACAATCCATAGCCGTATCACCACCACCAATAACAACTACATTTTTGTTTTGGGCATTTAATCTGCCACTATCAAAATCTTTAACATTATCTTTTAATCCTTTTCTGTTACTACAAACTAAATACTCTAATGCTGGGACGACATTATTTGAATTATTATGATTTAAATTAATTTCACGAGATTTGTATACTCCTGTAGCAATTAATATCGCATCATGTTTTTTTTGAAGTTTCTCAAATGAAATAGAGCTTCCAATTTCACAATTCATTTCAAAGTTGATACCGCTTTCACTTAAACGGCTCGTTCTTCTAATAACAATTTCTTTCTCTAACTTAAAATTAGGTATTCCATAAATAAGCAAACCCCCGGGCCTATCATAACGATCATAAATAGTAACTTGATATCCTTTTTTTCTAAGCTCTTCAGCAGCAGCTAAGCCAGCAGGACCTGATCCTATTATTCCTACTGATTCTTCTTTTTCATTAATAACATTAATTTTATCTATCCATCCTTTTTCCCAAGCAACATCAGTAATATGTTTTTCGATAGATCCAATAGTTACTGATCCGTGACCAGATTGTTCAATGACACAATTACCTTCACATAATCTATCTTGAGGACAAATTCTTCCACAAACTTCAGGCATATTATTTGTAGCACTAGAAACCTCAAATGCTTCTTGTAGTCTATTTTCTGCAGTTAATTGTAACCAGTCTGGTATATTATTTTGGAGAGGACAATGTATCTGGCAATAAGGAATTCCGCATTGAGAACATCTAGAAGATTGATTTTCTGCTTTCTCTTTAGAAAATCTAGCATAAATCTCATTGAAATTTTTTAGGCGTTTTTCTGAATCAGATTTTTTAGGACTTTCCTGGTTTAAATTAACAAATTTTAACATATAGTCTCTTTTGTGTACTAATTTTTATTGAAACATGACATCTATAGCTAATAAAACAATAATCAAATAAAAAGACTAATAATTAGTATCATTATGGTACAATAAATTCAATTTAATGAATTATTTGTTGATTTTTATAGGTTTTTTAAGACTATTTTTTTTATTTTTTCTTTTAAATCTTGAGGGTTTATACCTAAGTTTTTTAAGTTTTTGTGCTGATTGCTAGCTACATTGTCTTTTTCAAATAATTTAAGCTGTTCACTTTTAATAGGAGAAAAAGGTGTTTTATCCATAAAATAAACTACTAATTTTACTAAACTTAATGGAACTTTAATAAAATATCTTTTTTTATTAAAGTAATTAGAAATTAAAGAATAAAATTCTTTGTAAGTAAAAATATCATTTCCAACAAACTCAAATACATTTACTCCCTTTAAATTTTTTAATATTATTTTTTCACTAGCCTTAGTTACATCTTCTATAGATACTGGTTGAAATTTTGATAATCCATTGCCAAATAAAGGTATAAAAGGAGAAATTTTAAATAAAGGAAATAAACCTTTTAAAAACTTATCTTCTCCTCCAATTATTATTCCTGGCCTAATTATTGAACAATTGATTAAATTATTTTGAAAATATTCCTCACTTTTTAAGATAGCTTGAGATCTTTTAGATAATGGACTCTTATCTACTCCTAATCCTGAAAAATAGATTAACTGGCATCTTTCATTAGTGTTAATTATTTTTTCAGCTAGCTTTTGATTAAATTTAAAAATTGACATTTCAAAAGACTTTGTTTTTTCATCCCATGAAGTCTTTAAATTTATAATATTGTCAGCATCTTTTATTAGTCTTTTAATTAATTCACTATCTATTGACTTATATTTAATAGGGATAATTTGGCCTAAAGAACCCAAAAATTTTAACTTAGCTTCATTTGTAGGTTGCTGGTAGAGAACTACGATTTTATATCCATTTTTCGCTAATTGTCGAATAATATGATTTGCAACAAAGCCTGACCCTCCAAAAATTACTACTGTTTTCATGATTTTTCTAAAGTTAAATGATATAGCATTATTTGAAATAATTTAAAGATTGATAGACATAAGAAAATGAAAATTAAACTATATCAAGATGATATTCCAAAAAACCTAAAGTTAGGAAAAATTGTAGCAATTGATACAGAGGCAATGGGTCTAAATCATAAAAGAGATAGACTTTGTTTGGTACAGCTATCCAGTGGAAATAAAACATGTCATTTAGTAAAGATTAATGATGTTTCAAAAAAACCAAATAATCTTCTAAAAATTCTAAAAAATAATAATATTTTAAAGATATTTCATTATGCTAGATTTGATGTTGGGATTTTAAACTACACATACGGTATAAATATTCAAAATATATATTGCACAAAAATTTCATCAAAATTATCAAGAACCTTCACAGATAAACATGGATACAAAGACCTATGTCTTGAACTTTTGAATAAAAAAATAAATAAAAATGAACAAACTTCTGATTGGGGAGTAAAAAAAATTACTTCTGCTCAACAAAGATATGCTTCTACTGATGTACTTTATTTGCATGAATTAAGAATTAAATTAAATGAAATTTTAAAACGTGAAAAAAGAATTGAAATAGCAAAAGCTTGCTTTAATTTTATAGAACATAGGGTTAAATTAGATTTATCTGGATGGCCTGATTTAGATATTTTCAAACATTAGTTATGAATAAAAAACAAATATTAAATGAAGCAAAAAAAGTTTTATCAACTGAAATAAAAGGCATTAAAACTGTTTCAAAATCTTTCAATGATGAGTTTTATCAAGTTGTTAAAACAATATTTGAAACTAAGGGTAGAGCAATTATAACTGGAATAGGAAAAAGTGGTCACATCGCAAATAAAATTTCAGCTACATTAACATCTACTGGAACTCCTTCACATTTTATTCATGCTACAGAGGCCAGTCATGGAGATTTAGGTGGTATTACAAAAAAAGATGTTATTTTAGCAATTTCTAATTCTGGGCAATCAAATGAATTAAATGGAATTATTAATTATGCAAAACGTTACAATATTCCTCTTTTAAGTATTTCATCTAATAAAAAAGGAATTTTGTATCAAAAATCAACTTATGGAATATTATACAAAAGACCTATTGAAGCTTGTCCAAATAATTTAGCACCAACAAGCTCAACGACAATGATGCTTATTATTGGAGATGCAATTGCAGTGTCGCTTATAAAAATGAAAGGCTTTAAAAAAACTCACTTTAGTAATTTTCATCCTGGAGGAATGATAGGTAAAGATCTTATAAAAGTATCTGAGGTCATGCACAAAGATACTAAACTGCCCTTGGCATATCCAAATGAGAAAATGTCTAAGATATTAATTCAAATGACTAAAAAAAGTTTTGGATGCATTGGAGTTATAAATAAAAAAAGAAGTTTAATTGGAATAATTACAGATGGAGACCTTAGAAGAAACATGGATAATAAAATTATAAATAAAACTGCAGCGGATATAATGACAAAAAAACCCTCAACTGTTGAAGCTTCTGCACTAGTAGGTGAGGCAATTAATTTCATGAATACAAAAAAAATTACCAGTATATTTATATGTAAAAGAAATAAACCATTAGGAATAGTGCATATTCATGACCTATTAAGATTAAGCACTTAAATTGAACCATCTTCTTTTAATAAATAGAAAGTTAATACTTATTGTTTTTTTTATTATATCCTTATTTATAATTATTTTTTATGCTTTAGAAGAAGGATCTTTTAATAAAAATTTAATGGATATTAAAAAAGAAGATTACTCATTTGATATAAAAAATCCTAAATTTACAATTAATGGAAGAGATGAAGAAATATCGATTAAAGCAAAGGGGGCAAGCTTTATTAATATTAATGAAATTTTATTAGAAAAGAATGTTATTTTTAAGTCAAATACTTTTACCCTAAAGTCTCCAGAAGTTTATTTTAATCAAAAAAACCAAACTGCATATAGTAAAAAAATACAATTTTTATTTCTAAAGGAACTACAATTAATTCAAAAGGTTTTGAAATAACAAACAAAGGAGATAATATAAATTTTAAAGGTAAAACAAAAGTGGTTTTAATAAAATGAAAAAAATATTTTTTTTAATAATTTTTTTATCTTTTTCAGTAATGGGAAGAGAACAAGGTCAAACTGAAATTACAACAGAGGAAGGTATAGAAGTTTTTCAAAAAGAAAAATATTATTTGTTAAAAAAAAATGTACTTATTGAATCTGATGAATTCATTTTATCTGCAGATCTAGTAAAGGCATTTTTTGAAAAAGATTTATATGATATTCAAAAAATAGAATCAGAAGGAAATGTAAATTTTACTTCATCAAAAGGTTACAATGGAGTTGGAGAAAGATTAGATTTTTCTATGAAAAATAATCTTATGAACATTTTTGGAAATAATGCTTTACTAAATATGGACAATCTAATTATGAAGTCAGATAAGTATATAATGATTGATGATTCAAAAGGTAAATTTAAATTAGAGGGCAATATATCTGAACTTACTACAGATACTATAAATATCATTGGATCAATTATAGATGGATCTTACCAAGAAATTAATGGAATAAATGAAATTAATAATTTAAATGTCAAAAGTGATCAAATTACTGAGATCACTACTGATAAGCTAAAAATGTTTTCTTCAAAAGCTGTCTATTCTAAAAAAGATAATATTATTGAACTATTTGATAATGTAAAAGTTATAAGAAATAATGAGATAATTATAGGAGATTATGCAAAAATAAATACATTAAATGAATCTTATAAAGTCAGTTCTAAAGAATCAAATAAAGTTAAAGTACTTATAGACAATACAAATGAATAAATTAAAAGTTTTAAATAATAATTTGCAAGTAAACAAAATTTCTAAATCTTTTGGAAACAAACAAGTAGTCAGAAATATATCATTAAATATTAATAGAGGAGAAATAGTAGGGTTATTAGGCCCTAATGGTGCAGGTAAAACAACTACTTTCTATATTATTGTAGGATTAATCAAACCTGATACTGGAGAAATTTATATTGAAAATATAGATGTTTCAACTCTACCTATTTATCTAAGGGGCCAAAAAGGAATAAGTTATTTACCCCAAGAAGCTTCGATCTTTAGAGGAATGAATGTAGAAGATAATTTAATGTCAATAATAGAGATAATAGAAAAAAATAGAGATAAACACCAAATTATTTTAGAAAATCTATTAAATGAATTTGACATTCAACATGTAAGAAAATCTAAATCAATTGTACTGTCGGGTGGAGAAAGAAGAAGGTTGGAAATTGCTAGAACCTTGGCATCAAACCCCAAATATTTACTTCTTGATGAACCTCTAACAGGGATAGATCCAGTATCTATTGAGGAAATAAAAATAATTATTAAAAAATTAAAAAATAAAAATATAGGTGTTTTAATTACAGATCATAATGTTCGTGAAACATTAAAAATTGTAGATAAGGTATATATAGTAAATGAAGGTACTATTTTCTTTCAAGGCCTTCCTCAAGATGCAGTTAATGATAAAAAAATAAGAAATTTTTATCTTGGTTCAGATTTTAATCTTTAAATTTCATGTTAATAAGTTCAAAAATTTATAATGGCATAAATGGTGAAATTGCAATTCCAGGAGATAAATCTATTTCACACAGATCAATAATTATCCCATCCATATCAAATGGGGTTTCTGAAATTTCAAATATTTTAAAATCAGAAGATGTAATCAATACTATGAATGCTTTTAAACTTATGGGTGTCAAAATAGAGGAATTAAAAGACAAAATAATTATTTATGGTAAAGGTTTAAATTCACTTAATAAGCCTTTAAAGGAAATTAATTTGGGTAACTCAGGCACTAGTGCAAGATTGCTAATAGGACTACTTTCTTCTCAAAAATTCATTTCTCATCTGTCTGGAGATATTTCTTTGTCTTCTAGACCAATGGGAAGAATTATGGATCCATTAAGTTTAATGGGAGCTAAAATAGATTCTAAAGATAAAAAATTACCAATCAGTATTTATGGTCAAAAATTAAAACCGATTACCTATACTGTTCCTGTTCCTTCTGCTCAGGTAAAATCTGGTTTAATCTTAGCAGCACTTAATATTGAGGGAGTCTCTAAATTTATTGAAAAAGATATAACAAGAGATCACACTGAGATTATGTTAGAATCTTTTGGGGCAAATATAGATATTAAAAATAAAGATAAATATAAACATATTTCCATTAGTGGAAAAAAAGAGCTAATAGCTAAAAATATAGATGTGCCATCTGATCTATCTAGTAGTGCTTTTTTTATCGTTGCAAGTTTAATTAATAGAAATTCAAACTTAGTTCTAAAAAATATTAATATAAATCCCTCGAGAGATGGGATTTTGAGAGCTTTAAAAAAAATGAAGGCAAAGATTAATATTAAAAATAAAAGATTTTTAAATAATGAAATTGTTGCAGATTTAATTATCCAATCTTCTAGATTAGAAGGGGTCGAACTAGATCCAGAAATGGCAAAATTAATGATAGATGAATATCCAATTCTCTCAGTGGCTGCCAGTTTTGCTGAATCTCCATCAGTATTTAGAGGGCTTAAAGAATTAAAAATAAAAGAAAGCAACAGACTAGAATTAATA
Organism: Alphaproteobacteria bacterium; assembly: GCA_045560915.1. GTDB lineage: Bacteria > Pseudomonadota > Alphaproteobacteria > HIMB59 > MarineAlpha5-Bin3. Next base: position 6,897 of record JBJKYT010000054.1, read on the forward strand.
TATCTAAATCTTCTTAGGTGCGGTGTAAGTTGTGAAGTTAAAGATGATGATTTATATATTTATCCTAATAAAGAATACACCATAAAAGATTCTAATATAATAACTAAATTTGATCATAGAATTGCAATGGCATTTAGCGTAATGGGAACTCGCTTAAATCAAAATTTAAAAATCTTAGAAAGTGAATGTATAAATACAAGTTTCCCAAATTTTTTTAAAAGTTTCAATGGTGTTGGAGGTCAATTAATTGAATAAATTAATTATTTCGATAGATGGTCCTGCAGGTTCTGGAAAGCAAAGAATAGCTAAATACATATCAAAAAAATATAATTTATATCATCTTGATTCTGGAATTCTCTATAGAAGACTAGCTTCAATAGTTATTAAAAAAAAAATAGATTATAAAAATAATAAAAGTTTAGAAATTTTTTTATCTTCAATTAATTTTTTATCTGCCAGATCTCATTTTAAATTAAGAAATGAAAAAATTAGCAAACTAGCTTCAAAAATAGCTATAATACATAAAGTAAGAAAATTTATAAATACTAACCAAAAAGAAATAGTAAAAAAAAAGTTTATGTCTCATAAAGGATGTGTGGTTGATGGAAGAGATATAGGTTCTAAGGTCTTCAAAAATGCCAATATAAAGCTTTTTATAAGAGTAAATGCAGAAATTAGAGCAAAAAGAAGACATAAACAGTTGATTGAATTAGGTGAAAAGTCTATATACGCTCAAATTTTGAAAGAGATAAATTTGAGAGATAAAACTGATAAAAATAGACAACAATCACCTTTAGTAGTTCCTAAAGGTTCTATCATAATAGATAATTCTAAAAAATTTTTACATACTAAAAATTTGATAGATCAAGCTTTTAATAAAATTAGATAAAAACTTATGCCAGAAAATATATCAAATACTGAATATGAAAAATTAATTTCAAAAACTATTGATATAAAGAATAATAAATCAAAATCTATCGTAGAAGGAAAAATTGTTGCTATTGAAAATGACATGGTAATAGTTGATGTAGGGCTTAAAAGTGAAGGCCGCATTCCAATAAATGAATTTAGTAGGCCTGGAATAAAACCTGAAATAGAAACTGGACAAAAACTTAATGTTTATATTGAAAATGTAGATTCTATAAATGGTGAAACTAAATTATCTAGAGAAAAAGCAGTAAAACAAAAAGCTTGGAATTACTTACAGGATTGCTATGAAAATAATAAAGTTGTGTCTGGAACACCTTATAATAGAGTTAAGGGAGGAATGAGTGTCGATTTAGATGGAGTAACAGCTTTTTTACCTGGCAGTCAAATTGATACAAGACAAATAATTAAAGATACAAAAGAACTTTTAAACAAGCCTTTGGATCTTATGATTCTTAAAATGGATAAATATAGAGGAAATATTGTTGTTTCAAGAAAAGCAATTTCAGATGTAGAATTAAAAGAACAAAGAGCTGAAATACTCTCAAAAATTAAAGAAGGTTCTGTAGTTGAGGGTAAGATAAAAAATATAACTGATTACGGAATATTTATTGATTTAGGTGGAGTAGATGGTTTGGTGCATGTAACAGATATATCTTGGAGAAAAATTAATCACCCTTCTGACGTTCATGAATTAGGAGAAACAATAAAAGTAAAAGTTTTAAAATTTGATGAAGAATTATCCAGATTAAGCCTAGGTATCAAACAATTAACCGAAGATCCTTGGACAAATGTTAATGATCTATTTGAAATAGATAAAATAATTAAATCACCTGTTTCCTCAACAAATGATCAGGGTGTTTTTTTATCAATAAAAGAAAATTTTGAAGGCTTTATTCCTTTAAATGAATTAACATGGTTAAAAAAACCTCCTCATCCTTCTAAGGTCGTTGAAATTGAGCAAGAAGTTGAGGTAAAAATTACAGATATTGATAATGAAAAAAGAAGAATAATTTGTAGTTTAAAGCAATTAAAAGAAAACCCTTGGAATCTATTAACCAAAAAATATAATATTAATGATATTTTTGAAACAGAAATTGTAAATGTTGTTGATTTTGGTGTATTTGTTAAAGTTCATGAAGAGATAGATGGCATGATTCATATATCAGATTTAAGTTGGGACGAAAATGAATGCCCAAAAAAATTATCGGAATATAAAAAAGGTGATCCTGTAAAAGTAAAAATTTTAGATATTAACATAGAAAAAGAAAGAATTAGTCTTGGTATAAAACAAATAGATAATGATCCGATCTCTGATTATATTTTATCTAATCCTATAAAGTCTAAAGTCACAGGTATTATCTCTGAAATTAATGATAAAGGACTTACCGTTAGACTTTCTGAAAATGTAAATGGCTTTATTAAAAGATCTAATTTATCTAAAGAACGATCTGATCAAAAAACAGACAGATTTGCAATTGAAGAAAAAATTGATTCAATGATTGTTGCTATAGATAATAAATTAAGAATAGTTAATTTATCTGTTAAAGAAATGGAAATTGATGAAGAACAAAAAGCTCTTAATAAATATGGATCAAGTGACTCGGGAGCATCTTTAGGTGATATATTAGGATCGGTATTAGATAAAAAAAATAACGATAATGCTTAAGTCTAATTTAATAAGTGATATTCATAAAAAGTATCCCTCATTAAATCCAACAGAAATAGAATCAATTTCAAATTTATTTTTTAAAAAAATTATCCTTGCTTTAAATGAAGGAAAAAAAATTGAGATACGTGGTTTTGGAACTTTGACCAAGAAAATCAATAAAGCAAAGTTTGTTAGAAATCCCAAAACTAATGAAAAAATTTATAAAGATGAGACCTATAAAATTCATTTTAAGATTGGAAAAATACTTCACAATAGAATAAATGAAAAAAAATGAATTCAAAAAAAATTATTATTGCTTTAGATAGTAATAATTTTAATGATACATTAGCAATTGTTAAAAATTTAAGAAATGATGCATTTGCATTTAAAATTGGATATGAGTTTTTTTTAAACTTTGGCATAAGTGGATATAAAGCTATCAAAAAAGAAAATGCCAATATTTTTTTAGATTTAAAATTACACGATATTCCGAATACTGTAGCTAATGGCATTAAAGCAATTGCTGAATTAAATCCATATTTTACTACTATTCATTTATCAGGGGGAGATGAAATGCAAAAAATTTCCTCATACTTTAAAATGAATACTAAGATTTTAGGTGTATCAATTTTAACAAGTCTTGATTCAAAACAGACTAAAAAATATTACAATAATGATAATGTTGAGGAAATAGTTTCAAATTTTGCTAAAAATGCACTGATTAACAAACTCGATGGAATAGTGTGTAGCCCTCAAGAAATTGCTATTGTTAAAAAGTTTACACAAAATAAACTTATAATAGTTACTCCTGGGATTAGGCCAATAGATTATGAAGATTCGAAAGATGATCAAAAAAGAATCATGTCGCCAAAAGATGCAATTAATGCAGGGGCAAATTACTTGGTAATGGGAAGGCCTATAACTAAATCAACTAATCCTTTAAAAAGTTTGCAATCTATTAATTCTGCTCTTGAATAATTCAAAAATAAAAATCTGTGGAATTAAAAAAATTGAAACGCTTAAATGCTGTATACAAAATAATATTAATTATTTTGGTTTAATATTTTATAAAAAAAGTCCTCGTTATATTTCTGATAAGTGTGCTTTGGATTTGATCAATTACAGTAAAAATAAAAGTATATCTTCCGTTGGTGTATTTGTAAATGAAAATATTGAATATCTAAATATGATACTTAAAAAATTAAACTTCAATTTTATTCAATTACATGGAGAAGAAAATGATAACTATATAAGAGATATTAAAAAAAGAAATAATGTAAAAATAATTAAAGTTATTTCAGTATGTACTTTAGACGATATTAAAAAAATAACAAAATATCCAAATTCTGACTTATTTTTATTTGATTATAAGCCTAGTAAAAAAGAATTACCTGGTGGGAATGCAAAAAAATTTAATTGGTCTTTGTTAAGAGGAATTAAAATAGAAAAACCATGGTTTTTATCAGGGGGAATTAATATTAATAATATTAATGATATTAGAAATTATGCAATTCCTTATGGTATTGATGTATCTTCAGGTGTAGAAGAAAATCCAGGTATTAAAAATAATAAAAAAATAGTATCCTTGGTTAATGCTTATGACTCAAAATAAAAATTCTTACACTCAATGGCCAAATGAAAAAGGGTACTTTGGTAATTTTGGAGGTCGTTATGTATCTGAAACTTTAATGCCTTTAATTGAAGAAGTAGAACAAGAATATAATAATGTAAGAAATGATAGTAAATTTCAAAAAGAATTTAATTATTATTTAAAAAATTATGTAGGTAGACCAAGTCCACTTTTTTTTGCCAAGAGAATTACTGATGATCTTGGAGGGGCAAAAATTTATTTTAAAAGAGATGAATTAAATCATACCGGTGCTCATAAAATAAATAACTGTATGGGGCAAATTTTATTAGCGAAGAGGATGGGTAAAAAGAGAATTATTGCTGAAACTGGTGCAGGACAACATGGAGTTGCTACAGCAACAGTTTGTGCATTATTTGGTTTGCCATGTATTATTTATATGGGGGAAAAGGATATAGAAAGACAATCTCCAAATGTATTTAGAATGAAACTATTGGGAGCTGAAGTAAAAAGTGTTGGTAATGGATCCAAATCATTAAAAGATGCTATGAATGAAGCCTTAAGAGATTGGGTTACTAATGTTCAAGATACTTTTTATATAATAGGAACTGCAGCTGGGCCTCACCCTTATCCAAGTATGGTTCGTGACTTTCAATCTGTAATTGGAAAAGAAGTTAGATCACAAATTATAGATCAAGAAAATAAATTACCAGATTTGCTGATAGCATGTATTGGTGGAGGATCAAATGCTCTTGGTTTATTTTATGATTTTTTAGATGATAAAGAAATTAAAATGCTTGCTGTAGAAGCAGCTGGTCTTGGTTTATCTTCAGGCAAACATGCTGCTAGTCTTTCTGGAGGAAAACCAGGTGTATTACATGGAAATAAAACTTATCTTTTACAAAATCCAGATGGTCAAATTGAAGAAGCTCATTCTATCTCTGCAGGATTAGATTATCCAGGAATAGGGCCGGAACATTCTTTTTTATTTGAAGAAAAAAGAGTTGAATATGTATCAGCAACTGATGAAGAAGCTTTAGAGGCATTTAAATATTGTTGTAGAACTGAAGGTATTATTCCTGCATTAGAGCCAGCTCATGCTTTAGCTGCTCTAATAAAAATTGCTCCTAAAATGAATAAAGATAAAATTATTGTAATGAATATGTGTGGCAGAGGAGACAAAGATATTTTTACAGTAGCTGAAGCATTAAAAATAAAAATTTAATGTCTAGTAGAATAAAAAAAATTTTTGAAGATAACTCAAAAAAACTAGTAACATTTGTTACAGGTGGAGATCCAGATTATATAACTTCCAAAGAAATTTTAGATAAAATTATTGAAAAAGGTGCTGATATTATTGAAATTGGTATGCCTTTTTCAGACCCTATGGCTGATGGACCAACAATTCAACTTGCAAGTAAAAGAGCTATAGATAGTGGCACAAACTTAGAGACAATCTTTGATATTTGTAGTCATATTAGAGAAAAAAATTTGTCAATTCCTATTGTGCTCATGGGTTATTATAATGTTATTCTTCACTATGGTATAAAAAACTTTGTAGATAAAGTTGAGTCACTAGGGATCGATGGTTTAATAATTGTTGATCTACAGCCTGAGGAAGATCAAGAACTTTTTGATTCATTAAAATCTAAAAATATTGACTTAATAAGATTAATTACTCCTAATACAACTTCAAAAAGATTATCAACAATTACTAATCAAGCATCTGGTTTTTTATATTACGTAACAATAATGGGGATTACAGGTCAGAAAAGTGCAAATATTGAAGAATTAAAAAAAATTATTCCCAATATAAGGAAATATTCTAAATTACCTATAATTGCTGGTTTTGGCATTAAAGATAAAAAAGATGTATCTGAAATTTGTAAAACTGCCGATGGAGCAGTAATAGGATCATCCATTGTTAAGATTATTGAAAATAATTTAAATAATAAAAATAATATGATGAATGAAATTAGCTCTTTTATTACAGAATTAAAAAAAGGCACCAAATAATGAATTGGCTAACAAATTTTGTAAAGCCTAAACTTAGTGCTTTAGTTCGTAAAAAAGAAGTTCCAGAAAATCTTTGGAATAATTGTCCTTCATGTGCAAACATGATTCATCATAAAGATTTAAATGAAAATCTAAGAGTATGTACTAGTTGTAACTATCATTTTCGAATGACTGCAGAGAAAAGAATAGAAGTTTTATTTTCTAAAGAAAAATTTTCAGAAATAAATCTAGGTGAAATTCCTGACGACCCTTTGAAATTTTACGATAAAAAAAAATACAAAGATAGATTAAAAGAATATAGAAAAAAAACTGGTAGAGAGGATGCTTTTATTTTAGGTATTGGTGAAATTGATAATAAAAAAGCTATTTATGGATTTATGAATTTTAATTTTATGGGTGGCTCAATGGGTAGGGCTGTAGGTGAAGGAATAGTAACAGGAGCACAAAAAGCTATTGAAAATAAATATCCTTATATAATTTTTACTTCTTCAGGTGGAGCTAGAATGCAAGAGGGAACAATAAGTTTAATGCAAATGCCTAGAACAGTTGCAGCGGTTGAACTTTTAAATGTTAACAAAATTCCTTATATAGTGGTTTTAACTGAGCCAACAACTGGAGGGGTGACAGCATCATTTGCAATGCTAGGAGATATAACTATAGCAGAAAAAGGCTCAACTATTGGATTTGCTGGAAAAAGAGTAATACAAGATACTATAAGAGAAGAATTACCTATTAATTTTCAAAAAGCTGAATATCTTTATGATCATGGAATGGTAGATATTGTAGTCGAAAGAAAAAATTTAAAAAAAACTATTTCTAATTTGCTTCATCACATATCTTAAATAATGTCTCAAAAACTTGATGCGTTACTTAAGCAATTACATAAATTGCATCCAAAATATATTGATCTTTCTCTAGATAGGCTTAGAAAACTTTTACAAAAACTGGATAATCCTCATCTTAAACTCCCACCAGTTATTCATATTGCTGGAACAAATGGAAAAGGCTCCACGTTAAGCTTTATACAAAATATACTAATAGAAAATAATTATAGTATTCATGCTTATATTTCACCCCATTTAAAATCATTTAATGAAAGAATAATAATTAGAAATAAATTAATAAACAAAAAGAGTCTTTATTCAGTGCTAAAAAAAATTAAAAAAATAAACAATAATGAACCTATAACTTTTTTTGAAATTACTACTGCAGCTGCTTTTTATATTTTTTCTAAAAAAAAATCTGATTTTTTAATTCTTGAAACAGGTTTGGGGGGGAGACTAGATGCAACTAATATTATCAACAAAAGTCTTATAGATATAATAACTCCTATAGGAATTGATCATCAAGATTTTTTAGGCAAAAGTTTAAAAAAAATAACTAATGAAAAATTAGGAATAATTAAAAAAGGAAGCGCCATTATTATTTCAAAACAAAAAAAATTAGTTAAAAATCATATTTTAAATAAATTAAATTTAAAAAAAAATAATACTTTATTTTATGGTAACAGATTTAAAATTTTAGAAAAAAATTCAAAAACCTTTAAACTAGAATATGATAAAAAAAAATATATATTTAATAACCCTAAACTGATTGGTGAACATCAAATAGAAAATGCAAGTACAGCTATAACTTCTATTTTCATATTAAAAAAACTGGGTTACAATTTTAAAAACAAATCTATTAATAAAGGAATAATCAAAACAGTATGGCCAGGGAGATTAGAAAAGGTAAAACTAGACAAAATACCCGTTTATTTAGATGGGGCACATAACATTGATGGGGCAAAAAAATTATTAAATTTTTTTAAACAAAAAAAACAAAAGGTTTGGATTATTATGGGAATGTTAAATAATAAAAATTTAAATGATTTTTTAAAAATACTTCAACCAATTACTGAGGGTGTTGTAGCAGTAACTATTCCAAAAGAAAATAATAGTTTTACTTCTGATGAAATATTTAATGTGTGTAAAACACTTAATATAATTTGTTATAAAAAAACAAATATTAGATTAGCAAATCAATTTTTAAAAAAAACAATTAAACCAGAGCTTATTTTAGTTACAGGCTCCCTATACTTAATTGGCAGTATTAGAGATACAAATTATAAATAACTATTTATCCAATCCTCAAGTGAAGATTTAGGTAAACTACCTATTTTTGTATCAATTAATTTGCCATCCTTAAAAAGCATAAGCGTTGGAATTCCTCGGACATTATATTTTTGAGGAGTAGATGGATTCTCATCTATATTTAATTTTAAAATATTTAAATTATCTTTTTCATTGGCGATCTCTTCCAAAATAGGAGAGATTTGTTTGCATGGACCGCACCATTCAGCCCAAAAATCAACTAATACCAGATTAGATTGAGAAGAAATATCATCTTGAAATGTACTATCAGATGTTTTGTTTGTTGCCATAAAATATATGTAATCATTAAATAAATTAAATCAAGAGAATAACTTTTTAACTATACTTAGTCCTTTTGGGTCTCCAACATGATACCACTTTGATTTCATAAGTTCACCACGCAATTCTCCTTTATTAATTAAAATATCCCAAATTAAATTAATAGAAAATTTTTTATCAGAAAAATTTTTTATGCTATTCACATTTAAAATTTGTAACCCTGAATAAAAGATTATTTCTCCACCTTTTAAATATCTTATAATTTTATTGTCTTTTAAGATAAAGTCTCCATTCATTTTATCTAGCCCGTAACTATTTTCTTTATTTGATAGTAATAAAGTAGAATTATTATGAATATCAAAATTATTAATTAGTAACATAGCGTCATTCAAATTATTTTCTGTCCAAAAAACATCAGAATTTACTACTAATAAATTATTTGAATTAATATGTGGAATAATATTTTTTATTCCACCTCCCGTATCTAGAATTTCTTTTTCATAAATCGTTATAATTTTTTCTCTTTCCTTTAATTGATTAATAAAAGATTCAATCTGATTATTTAAATAATGAGTATTGATTATTATTTTTTTACATCCTAGTTTTATTAAAAAATTTATAGAATTTTCTAATAAAGTTATGCCGTTAATGTTTAATAGAGGTTTTGGCTCTGATTGAGTTAATGGCATCATACGTTTCCCATAACCCGCAGCCAATATCATACCTACATTACTAAAACTCATTATCAAATATATATTTATAATAAAAATTATTTAAACTTTTGTTGTTAAGAAAATTTATACTTTTTAACATTCTTTTTTTTGTTACAGGTATAAAATCTAAATACCATTTTTCACCAAGATCCTTGGATAATTTTACCCATCTTCCCAGTAATCTTGATTGGCGAGAACAATTTAAAAAATGATACTTCATTTTATATTCCTTCATTGATAAATTGTGTTCAGTTTTATCAAAAAAATGTTCAATAAAATGATCATTAAACTCATCAGTAAAAAAAATTCTAGAATCTTCTAGTAATGAAAATAAATCCCAGCAACTTTCTCCCCAAAAAGCACTTTGAAAATCTATAATGCCACATTTTAAATGATTTTTTTTAGATGGTAATAAGATTAAATTATTAATATTAAAGTCCTTATGTACAAAATTTGAAAAATCAAAATCAAATTTATTAAAATATTCTGACCAAATTAATAAATATTCTTCAGATACATTTTCGTTTAAATTATTGTACAAATATGGCAAAAAATATCTTGGAAGCTCCATGATTTCATCTTCAAAATTTTTATAATTATAAATAGGAAGATTGAGATCAGAATCAAATTGTATTGATTGATTTATTACTTTTAAAGAGTCTACAGCATGAAACAATAACTTATCAATAGGTTCCTTATTTATTATTTTATCAAATCTCAAATTGCCAAAGTCTTCAGATATAGTAAATAAATCAGTATCATTGGATTCATAAATTTCTGGGATAGAAATATCTAAATCTTTTAGTATATTATAAATTTTCAAATGATTAAGATATTCTTTTTTATCTAAATTAAAATCTGTCAAAATGAATGATTTATTATCTTTCTGCAACCTATAGAATATTTTTTTTGAAGCCCCACTTTTAATTTTATTAAACTTAAAATTTTTATATTCTGAATTAATGTTATACATATTTTTATTTTATTTATAAGGTATTCTTATGACTATGAAAAACACTGATTAATCTTTTATTCAAATCAAGAATATCAAACTCAATTAAATAAAAATTAGAAAATTGAAAATTATCCAAAATAATGCTTGGCCATTCAACAATAGAAATATTATTTTCACTATTTTCAAAAATATCTATTTCTTTTAATTCTTCCTTATTATTTAATCTAAAAAAATCATAGTGATAAATAGTATAATTTTTTAATGGATAACTTATTACAATTGGAAAAGAAGGACTTTTTATATTAATTGGTAAATCAGTTTTGTTTAATTCAAACAATGATTGAATATAAGATTTTGCAAAAGTTGTTTTGCCTGCACCTAAATCTCCTTTTAAAAAAAACCAATCTCCTTTTCTAGAAGTACCAGCAATTTTTTTTGAAAAAATTAATAAATCATCTAAATTGCTTTCAAATTCTATTAGTTTATTCAATTAATTTATACTAGAAAGCACTTTTAAAATTATCAACCAAATCGGTTTTCTCCCAAGTAAAATGACCTTCTGTAGTTGGTTTTCTTCCGAAATGGCCGTAAGCAGAAGTAGGCACGTATATTGGGTTAGTTAAATTTAAATGTTCTCTAATACCTCTAGGACTTAAATCAAAAAGTTCAGGAATTAAATTTTCTATTTTTGTTTCATCAACTTTGTTTGTTCCATTTGTGTTAACATAAATTGATAGAGGTTTTGATACTCCAATTGCATACGCAAGTTGAATAACACATTCATCTGCTAACTCAGCTGCAACTATATTTTTAGCTAAATATCTTGCTGCATAAGCTGCTGATCTATCTACTTTACTTGGATCTTTTCCTGAGAAAGCTCCTCCTCCATGTGGGGCAGCCCCTCCATAAGTATCAACTATAATTTTTCTTCCAGTAAGACCTGAATCTCCATCAGGACCTCCAATAACAAAATTTCCAGTTGGATTAACATAAAACTCTTCGTCTTTAAGCTCTTGCATAAGATGACTTGGGATACATTCATTAACTATAGGTTTTACTACTTCTTTAATTTGATCAGGTGTTAAACCTTCTTTATGCTGAGTAGAAACAACAACTGAAGTAACTTTTGAAGGTTTTCCATTTTGATATAACATTGTAACTTGACTTTTTGAATCTGGTTCAAATTCATTTCTAGTTCCATTTTTTCTTAGCTCAGCCATTTTCAACAAAATTTGATGGGAATAATGAATAGGAGCAGGCATCAATGAATCTGTATCTTTACAAGCGTAACCAAACATAATGCCTTGATCACCAGCTCCTTCATCCTTATTGCTTCCTGAATCAACTCCCATAGCAATATCTGATGATTGCGGATGTAAATGATAATCTATTTCACAATTTTGCCAATGAAAACCATCTTGTTCATATCCTATATCCTTGATACAGTCTCTTACTTGAGATATGATTTGATCTTTTGATATTGATGGACCTCTTACTTCTCCAGCTAAAACTACTTTGTTAGTAGTAGTAAGTGTTTCACACGCAACTCGAGTTTGAGGATCACCTGAAGACAGATAGCTATCTACAACCATGTCAGATATTCTATCACAAACTTTATCTGGGTGTCCCTCAGATACTGACTCACTAGTAAAAATATAATCTCTTTTCATTTTTTATCTCCTTACTTAATATCTATAAGTGTCATCTTTAAACGGACCCTGTTTTTTAACTCCAATATAATCTGCCTGTTTATCAGTTAATGTGGTAAGTTTTGCTCCAACCTTTTTTAAGTGAAGCATAGCTACTTTTTCATCTAAATGTTTAGGCAAAACATAAACTTTATTTTCATAGTTTTTATAATTATTCCATAACTCTAGTTGTGCCATCACCTGATTAGTAAAAGAAGCACTCATTACAAAACTAGGATGACCAGTAGCATTACCTAAATTAACTAATCTCCCTTGAGAAAGAAGAAGTATTTTTTTACCATCTGGAAATTCTACTTCATCAACCTGTGGTTTGATTTCATCCGTTTTATAATTTCGCAATGCTTCAGTTTGTATCTCATTATCAAAATGTCCAATATTACAAACAATTGCTCGATCCCTCATTTTTCTCATATGATCTAAAGTTATAATATCTAAGTTTCCTGTAGCAGTAACAAAAATATCACCATAAGAACATGCATCATCCATGGTAACTACTTCATATCCTTCCATAGCTGCTTGTAACGCATTAATTGGATCAACTTCTGTAACACAGACTCTTGCCCCTGCTCCTCTTAGACTTGCAGCCGAACCCTTTCCAACATCTCCATAACCAGCAACTACAGCTATTTTCCCTGCCATCATCACATCTGTTCCTCTGCGAATTCCATCAACTAAACTTTCTTTACAACCATATAAATTATCAAATTTAGATTTGGTAACAGAGTCATTTACATTAATTGCAGGCACTTTTAATTTACCTTCTTTTTCCATTTCTTTTAAACGGTGCACTCCGGTAGTTGTTTCTTCCGATAAACCTTTAATTTCTTCTAACATTTCTGGAAATTTTTCATGAATAATTCCAGTTGCATCACCTCCGTCATCTAAAATCATGTTAGGCTTCCAATTATTTGGTCCTGATAAAGTTTGCTCTATACACCACCAAAACTCTTCATCATTCATACCTTTCCAAGCAAAAACTGGAATATTTTTTGCAGCTATAGCTGCAGCAGCTTGGTCTTGAGTTGAAAAAATGTTACATGAGCTCCATCTTACTGACGCACCTAAATGAACTAAAGTTTCAATCAATACTGCTGTTTGAATCGTCATATGAAGACATCCAACTATTCTCGCGCCATCAAGAGGTTTAGTATTACCATATTCTTCTCTTAATGCCATCAAACCAGGCATTTCGGTTTCAGCAATTGCTATTTCTTTCCTGCCCCAATCACTCAATGAAATATCTTTTACTTTATAATCAGCAGTCATTTAATCTCCTCGTTTAATAGATTTTTACGATTCTTTTAAAGGTAATTTAATCTCGAAACAAGCTCCTTCAAAGCCTTTATATGTATTTTTTTTTAAATTAATTGTGCCTCCAAAACTTTCGATAACACTTTTAGAGATTGAAAGACCTAATCCTGAATGCGATTTTCTATCATTTTTTCTATCAGTATAGAATCTCTCAAAGATTTTATCTTTATAATCAAGTGAGATACCAGGACCTTGATCAACATAATTGAAAACACAATATTGATCCTCTACTTTAATATTAATTAGTAATTTAGATTTAATTTTTATATATGACAGGCTATTATCAATAAGATTGTTTATAACTTGTAAAAATTTATTTTTATTTATTTCTATATAAATCTCTTCTTGTTGAGATTCTATTTTCAAATCATATTCTTTATTTACCAGAGAATCCTTAAATTTGTTTAAAAAACTAATTATTTCTACCTTTTCCAAAGTAGCTTCTGAAATTTCAACTTGCGTTAATGTATAATTTGAAATGTCAGATATTAATATATTCATTCTATCTATATCTTCTCCCATATTTTTAACCAATAAATCTGTTTTTTTTTCATCTAATTTTTTTATTTTTAATAAGTCACTTGAGCTTTTTAATCCCGACAAAGGATTTTTTAGTTCATGTGATACATCTGCTGCAAATTGTTCTATATCTTGAACTCTTTTTTTTAAATCTTCTGACATGCTTTTTATATCATTACTTAAAATTCCAATCTCATCTCTACGTTCTGGATAAATAATTTTATCTTTTTTATTATAGGATTTATCTCTTTCTAGTTGGGTAATTTTAGAAAGAATCTTTATAGGACCCACAATGCTTTTTGAAAATAAAGTAGAAAATAAGAACAAAATAGATACAAAAATAATAAAAAAATTAGTTATAGTTATAGATTGATAAGCACTTTCAGGATTATACACAATAGGCGCTATAATTAAGACGACACCATAAACTTTATTATCTTTGATAATTGGAGATGCAAAAATAGAACTAAAAATTCCGTTTTGATCTTCAAACATATAAGATGTTGTTTCTTTTGATTTAATTGTTTCCATTACAGTAATGTTATCATTTTTTAATTTTTTTAATTTTTGTTTAGCAAAATAATTTAATAAAGAATTATAAAAATCAAAATAAACTTTTTGGTATGTTAGATAAAAATTATCATTTTTTTGATTATTTTTTTTATCATTAGAGTCTATATCCATTATTATTACTTCTTCTTCAGCAACATAAAATTCGCTAGTATCTGCCAATATAGTCCAATTATCATCATATATTTTGACTGTTAATTCAGAGTCTAAAAAGTTTGAATAGATATATTGCTGGGTATAAGTAATGTCTAACTGAGGAAGTTGATCTTCATAATTTTTACTAATTAAATCAGCTTCTTTACAGTCTGTTCTATATTCTTCTCTATTTTCAATTTTGATTTCTCCACTTTCTAGTGTTTCAGGAACACTGCTACAGGAGTCATCAAATGTAAAAATTCTCTGAATAGCATTATCACTTAAATATTTAGTTGTTTCATATAATTTGGAATTTATTATTTGAGTATGATTATCAATATTTTTATTATTCGATAACGAAAAAAAATTATAAAAAACAATAACAATCAATACCACTAAAGTAATTAAAAGATTTATTAATACAATTTGTTTGGTAAGTGAATAATTTGAAAGTAAAAAAAAATTAAATCGATTATTCACGCCATGAGTAACCTGATCCATATCTAGTTCTTATTTGATCAAAGTCAGTATCAAAAGATTTAAATTTTTTTCTTAATCGCTTAATATGACTATCAATAGTTCTATCATCAACATAAATATTATCTCCATACATTGTATCCATTAGTTGATTTCTATCTTTGATTACACCTGGATGCTTTGCAAGAGATTTAATTAAATTAAATTCAGCTACTGTAAGATCTATCACATGGTCTTTCCAAAAACATAATTGTTTAAGATCATCTAAAACGAGATAACCTTTTTTTAAATTTTTATTTTCTTTTAGTGCATCTGGGTCAACAATTTTTCTATTTTCATGAACTCTTAATACTGTTCTGATTCTTTCATTAAGTAATTTTTGAGAAAAAGGTTTTTTAATGTAATCTGAGGCACCCATTTTTAAACCTATAATTTCATCTTGTTCTTGGTCTTTAGAAGTTAAAAAAATTACAGGCATATTTTTTAATTCGAGGTTTTTACTAGAGCGAATTCTCATTAGTAATTCATTACCATTCATTCTAGGCATTTTGATATCAAATAATCCTAAATCATATTTTGTTTTTTCTAAACCAACTAAGGCCTCTTCTCCATTAAGATATGTGTCGACCTTGAATCCCTCTGATTCTAAGCCTAAAGATACAGATGTTAAAATATTAGTTTCATCATCTACTAAAGCTATATGAGTCATATTTTGCTAGTATTACTATTTTAGATTTATGGCAAATTTAAGTTAAAAAAAATGTTAAAAAACTATCAAATAATAGTTTTTGAAAATGTATATCTTGTTAACAATGTTAGTAAGATATTCTAACAAATTCAAATAGTAGAGATAAAAATTGAATAATTTGATATGGTGTTTGAAATAATATTGTTTGACATTTTTTAAATTATTATTATGTTCGTTATTTGTTCTTATTGCGATATTAACCAAATGTTGTATTGTGAAAAAGTAGCAACACAACATATAGTGTTATTCAACAATAAATTTTTATGATTGATAAAGGATAGATGTCAGACAATTTACAAGTATCAGCAAAGATAAAAAACAATAATGAAATAAATTTATTAAGTTTAAGTGTTGTTAGAAGAGATGGGTCTATTGCTCAATTTAAATCTGAAAAAATATTTAATGCCATAAAAAAAGCTTTTTTGGCTCAGACTAAAATAAGAAACAATAAAGAAAAAGATAATGAACAAACCTCAAGTATTCACAAAACTATTGAAGTTTTAACAGATAAAGTAGTTGCAGCTTTAACTAGAAGAATAGCTGATGGAGATATGATTCACATTGAAGACATACAAGATCAAGTTGAACTTGCTCTAATGAGAGATGAACATCACAAAGTTGCTAGAGCTTATGTATTATATAGGGAACAAAGAGCAGCTTCCAGGTATCATACAAAAAAATTAAAGGAGCAAGTTGGGGTAAAAGTTTCTTCAATGATGGTTACAAAACGTGATGGAACAAAAGAACCTGTATCTTTAGACAAAATTACTAATCGTGTTTCCGTTTTATCTACTGGCTTATC
>JBJKYT010000055.1:0-22290 GCA_045560915.1 Alphaproteobacteria bacterium
GAAGATAAAAGAGAAAATTTGAAAGATAAAAAAACTATTTGGACACAGAATGCCAATTCAAATTATTGGAAAGATAAAGCTAAGTTTGAAGGAGATGTTGGAAGAATTTATGGAGTGCAGTGGAGAGATTTTAATGGTGTAGATCAAGTTAAAAATCTTATTAAAGGAATTAAGTCAGATCCAAATGGAAGAAGACATATTTTATCTGCATGGAATCCAGCTGAAATTCACTTAATGTCACTCCCCCCCTGTCATGCTTTTTCTCAATTTTATGTTTCTAAAAATAAAATTAGCTGTCAATTGTATCAACGATCTTGTGATATGTTTTTAGGTGTTCCCTTCAATATAGCGAGTTACAGCTTATTTCTTCATTTACTTGCAGCTGAATGCTCATTGGAAGTTGGAGAATTTATTCTTACTTTAGGTGACTATCATATATACCATGAACACTTTGAAGTCGTAAAAGAACAAATTTCAAGGGAGCCAAAAGACTTACCAAATTTGGCTTTTAATAAAAAAAATATATTCGATTATTCTTTAAGAGATTTTACTTTAGAAAATTATGATCCATATCCAACAATAAAAGCAAAGATGAATATTTAATTATTTAAAACGTAAATTAATTTTATTTGCAATTTCAAAATATTTTTTAGCAATTTCGCTTTTTGGATTAGAAATGCAGATTGGATTACCTTCATCAGAACCTATTCGTAAATCTTTATCTATTGGCAATTCTCCTAAAAAATCTACATTTAGTTTTTTTGATTCTTCTTTTACGCCTCCATGAGAGAATATTTCATGTTTTTCATTACAATTTGAGCAAATAAAATAACTCATATTTTCAACAATACCTAAAATATCTACTCCTACTTTATTAAACATATTAATTCCTTTTCTTGCATCTATTAATGCTACATCTTGAGGAGTAGATATTATTATTGATCCAGTCAATTTTGAATTTTGAGCAAGAGTAAGTTGCGCATCTCCTGTGCCTGGTGGTAGATCTATAAGTAAATAATCTAACTCACCCCATTCGACCCCATTATACATTTGTTCAAGAGCTTTCATTACCATGGGTCCTCTCCAAATAGTTGGTGTATCAACTCCTACTAAAAAACCAATAGACATACATTTAATATCATTACTTATAAGGGGAATGAGCTTATTATTTTCATTTGCTTTGGGTTTATCAGATATTCCCATCATTCTTGGTACGCTTGGTCCATAAATATCTGCATCTAAAATTCCAATTTTATTGCCAGCTATTTTCAAAGCAGCAGCTAGATTAACTGTAAAAGTTGATTTTCCTACTCCACCTTTTCCACTTGCAATAGCTATAATATTTTTGGCATTAATATTAAATTTTTTACCAGAAATTTTTGATGATTTAATCTTTTGTTCTGCAGTAAATACTACATTTACAGATTGTAAATCACTTATATTTTTTAAGCTATTTTTTATATCAGTACTGAAATTTTCAAATTTGTCTTTTTCATTTGGATCAATAGTTAATGTAATCAAGGCTTTTTCATTTTCTATTACTATTGATAAATTAGGATTTCTTTGATCTAGCGGTATTTTTGAAATAGGATCTTGTAAATCTTTTAATTTTTCAAAAATGGCTGTTTTTAATTGCTCTGACATACTTGAATTTTCTATTTTTAAACAAATATAAGTAGATAATATAGAATTAAATGGTAATAGAATGAAATATATCAAATTCAAGCATTTCTAATGAATTATAACAAAAATAATAACGATAATAACCCTTGGGGCTCTGGTGGTGGCAATAATCCATGGGGTTCTGGTGGTGGCTCTAATAACATGGATTTTGAGGACTCAATTAAAAAAGCTAGAGAAAAATTTAGTGGATTTAAAATTGGTGGCCCTAGAAATTTCTCTCTCTTAGTTTTAGTAGCCCTATTAATTTGGCTTGCAACTGGATTTTATCGAGTTGAACCTGATGAACAGGGAATTGAATTGTTATTTGGTAAGTGGAATCAAACAACTACTCAGCCTGGATTGCACTATTTTTTTCCTACACCAATAGGCCAAACTATTACTCCAAAAGTTGAAGTTATTAGAAAAATTAATGTTGGTTTTAGAGCTGCCTCTGATTTAGGTTTTTCTTCAAACACAAATGCTGAAAGAAAAGTTATTGAAGAAAGTTTAATGCTTACTGGAGATCAGAATATTGCAGATACAAGGTTTACAGTATTGTATAAAATTAAAGATGCCGGAAACTTTTTATTTAAACTTCGTAATCCTGAACTAACGGTAAAAGATATGGCTGAAAGTGTAATGAGAGAAATAGTTGGACAAAGGGATTTACAATTTCTTTTAACTGAAGGTAGGCAAGAAGTAGAACAAGATGTAAGAAATTTACTGCAAGATATTTTAGATAGTTATGAGAGCGGTATACTAATTCAATCTATACAATTACAAAGTGTTGATCCTCCAGACCAAGTTATTGATGCATTTGATGAAGTTCAAAGAGCTAGGCAAGATAAAGAAAGATTGGTAAACGAAGCTAATTCCTATCTTAATAAAATAGTTCCTAATGCTCGAGGTGAAGCAGCAAAACTAATTGAAGAAGCCCGTGCATACAAAGAACAAGTTGTGAAACAAGCTGAAGGTGTAGCGCAAAACTTTATAGATGTTTACAATAGTTATACTGAGGCTCCAGAAGTCACTAAGAGAAGAATATTATTAGAAACTTTAGGAGAAGTTTTGGAAGGCCCAAATAAAATTATATTAGATGACTCAGGAAATGGACAAGGAGTTGTTCCTTACCCACCCCCTGCCTTTAAATGAATTAAAAAATAATAAGGTTAATAACTAATGAGCTTTAAACCAAGAAATATAATAATCATATTAATAATTTTTATAGGATTCCTTACTTTTACTGGAGCTTTCTTCATTGTTAATGAAACAAAACAAGCAATTGTTCTTCAATTTGGTGAACCCAGACAAGTTATTTCAAAGCCTGGTTTGCAATTTAAAATTCCTTTTATTCAAGATGCAGTTTTTTTAGATTCAAGAATGCTGAATCTTGATCCTCAACCTGAGGAAATGATTTTATCAGATCAAAAAAGAATTATAGTTGATTCATTTGCTAGGTATAGAATTGTTGATCCTCTGAAGTTTTTTCAAACAGTTAGAAATGAAGCTACTTTTTTCAGATAGATTTGGAAGAATTATAAATGCTGCAGTTAGAGGTGTAATAGCTCAATATTCTCTTGCTTCATTATTAAGTGAGGATAGATCAACAATAATGGGCTCAATTCAAGTGATAATTAAAAATGAAGAAAAAAGTTTTGGTGTTCAGATAATAGATATAAGAATTGGAAGAACAGATTTAACAGAACAAGTATCAAATAATGTTTATCAAAGAATGAGATCAGAAAGAGATAAAGAAGCAAATTTACTTAGAGCTGAAGGTGAAGAACTTTCAAAAGAAATCAGAGCGTCAGCTGATAGACAACAAACAGTTATAGTAGCTGAGGCAGAAAGAACTTCGTCCATTCTACGAGGTGAAGGAGATGCACTTAAAAATAAAATTTTAGGTGATGCTTATGGCCGGGATCAAGAATTTTTTGATTTTTTAAGGACTATGCAAGCTTGCAAAGAAACATTTGGAGATACAGATATGTCAATGGTTATAGTTCCAGGCCAAGTTTGTGAAAAGTTTTTTGGGGAAATAGAATCTGACAATTAATGCTTGAATTATTTCTTTTTGGAATAGGTTTTGTTTTGTTATTTGAAGGATTAGTTTATTTCTTTTTTGCAAAAAAAATTAAATCAATGTTTGAAATGATTAAAGACATAAAAGCAGAAAAAATACGTAATTTTTCAACTATTTTAATTATTTTAGGTTTGTGCCTTATTTATTTCACTTTAAAATTTTATAAAACTTAAAAATGATAGTATGAAAAACAAATATTTTTTAAGTTTTATCTTTTTTATAAATTTCTTTATTTTTAGTTTTAATCTTAAAGCAACACCTGATGGTTTTGCAGATTTAGTTGAGGAATTATTACCTGCAGTTGTTAGTATTGCATCTACTACAATTGTTGAAAATAAAAATAATCAGCCTATTCCGCGTTTTCCTGAAGGATCACCTTTTGATGAATTTTTCAAAGAATATTTTGATAATGAACAACCAAGTTCTCCAAAACAGCGTCCAATGATAGGTTTGGGTTCAGGGTTTATTGTAGATAATTCAGGAATTATTGTAACTAACAGTCACGTAATTGAGGGTGCAGATGAGATTACAGTTATTTTACACAACCAAAATGAATACAAAGCTACTTTACTTGGCAGAGATCCGAAGGCAGATTTAGCTGTTTTAAAAATTGATTCAGGAAATGAAAATTTAAAAGCTGTTAAATGGGGAGACTCTGATACCCTAAGAGTAGGAGATTGGTCTATTGCAATTGGAAACCCTCTTGGACTTGGGGGAACAGTTACCGCTGGGATAATCTCAGCTATATCTAGAGATATAGGTAACGGTCCTTATGTGAAATTTTTACAAACTGATGCTTCTATTAATAGAGGTAATTCAGGAGGGCCTTTATTTAATATTAATGGAGAAGTTATTGGTATTAATACCGCTATTATTTCTCAAACAGGAGGAAGTATAGGTTTGGGCTTTGCGATACCTTCTAATAGTGCATTTAAAATCGTTAAGCAGCTTAAGGAATTTGGAAGAACCAAAAGAGGCTGGTTGGGAGTTCAGATAACACCAGTTTCCAAAGAGATTGCAGAAAGCTTAGGCCTTCCTGATGAAAAGGGTGCTTTTATATCTAATATTAATCCAAATGGGCCATCAAAAAAAGCAGGCCTTCAAGAAGGAGACGTTATTTTGAAATTTAACAATATTCAAATTAATAAAATGACAGATCTACCAAGAGTTGTAGCTGAGTCAGATGTGGGTTCTATAGCTATAGTTGAATTATGGAGAAAAAATAAAACTATTTCTATTGAAGTTAAGCTGGGTGAATTACCTGAAGAAAGCTTTGTAGAGAGAAAAAATAGTAAAAATGAAATTGATAAAGAAATATTTGCTTTAAAAAATTTAGATTTATCTATTAAGGACAGCAAAGAAAATTTTGGTGTTATAGTTGTTACTGTAAATCCAAATTCAAACCTTCAAGAAGGAGATATAATTAAAGAAGTAAATCGAGAAGTTGTAAATAATTCTAAAGAATTTATAGATTTAATTAATAATATTGAAAAAACTGGAAGAGGTTCTTTATTATTAAAAATACAAAGAGAAGATCAATCACTCTGGATAACTATTAAATTTGTTAAATAATTTAAGGCAAACTCTTTATTTTATTACAGGCCCCACTTGTATAGGTAAATCATCTTTAGCAATTCGTTTTGCAAAAAAAATTAATGGTGTAATTATAAATGCAGATAGTATGCAAGTATATTCAAATCTAAATATATTAACTGCAAGACCATCAAAAAAAGATCTCTTAGAAGCAAAACATGAATTATATGGTTACGTAGATGCTGCAGTTAGATACAATGTATCAAATTGGTGTAATGATGTTTTAAAGATTATAAAAAATAATGAAGAAAATAACCTTCCTTCAATTATAGTTGGTGGTTCTGGCATGTATATTGACTCACTTTTAAATGGACTTATTCCTATACCTCCAATTCCAGAAAAATATAAAAATGATTCTTTGTATTTGTTGAATGAAATAGGTATTAAAAAATTTACAGAAGTTATTAATAATTTTGATTCTGAATCTTTATCTAAAATCTCTTTACAAGATTCTTCAAGAATGAGAAGAGTATGGGAGGTCTATCAATCTACTGGAAAAAAATATAGTTATTGGATAAATAAAAAAAATAAAATTTTTCTTAAAAATTTTTCTAATAAAATTTTTTTATTTATTCCTCCAAGAGATGATATTTATAAAAAAATTAATTTACGTTTTAATACAATGATAAATGAAGGAGCTATAGAAGAAGTTAAAAAATTAATTTCACTTAATCTAGATGTCTCATTACCTATAATGAAAGCTCACGGAGTACCTGAGATTACAAATTATTTATGTGGAAAAATTGATCTTGAAGAATGTATTAAAAAAAGTCAGCAAGTAACACGTAATTACGCCAAACGTCAGTTAACTTGGTGGAGGTCTTCAAGACTATCTATAAATAAGGTTTTTGATCAATTTCCAAATGAAATTGATGAAAAATTGATCAAAATATAGTCTAAAATTAACTAATTTATTGATTTTGTTTTATCCACAGCCTAAGAGAGCATGGAAATGACAGATAATATTACAGGGGCTGAAATTGTACTTAAATCTTTAACAGAACAAGGGGTTGAAGTTGTATTTGGTTATCCGGGAGGAGCGGTATTGCCTATTTATGATAGTTTATTTAAACAAAATTCAATTCGTCATATTTTAGTTAGGCAAGAAGCAGGTGCTATTCATGCTGCTGAAGGATATGCTAGATCATCAGGAAAAATTGGAGTTGTTTTAGTGACTTCTGGTCCTGGAGCTACAAACGTAGTTACAGGATTAACTGACTCTATGATGGATAGTATTCCTATTGTTTGCATTACTGGTCAAGTACCTCAACATTTAATTGGAAGTGATGCTTTTCAGGAATGTGATACCACTGGAATTACAAGACCTTGCACTAAGCATAATTATTTAGTTAAAGATGTAAATAAACTTTCTTCAGTTTTTCATGAAGCTTTTTCTATTGCTGCAAATGGTAGACCTGGACCTGTTTTAATTGATATTCCAAAAGATGTTCAATTTGCAAAAGGTAATTATCAAAGTTCTAAAGAAGTAAAGATTGATTCTCATAGATTATTTGAACCAAAAATTAAAGCTAATGATCAAAACATAGAAGAAGCAACAAAATTAATAGCAAATGCAAAAAAACCAATATTTTATATTGGTGGAGGATGTATAAATTCTGGTCCAAAAGCTTCAAAACTAGTTACAAAATTTGTTGAGGAAACAACAGCTCCTGCAACAATGACGCTGATGGGACTTGGCGTAATAGGAGCTAAAAATAAATATTCTTTGGGAATGCTAGGAATGCATGGAATGTATGAAGCTAATATGGCTATGCATGAATGCGATGTAATGATTAATATTGGAGCTAGATTTGATGATAGAGTTACTGGAAGACTTGATGCTTTTGCTCCTAATTCTAAAAAAATACATATTGATATAGACCCCAGCAACATTAACAAAACTATAAAAATAGACGTTCCTATTATTGGTGATATTGAATCTGTTATGAATCAAATTTTTTCATCTTGGAAAAATAATAATTATAAAAGTCAAAAAGAAGATTTAACAAAATGGTGGAATAAAATAGAAGAATGGAAAAAAGTTGATTGTTTAAATTATAATCAAGGCGAAGGATCAATTAAACCACAACATGCTATAAAAAGATTGTATGAATTGACAAAAGATAAGAAAACTTTTGTTACAACAGAAGTTGGCCAACATCAAATGTGGGCAGCCCAATACTACAAATTTGAAGAACCTAATAGATGGCTAACATCTGGGGGTTTGGGTACTATGGGTTATGGTTTTCCAGCAGCAATTGGTGCACAAATAGCTAACCCAGACTCTTTAGTTGTAGATATTGCAGGAGATGCTTCAATTTTAATGAATATTCAAGAAATGAGTACTGCAGTACAGCATCGACTTCCAGTTAAAATTTTTATTTTAAATAATGAATACATGGGTATGGTTAGACAATGGCAAGAATTACTTCATGGAGGTAGATATTCAGAGAGTTATACTGATAGTTTACCTGATTTTGTAAAACTTGCTGAAAGCTTTAAAGCTAAAGGTCTAAGAGCTAAAAATGTTAAAGAACTTGATGATGTGATTTTACAAATGATTTCTTCTAAAGAAACAGTAATTGCTGATATATGGGTAGACAAAGAAGAAAATTGCTTTCCTATGATTCAAAGCGGATCTGCACATAATGAAATGTTATTAAATAAGTACCAGAAGCAAGATGAAACATCTGCTGAAAAAGGAAAGGTATTAGTATAATGAATAAATCAGTTTATGACTCTCCAAAACAAGTTGAAGATATTAATCGACATATATTAACAATTTTAGTTGATAATGAACCAGGGGTTCTAGCTAGAGTAGTAGGTATGTTTTCAGGAAGAGGATATAATATTGATAGCTTAAATGTAGCTGAAGTTAACAATAAACATTTATCAAGAATAACTATTGTTACTCATGGTACAAAAGAGGTAATGTACCAAATACAAAGTCAATTAATGAGAATTGTACCTGTTCATAGTGTTTCAAATTTAGATAAAGAAGACAGCTCTGTTGAAGCAGAGGTTGCATTAGTGAACATGTTTATTAATGAAAAAAATAAAAAAGAATCTTTTCAAATATGTGACCTGTATAGAGCTAGAAAGATTGAAAATGAAAATAATACTGTTATTTTTGAAATAGCAGGCACTTCGCAAAGAATTGATACTTTTATAAAGGATATAAGTAAAATTATAGATATAGAGGTAGTAAGAAGTGGCCCGGTAGCTATTTCTTCAGTACAAAAAAATGAGGAGGAAAAATAATGAGAGTTTATTATGATAGAGATGCAGATATTAATCTAATTAAAGATAAAAAGATTGTTATTGTAGGGTATGGTAGTCAAGGACATGCCCATGCTATGAATTTAAGAGATTCTGGAATTGAAAATGTAGCTATTGCTTTAAGGGAAGGTTCTACAACTAGAAAAAAAGCTGAGAATGCTGGATTTAAAGTAATGACTCCTTCTGAATCTGCTTCATGGGCAGATATCATCATGATGTTAACTCCAGATGAATTACAATCAGAGATTTACAATAATGAAATTGCAGCAAACATAAAGGATGGCACAGCCTTAGCTTTTGCTCATGGATTAAATATACATTTTGATTTAATAAAACCAAATGAAAATATAGATGTAATTATGATGGCTCCAAAAGGCCCTGGCCATACTGTTAGAGCTGAGTATGTTAGAGGTGCAGGAGTCCCATGTTTAGTTGCAGTTAATCAGAATCCTTCTGGAAATGCTCTTGAAATTGCAATAGCTTATTCTTCAGCAATAGGCGGTGGTAGAGCTGGAATAATAGAAACAACTTTCAAAGAAGAATGTGAAACTGACTTATTTGGAGAACAATCAGTATTATGTGGAGGTTTAACACATTTAATTATAGCTGGTTATGAAACTTTGGTGGATGCAGGTTATGCTCCAGAAATGGCATATTTTGAATGTCTTCATGAAGTTAAGTTAATCGTGGATCTTCTTTATGAAGGTGGAATGGCTAACATGCGATATTCTATTTCTAATACAGCTGAATATGGTGATTATTCTAGAGGCCCAAGATTAATTACTGATGAAACTAAAAAAGAAATGAAAAAAATCTTATCAGAAATACAGTCTGGTCAATTTGCTAAAGAATGGATGGAGGAGCATAAAGCTGGTCAAACTAAGTTTACCACAATGAGAAAAAAACATGCTGAACATCCTATCGAAAAAATTGGTGAAAAATTAAGAACACTAATGCCTTGGATAGCTGAAGGAAAAATGGTTGATAAAAGTAAGAATTAATTTGATTATTAGTGTATAAAATTGATTAATTATGACTGATAAGATTTTTATTTTTGATACCACTTTAAGAGATGGTGAGCAATCTCCGGGCGCATCAATGAATTTAGAAGAAAAAATTCAAATAGCTGAAGTTTTGGCTGATTTAAAAGTTGATATTATTGAAGCTGGTTTTCCAATAGCTTCTAATGGAGATTTTGAAGCTGTTTCTGAAATTAGTAAAAATATCAAGGGTCCAACTATTGCTGGATTAGCTCGAGCAAAGTTAGCTGATATTGAAAGAGCTTGGGAGGCAGTAAAATTTTCAGACTCTCCAAGAATACATACTTTTATAGCTACCAGTCCAATTCATATGAAATATAAATTAATGAAATCTGAAAATGAAGTATTAGAAGCAATTAAGCATACTGTAACTTTTGCCAGAAATCTATGTCCAAATATTGAATGGAGTTGTGAAGATGGAGGAAGATCAAATTTAGATTTTTTATATCAATGTATTGAATTAGCTATTGAATGTGGAGCTACTACAATTAATATTCCTGATACTGTTGGCTATACTTTACCTACAGAGTTTGGTTCAATATTTAAATCAGTAAAAAATAATGTATCAAATATAGATAAAGCAATTTTATCTACTCATACACATAATGACTTAGGTCTAGCTGTTGCTAATAGTATAGCTGCAATTCAAGAAGGAGCCCGTCAAGTTGAATGTACTATTAATGGATTAGGTGAAAGAGCAGGAAATGCTGCTTTAGAAGAAATTGTCATGGCTTTAAAAGTTAAAAAAGATCTTATTCCTTTTCATACTGATATTAAAACTCAATCTATTACAAAAGCATCAAGGCTAGTATCATCTATAACAGGTTTTTCTGTTCAACCTAATAAAGCCATAGTAGGTGCTAATGCTTTTGCTCATGAAGCTGGAATTCATCAAGATGGAATGTTAAAAAATGCTGAAACATATGAAATTATGACTCCAGAAACAGTAGGCTTAACTGAATCCTCATTAGTTTTAGGCAAACATTCAGGTAAACATGCTTTTTCAGAAAAGCTAAAAGAATTAGGATACGAATTAGGTGACAATGCTTTAATGGAATTATTTGGAAGATTTAAGGATCTTGCAGATAGAAAAAAAGAAATTTTTGATGAAGATTTAATTGCCTTAGTAGGAGATAGAGCTGCTTCATATAATGAAAAAATAAAATTTGTTAATCTTAATGTTAATGCTGGATCATTAGAAAAACATCAAGCTAAGCTTACAATATTAATTGAAGACAAAAGCAAAAATATTGAAACTGATGGAAATGGCCCCGTAGATGCAACATTTAATGCTATCAAACTATTAACTAAAACAAATTATAAACTTAAATTATATCAAGTTCATGCTATAACTGCCGGCACTGATGCACAAGGTGAAGTTACTGTTAGATTAGAAGATGACCAATTAACTTCTCAAGCTAAAGGATCAGATCCAGATATTATTGTGGCTTCAGCTAAAGCATATATAAATGCATTAAATAGATTGATATATAAAAAAACACGATCAAAAAATGAACAAATTTCTGCATTAAAAATTGAAGGTGTATAAAGAAAGGCAATATTGATGGTTTTAGATAAATTATTTGGAATGTTTTCTAGAGATATGGCAATAGATTTGGGTACTGCAAATACCCTTGTATATGTCAAAGGAGAAGGTGTAGTATTAAATGAACCATCTGTAGTAGCAAAAGTTGAAGAAGGTGGTAGAATTCAAGTTTTGGCAGTGGGTAATGAAGCAAAACAAATGCTAGGAAGAACTCCAGGAAAAATTGAAGCAATAAGACCAATGAAAGACGGAGTTATTGCTGATTTTGAAGTAGCTGAACAGATGATCAAGCATTTTATTCAAAAAGTGCATAAAGGAAGAACTCTTTCAAATCCGCAAATAGTAATTTGTGTTCCATCCGGAGCTACTAATGTTGAAAGAAGAGCAATTAGAGAATCTGCTGATGCAGCTGGAGCTAGAAGAGTTTTTTTAATTGAAGAGCCAGTAGCTGCTGCAATTGGAGCAGGTCTTCCTGTAGCAGAACCAACAGGCTCTATGATTGTTGATATTGGTGGAGGTACAACTGAAGTTGCAGTATTGTCATTAGGTGGAGTAGTTTTATGTACTTCTGTAAAGTCAGCAGGAGATAAATTTGATGATGCAATTGTTGAATATATGCGAACTACACATAAATTAGCTATAGGCGAAACAACAGCAGAAAGAATGAAAAAAGAAATAGGATCAGCATGTCCTCCTGATGATGGAGATGGAACAACTATGCATGTAAAAGGTAGAGATTTAATTACCGGTTTACCAAAAGAGATTAGTATATCACAAAGACAAATAGCTGAAGCCTTAGCTGAACCTGTAGCTCAGATTATTGATACTATTAAAAGAGCTTTAGAACAAACACCTGCAGAATTGTCTGCAGATATAGTTGAAAGAGGTATTATGTTAACTGGAGGAGGTTCTTTGCTAGGAAATCTAGACAAAGTACTTCGTAGATCAACAAGTTTACCTGTTTCAATAGCAGAAGATCCTTTATTATGTGTCGTTATGGGAACAGGAAAAGCACTTGAAGAAAAAGTAAAACTGAGTGATGTTTTTGCCTCTGATTAATGATGTTTAAGAGATTTAAAACTAGTTCATTTGCTAAAAAAAAATCAATACCAAGCTTTTTATTACCTTTATTATTTTTATTAACTTTTTTTTTAATTATCTTCAATAAAACAGATTACTTTCTAATTGATAAAATTAAAGGTTACGGAGTTGATTATTTATTACCAGTAACAAAAGTTATTTCTTCGCCAGTTACAACTATTAGCAATATAAGTTTACGTATTCAAAATATTCAATATTTAGAAAATGAAAATTTACAATTAAAAGAAGAAATTATACGTTTAAAAAAATGGCAAACTTTAGCTATAAAAAACTCAAGAGAAAATAGAGTTTTTAAAAAATTATTAAACTCAACTTCGCATCAGGTTGATATTATTAAAACAGCTTCTGTAATTAATCAAACTCCTGGTTTATATACAAAACAAGTTATTATTAATGCTGGTTTAAATTATAATATTGTAAAAGATCTAGCTGTTATTAACGAAAAAGGGCTAGTGGGAAAAACTATATTATCTACTGACTCTAACTCAAAAGTATTATTAATAAATGATTCCTCATCTTCAATTCCTGTAAAAACATTATCAGATAATTCTTATTCTATGCTTACGGGTTCAGCAGATGGCAAGTTTTTAATTAGTAGTTACACTCAAAATAATCAACTACCTAGACTTGGCGATTTATTAGTAACAAGTGGAAATGCAAAAATATTTCCAAGAGATATATTGGTGGCCAAAGTAATAAAAGTTAATACAGATCACTATATAGCCTTACCTTATGTTGATTTTAATAATCTTAATTATTTGCAAGTTGTAAAATCAAAATAGATGCGATCTTTTTTGCATCTAACTTCCTTTCAAGTTTATAATGTTCTTTTGCTAGTTATTTTTGCTATTGTCGTAAACCCAATTAATGATCTATTAATATTATATTATTCTCTATATTGCATTTTTCACTTTTTAATTATTTATCTTGGGATTTATCATTTTAGAAAAAGTCTTTATATTATTTTTTTTTTATATGGTTTAGGCTTAGATTTGTTATGGATTAATGAAATAGGCCCTCATCTATTAACTTTTGTATTTTTGTTGTTAATATTGCAGTCTTTTAAAAAATATATCATAAGTTTTAGCTATTTGAGAATTTATTTTTTTTTAATATTGCTTCAAATATTAATGATTTTTATTGAAATATTTTTGACATTTATTTTATTTAGTAATCCAATAAATTTATTTTTTATGATTAAATTTTTTGTTTTATCTTTAGTATTATCTTATCCTTTATTTATAATATTTTCCAAAATTGATTTAATAAAATAATGCAATATTTTGATCAAAAAAAACAAATAAAAAATTTAAATAGAAGATCATTTTTTTTATTATTAACTAAACTTAGTTTATTTTCAGTGATATCTTACAGATTATTTGATATTCAAATTACTAATTCTTCAAAATATAAAACGTTATCAAAAAACAATCAAATAAATGTTGAGATTTTATATCCAGTTCGAGGAATAATAAAAGATAGAAAAGGTAATATTATAGCTTCAAATTTAAAAGTTTTTGATTTGTATATAATACCTGAACAAACAAAAAACTTAAATAAAGCATTAAATGATTTATCAAATTTTATTGATTTAGATTTTAAAACTAAGAGACAAATTATAAATTTAAGTAAGACTGTTAAAAAATTTGAAAGGATTAAAGTTCTAGAAAATTTAGATTGGAAAACTCTAGAAATGCTTGAGACTAATAAAAATTATTTAGAGGGAATCTCTTTAGTAGAAGATTTCCAAAGAATTTATCCTCAAAATGAATCTTTCTCTCACTTATTAGGTTATGTTAATAAACCATCAAAGAAAGATTTAAATTTACCCTATATCTCGAATATGCCATTATTGAATATAGGTAAGCAAGGTTTAGAAAAAACATTTAATGAATTATTAGTTGGTCAACCTGGCAATAGAGAAGTTGAAGTAAATTCATCTGGCAGAATAATTAGAGAAATTTCAAAAAAATTAAGTACTAAAGGAAAAGAACTAAATCTATCTATAGATTCAAAAATACAAAAATATTTAACTAGTAGAATTGCTGAACATAAAGCAGGTTCAATCGTTTTATTGGATATTGAAACAGGAGAAATATTATCTATGGTTTCTACGCCTAATTTTAATTCTAATTTAATAATTCAAAAACCCAATGTAGACTATTGGAATTCTTTGCTAAATAATTCTTTATCTCCTTTAACCAATAGGTCTATCCAAGGATTGTATGCTCCTGGTTCAACTTTTAAAATGATAGTAGCAATAGCTGCTTTAAAAGATGGATTAATCGATAAAAATGATAAAGTTTTTTGTGAAGGTAAAATGGAGTTTGGTGATAGGTTTTTTCATTGTTGGAAAACCAAAGGGCATGGCAATATGGATATAGTGTCAGCTATAAAAGAATCATGTGATGTTTTCTTTTACAATTTATCTATTAAAGTTGGCATCGATAGAATTGCAGAAGTAGCAAAAGATTTTGGTTTAGGTCAAACTTATAACGTTAAATTATTAAATCAAAAAGAAGGAATTATTCCAAATAAAAAATGGAAGAAAAATACATATAAAGAAAGTTGGTATGGAGGAGAAACTTTAAATGCAGCAATTGGACAAGGATATGTTTTAACATCTCCACTTCAATTAGCCATAATGACAGCTAGAATTGCATCAGGAGGAAAAAAAATTGATCCTTCAATTTTAAAAATTTCTAAGAAAACAAGTTTTAATAATATGAACAAATACGCAGAGTCTCTCAAAATTATAAAGGAGGCTATGTTTAAAGTTGTTAATGAGTCAAAAGGAACCGCTATTAATTCAAAAGCAAGTAATTTTAATTTTTCAGGCAAAACAGGAACATCGCAAGTAAAAAAAATTACAATGGCTGAGAGAGAAAGTGATAATTTTAGAAAAAAGGAAATTGAGTGGAAAAATAGAGATCATGCCTTATTTGTTGGCTATATGCCCTCAGAAAAGCCTAGATATTCTTTATCTGTAGTAATTGAACATGGAGGATCTGGCGCTTCAACAGCGGCACCAATAGCTAGAGATGTATTTAAATTTATCAAGGATACAATATAGTGATTCTCTTTAATAATTTTTTTAAAATAAATTTTCTACTTATTTTTCTAATTATATCAATATTCTGTATTGGCTTTGCAGCTTTGTATTCTGCTGCAGATGGTAATTTTTATCCTTGGTCAGTAAGACATTTAGTAAGATTTTGTGCACTTTTTATTTTTATGTTATTTATTGCATTAATTGACATAAAATTAATTTATAAATATGCATATCCATTTTTATTGCTTTGTTTAATTTTATTACTTTCTGTTGAAGTTGTTGGATCGCTAGGTAAGGGAGCTGAAAGATGGATCAAAATTTTTGGTATTAGCATTCAGCCATCAGAAATAATAAAAATTGGAATACTTTTAAGTTTAGCTAAGTATTATAATAATATTAAATATGAAAATATTGGCAATATAATATATTTATTTTTTCCTATACTAATTATAGGCATACCTTTTGTTCTTACATTATTACAACCTGACTTAGGTACAGCATTAACAATATTAATTCTGGGAATAATGGTGATGTTTATTTCTGGTGTTAAAATATGGAAATTTATAGTTGGCTCTATATCTGTTTTAATTTTGATTCCTTTTTTGTGGAATTATATTAAACCTTATCAACAAAAAAGAGTTTTATCTTTCTTAAATCCTGAAAATGATCCTCTTGGACAAGGATATCAATTGATTCAATCAAAAATAGCCTTAGGCTCTGGAGGCTTTTCTGGAAAAGGTTTTTTACAAGGAACTCAATCTTATCTAGAATTCCTTCCTGAAAAACAAACTGATTTTATATTTACATTAATTGGAGAGGAATTTGGTTTTATAGGAACTATTTTTGTACTAATTTTATTTTCATTAATAATTTTAATTTGCTTTTATATAAGTTTTAGATCATTTCATATTTTTGGAAGAGTGTTAAGTCTTGGCATAGCATGTAATATATTTTTATATGTGTTATTAAATATGTCGATGGTAACTGGCTTAATGCCAGTAGTAGGAATTCCTTTACCTCTTATTTCATATGGAGGAACTGCTATGCTTGCTGTAATGATATCTTTTGGTTTATTACTAAACATTGATATAAATTATAATAATAAAAAATTAGAAAAGTAATGTTAGAAATTAAAAATATTAATAAAAATTTTGGTGGGTTAAGAGCAGTAAATAATGCTTCTATGAAGATTGAAAAAGGTTCTATTACAGGGTTAATTGGACCAAATGGAGCAGGGAAAACAACACTATTTAATACAATAGCTGGAGTTTATGCTCCAGACGAAGGAGAAATATTTTTAGAAAATCAAAATATTACAGGATTAAAGCCCCATAATCTTTTTAACAAAGGTGTTTTAAGAACTTTCCAAATAGCTCATGAATTTTCAACTTTAACAGTACTAGAAAATTTAATGATGGTACCTCCTAATCAATATGGAGAAAATTTAATTTATGCATGGTTTCGAAACAATGATGTAAAAAAACAAGAAGAAGAAATTCGAACAAAAGCAATTGAAGTAATAGAATTTATAAATTTAAATCACCTCACTCAAGAACTAGCAGGTAATTTATCAGGAGGTCAAAAAAAATTACTTGAGTTAGGAAGAACAATGATGGTTGACTCAAAATTAGTCTTACTTGATGAGGTTGGAGCAGGTGTGAATAGAACATTATTAAATGATATTAGTGATGCAATATTGAGATTAAATAAAGAAAAAAACTATACTTTTTTTGTTATAGAACACGATATGGATCTTATAGAAAAAATATGTGATCCAGTAATAGTAATGGCTGAGGGCAGTGTTTTATTTGAAGGAAAATTTGATGAAGTAAAATCAAATGAAGAAGTTATTGAAGCTTATTTAGGAAGAGGTTTAAAAGTTAAAAATACTCAAAATGATTAGTTTAAAAGCAAACAATATAACAGCTGGCTATGGAGGTGTTGATATAATTAACAATCTTAACCTTTTTGTCAATGAAGGTGAGATAGTAGTTATAGTTGGCCCTAATGGAGCAGGAAAATCTACAGCGATGAAAGCCTTATTAGGAATGTTAAAATTAACGGATGGATCAGTGAGTTTTGCAAAAGATGATATAACTTTGATGCTTCCTCAAGACCGTGTTAATTTAGGAATAGCTTTTGTTCCGCAGACGAACAATGTTTTTACAGGGATGACTGTAGAAGAAAATTTAGAGATGGGTGGATTTATAAGATCTGATGATATTAAACATACCATTGAAGATATTTACAATCTTTTTCCCATACTAAAAGAAAAAAGAAATCAGAATGCAGGTGAATTATCAGGAGGTCAACGTCAACAAGTTGCTTTTGGAAGAGCCTTAATGACAAAACCAAAAATTTTAATGCTAGATGAGCCAACTGCTGGTGTATCACCTATTGTGATGGATGAGCTTTTTGCACGAATTATAGAAGTAGGTAAAACAGGTGTTGGAATTTTAATGGTTGAACAAAATGCAAAACAAGCTCTTAATATTGCTGATAGAGGTTACGTATTAGTTAATGGAAAACACAGTAGAGAAGGCAGTGGGCAAGATTTACTAAATAATCCTGAAGTAAGAAAATCTTTTTTAGGAGGTTAAAATGGTTGATTTTATTAATTCTATTGTTGTTCTCCTTAATTTTGTTATTATACCAGGGTTGTCTTATGGCTCTCAATTAGCATTAGGTGCCTTAGGTGTTACATTTGTTTATGCCATATTAAGATTTGCTAACTTTGCGCACGGTGAACTCATGTCATTTGGTGCCATGATTACAATATTATTTACATGGTTTTTTCAATCACAAAATATTGGTTTAGGTATTCTTCCTACAGCACTAATTGCATTACCATTTGGAATTTTAGCTACAATTGTTCTCGGTTTACTCTCCGATAAATTTGTTTTTAAATATTACCGAAAACAAAAGAGTGTTCCCGTTGTATTGGCTATGGTTTCGATTGGCGTTATGTTCGTCATTAATGCCATAGTAAGAATCATAATTGGTCCTGGTGATAAGAAGTTTTTTGATGGTCAAAAATTTATAATTAAAGCAAGACAGTTTAAAGAAATAACAGGATTAAATGAGGGGCTAGCCTTAAAATCTTCTCAAGTTATTACTATTCTTATTACTATCGCGCTATTAACTTTTACTTTTTGGTTTTTACAAAAAACGAAGACAGGAAAATCAATGCGTGCTTTCTCAGATAATGAAGATTTAGCACTATTATCAGGCATCAATCCTGACCGCGTAGTATTTATTACGTGGTTAATTGTGGGAACATTAGCTTGTGTCGCAGGAACATTATACGGCTTGGATAAAAGTTATCAGCCCATCATTTATTTGAATCTTGTATTACCTATATTTGCTTCTGCAATTGTAGGAGGTATAGGAAGTCCTTTTGGAGCAGTTGTTGGTGGATATGTGATTGCCTTTTCAGAAATCATGGTCACCTACGCGTATAAAAAATTCTTTAAGTATTTATTACCAGAAAACTTAGAGCCATCGAGTCTAGTGCAATTACTCTCTACTGATTATAAATTCGCCGTCTCTTTTACTATTCTTGTGATAGTGCTTTTAATCAGACCCTCCGGTATCTTTAGAGGAAAGGTATTATAATGAAATTTGATAAATACGAGTGGACAGCAATATCCATCATGGTGTTCTTATTTATTTTAGTAGGTTTTATTCAAGGATGGTCAGTTAGTTTAGTTATTCTGAATATGTGCATCATATCTGCTATCATGACCATGGGTGTTAATATTTCATGGGGATATGCGGGTGTCATTAATTTTGGTGTGATGGGATTTTTAGCGATGGGAGGTTTAGCAGCAGTATTAGTATCGTATCCTCCTGTAAAAGAAGCATGGCACGTTGGTGGATCAGGGCTTGGAATTAGTTTTATTTTATTAGTAGCATTAGTAACAGTTGTATATTTTATTACCAAATTAGTAGAAAAAAAATCCCATAAATATTGGTTAAATGGTTTAGTAATTTTCTTTGGTTTAATTATCATTAGATATTTTTTCCTTAATGCAACAGATAGAATTGAAGAAGTTGATCCAGCTTTAGCAGGATTTTTGGGTGGTGCTAATTTACCTATCATCTTTTCCTGGGTAGTAGGAGGTCTCTTTGCTGGGGGCGTTGCTTTTGTTATTGGAAAAGTAGCCCTTGGATTACGCTCAGATTATTTAGCAATTGTTACACTTGGTATCTCCGAGATTGTTGTCAGTGTTCTCAAACATGAAGAGTGGTTATCCAGAGGAGTTAAAAACGTGATTGGTCTTAAAAGACCTGTGCCTTATGAAATTAATTTACAAACCTCTGATTGGTTTATTAATATGGTTATGTGGTTTAACTCATCAAAACTTAATCAAATAATAGATGCTGATCAAAAACAAGAAATACTGAATAAATTAATAATTGAT
Source organism: Alphaproteobacteria bacterium (assembly GCA_045560915.1). Taxonomy (GTDB): domain Bacteria; phylum Pseudomonadota; class Alphaproteobacteria; order HIMB59; genus MarineAlpha5-Bin3. The sequence continues at coordinate 19,781 of JBJKYT010000055.1, forward strand.
AGTTCCAGTTTATTTGTGAAGCTGAATTATGCGATATTATTTTTTACTGTCATGATTGTAATTTATTATTTTGCCAATAAAGCACAAATTTCTCCCTGGGGTCGCATGATGCGCGCTATTCGTGATAATGAAGTTTCTGCAAATGCGATGGGAAAAGATATTGTGAAGCAACACTTAATCATTTTTGTCATAGGGGCAGCGATAGTTGGTGTAGCAGGGGCGATGCTTGTAACGTTAGATGGCTTGTTCACACCTTCTAGTTATAGACCACTTCGTTTTACATTTATTATTTGGATCATGGTAATAGTTGGAGGAAGTGGGAATAATCTAGGGGCTATCTTTGGAGGATTTGTCATTTGGTTTGCGTGGATCGAAGTAGCACCTTTGACAACATTTTTAATTAATTTATTTACTTCAGGATTAGACCCTCAAAATGCCATTCGTTTACATTTATTAGATAGCGTTCCATATTTTAGGTATTTATTGATGGGGATGGTTTTACTCCTAATATTACGATACCGACCTAAAGGAATTATTCCAGAGAAAGTCAGGCATTCGTAAATATGCTTAAATCAAAAAAAAGAGATCTAGCGCTGCTTTTAATAGTATTTTTTTTATTACCATTAAAATCATCATTTGCTGAAAATAAACTTCTGATGATAACTGCTGATTATTGTGTTTACTGTCAAATTTGGGAAAAAGAAATTGGTGAAATTTATCCTAAGACTGATATTGCCAAAAGCTTCCCTTTGGAAAGAATTGAGCTTGATAAATACTCAGTAAGTAATGATTCAGGCAATTATGAAACAAAAATTACCCCAACATTTGTTTTTTTTAAGGAAAAAGAAGAAATTGGACGAATTATAGGATACTCAAGTGCAGAAATGTTTTGGTGGCAAGTGGATGAAATTCTTGGTCTTGATTAAGTATTTGATTGATTTGAATAAATTCATTATTAAATAATATATTGTATATTTACGTTCTTTATGACGAGGAGAGTATAAATGAAGTTAAAAAAATTAAGAAAAATTTCAAGAAGAAATGCTATGCTACTTATTGCTGGTTTTACAGGGACAGCAATTTTTCCTTCAATATCATTTGCTCAATCTAGCCAAGCCTTAGATAGAATAAATGAAATTACAAAGGGATTAGGAGCAACTGAAAGTGACATTTATTTTGACTTACCAGACATTGCAGAAAATGGTAATCAGGTAAAAGTTACTTTTGAAATAGACAGCCCAATGACTGAGTCTGATCATATTAAAACTGTTTATATTTTAGCAGACGGAAACCCTTCACCAAATGTTGCGAAATTCTCTTTCACACCAGAAATGGGATCATGTTCTGCAGCAACAAGAATGCGATTATCAAAAACACAAAATGTTTATTTATTAGCTGAAAATAATAATGGTCAATTTCTCATGACCAACGCAAAAGTAAAAGTCACAATTGGTGGATGTGGCGGATAATATAAGGAGTAATTATGTCTTCAATTAAACCAAGAGTAAAAGTACCTAAAGAAGTCTCGATTGATGAGATTATTGAAATTAAAACATTAATTAGACACCCCATGCATAGTGGCAGAATGAAAGATGCTAAAGGGCAAACAATACCAAGACAGATAATTAATTCTTTTAGTGCTAAATTTAATGGAAAAGAGGTTTTCCAGATGGATCTTGAGCCGTCTATATCAACTAATCCATTTATTGTTTTTCAATATAAAGTAAAAGAAAGTGGTACATTTGATTTTGAATGGATAGACGATAACGGGGAAAAATATTATATTTCAAAAGAAATGACTGTTTCTTAATAATGAAAAAAAATAAAAAAAATGAAGTGTCTAACTCTAAAAAAATTAATCGCAGAAAGTTATTAATTGGTGCTTCAAGTATTGGAGCGATTTCATTGGCTTCAAAAAACCTTTTGTCACAAGAGGCAAATCCTGAAAACTTACCACCCAACCTTCCGGAGTGGACACAATACCTTGGAGATGGAGTTGATGTAAATCCTTACGGTATGCCTTCGGAGTTTGAAGGACATGTCATCAGAAGAAATGTTGAGTGGCTTACAGCAAGTGCTGAATCTTCAGTCAATTTTACTCCATTACAAGATCTTGAAGGATTTGTAACACCTAATGGCCTATGCTTTGAAAGACATCATGGAGGTGTTGCAGTTATTAATCCACAAGACTTTAGATTGATGATCAATGGTTTGGTAGATCGAGAAATGATATTTACTCTTGATGACTTAAAACGCTTTCCTCAAACAAATAAATTTTACTTTCTTGAGTGTGCTGCAAATGGTGGTATGGAATGGAAAGGATCTCAATTAAATGGCTGCCAATACACATTTGGAATGGTTCATAACGTTCAATACACAGGTGTTAAATTATCAGATCTTCTTTTAGAGACAGGGTTAAAAGATAAAGCCAAGTGGGTTTTAGCTGAAGGAAGTGATTCATCAGGAATGACACGCTCTATTCCCATAGAAAAAATTTTAGATGATTGTAT
>JBJKYT010000056.1:0-22245 GCA_045560915.1 Alphaproteobacteria bacterium
CATCCATTTATATTCTTTTGATTCCTTTTCTTTAATTTTTTTTGGGATCTTTGTATTTCCAATGAGCTGCAACACCATATTCAGCAATCTGATCCATAACATTAGATCTAAATTGTATCTCAATTTTTTTTATTGTATGGACCAATAACTGAAGTGTGTAGAGCTCTATATCCATTATTTTTAGGTGATGAAATAAAATCTTTAAACCTTCCTTGGATATATGGAAAATTTCTATGTAGAATTCCTAATAAACGATAACATTCTCTAGTTGAATTTGTAATTACCCGAAAAGCCATAATATCTGATAACTGCTCAAAAGAAATATCTTTTCTTTTAATCTTATTCCATATTGAATAAGGAGTTTTAATACGTCCATGAATTGAGCATTGAGACTCAGATTCTAAAAAAAGTTTTTTTAATTCATATCTAATTTCATCAATAATATTTTGATCTTTTGAATTTAAATATTCCAATCGCTCAACTATAGATTTTCTAGCTTCAGGATTTACAAATTTAAATGATAAATCCTCTAGTTGATCTTGCCAATCACGCATTCCTAGGACGTTGTGCCAAAGGTGCATAAATTTCAAGTGTCTCTAAAGATATACTTATTTGTTTATGGTGATCTTTTAAAAAATCTAATGTTTTCATATTATGGAGTCTATCTGCTAGTTTAATTAAAATAATTCTTAAATCTTTCGTAGTGGCTAATAATAACTTTCTATAATTTTCTCCAAATTTTAAATTATTAATTTTTAAAGAATAATGATTAATTTTTGTCAAACCTTGAACTAAATTAGCTACTTCTTCTCCAAAATTTTTATCTATTTCTTTTATTGAAATTTCAGTATCTTCAATTGTATCATGAAGTAAACCTGAAACTATAGAAGAAGAGTCAAGTTTTATTGATGCAAGAATTTTAGATACCTCAATAGGATGATTAATAAAAGGTTCACCAGATTTTCGCTTTTGATTGTTATGTGCATCTTGACTAAAATTTAATGCAGATAAAATAGTATCAACTTCCTTTTCAGGAATATATTTATCTATTTTAGATATTAATTCTTTTATTTTAGGATTTTCCATAAAATAAATTTAAATTTATTTATTACTAAAAACTATAATTATTCTAAAGATTCTGTTTCTAATTTTTGTTCATCAGTATTTGAATCAATATTGTTTTCAATACCTTCATTAATTTCATATTGTTCTTTAATTTCATCATCTTCCTGTGAAACTAATTCATTCATTTCTTGTTCAACTTCTAATTTTGTACTAAGATTTTCTTTCGGAATTTCTACAGCTTCTTCACTTATTACATCAGATTCACTTGGTGATTGTAATTCTTGATTTTCTTGTTCCTCATCACTTGGTGATTGTAATTCTTGATTTTCTAACTCTTCATCACTTATTGAAATAGTTTGATATTCCTGAATTAGATTCTCTTTTATTTCTTCTTTTGAAATAGTTGAATCAGCAATTTCCCTTAAAGCTATTACAGTATTTTTATCATTATCTCTTTCTATGGAAGGTTCTTCTCCAGAATGGAGTTTTCTAGCACGTTGTGACGCAACTAAAACCAATTCAAACCTACTTGAGAATTTATCTATACAATCTTCTACTGTTATTCTAGCCATGGGGGCTTATAAATAGAATGTATCTAAAAGTAAAATGAAATAAGTTTAAATAAAGCGGTTTTTTTACTAATCTTTGCTGTTTAATACTCCATTCCTTATCTTTAATAGAATGTCTTTTGTCTTGCTTTTTCTTACCTTTAGCTAATCCAATAGTAAGCTTAGCTAATCCTTTAGTATTAAAATATAATATTATAGGAACTATAGTCATACCCTCTTTTTTTGAAGCTCCAAGTATCTTATTTAATTCTTTTTTTGAAACTAATAATTTTCTATCCCTGTTAGTATCACTATTTTCATTAGAAGAAGAATATTTCTTAATATAACAATTTGTTAACCATAACTCCCCCCTCTTTATCAGTAATATAGGATTCTTTTATAGAGCCAGTATTAATTCTTAAAGATTTAACCTCTGATCCTGTTAAAACTATACCGGCTTCAAATTTTTCATTAATAAAATAATCATGATTTGCCTTTTTATTATTAGCAATTATTTTCATAAATTTTTAAAGTAAGTTTAATTCTATAAGACAGTCTTTTACTATTTTTTTAGTTGAGTCTTGAATTTCCACTAGAGGCATTCTAGTTTCTGCACTACATAAATTTAATAATTCTGCTGCATATTTTACAGGTCCAGGGCTTGATTCAATAAAAAGAGCATCGTGTAACTTTGCTAATTTTAAATTTATTTCTTGAGATTTTTTTTATATTATGATCAATCCAAGCGTTGTGAAGATCAGCACATAAACGAGGCGCAACATTAGCTGTAACAGAGATACATCCAACACCTCCTTGAGAAAGGTATGCTAAAGCTGTACCATCTTCTCCAGATAAATAACAAAAGTCTTTTTTTTATTTTAGTTTGAGTTAATAAAGGTCTAAATAAATCGTTAGTAGCATCTTTAACTCCAGCAATATTTTTTAATCTCAGATAATTCGACCATGGTATCAATGCTCATATCTACAATAGATCTTCCAGGTATGTTGTATATTAAAATAGGCAATGAAGTTGACTCTGCAATTTTTTTAAAATGTTGATATAAACCTTTTTGAGTAGGCTTATTATAGTAAGGAGTCACAACTAGAGCTCCATCAGCTCCCATTTTTTCAGCATGTTTTGTGTATTCTATTGCTTCAGTAGTATTATTAGATCCTGTTCCAGCTATTACTGGCACTCTTTTATTGACTGTATTAATACATACCTCAACTATTTTTTTATGCTCTTCATGACTGAGGGTAGGTGACTCTCCTGTAGTACCACAAGGAACAAATCCATGTGAACCTTCAGAAATTGACCATTCAATAATTTTTTCATATGATGAAAAATCAACTTTTTCATTTTTAAATGGGGTAATTAATGCTGGGATACTTCCTTTAAACATATTTTCAAATGGCGGAGAGAGTGGGATTCGAACCCACGGAAGGAATTACTTCCTTCGGCAATTTAGCAAACTGCTGGTTTAAGCCGCTCACCCATCTCTCCTGTAATATTTTTTCATAGATTCATCTTTTTATAATCTTTTTAAAAGATTATGTCCAAAGGAAAAGAATATAATAAGGGAATAAAAAAAAATATTTGTATAAAGATCCCAGGTAAATTATATTTTAGTATAATATCTAAATTTAATTATGAATATAATAAATGATTTCTGGAATGGTAAAGTAAAATTATGGAAATCTTATTGGATTGCTGGAGAGCTATTAAATGCTTTATTTATTTTACTAATCTTTAATATAGAAGTAAGATTTTTAAACAATAGGATCATTGAAAATTTTCTACCTTTTTTTAATTTTAACGATTTTAGTTTTTTCAGTAAAATTCTTTTAATTCTGTGGACTATATTTATTACAGTTGGGGTATGGAGATCGGCAGAAAATTATAAAGGTAATATAATTTGGATAGTTTTAACTTTAATTTTTCTGTCCTATAGAATTTTTAGTTTAAGAATTATTTTTTTTAATTAAGAAAGTTTGTTTAAAAGAATATCATTTAACATTTTTGGATTAGCTTTACCTTTAGTTTTTTTCATTGCTTGACCTACAAAAAAACCAAGCAACTTATCTTTTCCTCCCAAATAGTCTTGAACCATTTTTGGATTATCCTTAATAATTTCATCAATAACTTTTTCTATTTCCCCTTGATCTGTAACTTGTTTTAATCCTTTATCATCTACAATTTCTCTGGCATTTTTTTTTTGAAGAGAACATTTCCTCCAAAACATCTTTTGCAATTTTGCCCGAAATTTCATTGGTTGATATTAATTTGACAAGTTGTCCTAAATTTTTTGGAGATACTGGAGAATTACTTAATTTAAAATCATTTTTATTTAATAATGAAAATAGTTCAGATGTAATCCAGTTTACTACAATTTTTGATGATTTTTTTTAATTCTGGATCAGATTTAATAGTCTCATTAAAATAATCTGAAGTTTGTTTATCTGCAGTTAAAATTGAAGCGTCATAATTAGATAAGTTGTAAATATTAATAAATTTATTTTTAAGTTCATCTGGAAGTTCAGGAATTGTAGATTTAATTTTTTCAATATCTTGATCAGAAATCTCAAGAGGTAATAAATCTGGATCTGGAAAGTATCTGTAATCATGAGCCTCTTCCTTATTTCTCATCGTTCTAGTTTTACCAGTACTTGTATTAAAAAGCATGGTGTTCTGCTCTATTGATCCCCCAGACTCTAAAATTTCTATCTGTCTTTTGGCTTCATAATTTATTGCTTGTTTTATAAATTTAATAGAATTTAAATTTTTAATTTCACATCTTGTACCATAATTCTCATTAGGTTTTCTAACAGAAATATTTACATCTGCTCTTAAGGAGCCTTCTTGCATATTTCCATCACATGTATTCAAATACATTAAAATTGATCTTATTTTTGCAATGTACATTCCTGCTTCATCAGGACTTCTAATATCAGGTTCACTAACTATTTCCATCAGTGCAACACCTGATCTATTTAAATCTACATATGTTTTAGATGGATTTTGATCGTGTAAACTTTTTCCAGCATCTTGTTCTAAATGTAACCTAACTATTCTAATATCTTTCGAAGAACCATCTTTAAAATCTATTGTAACCTTTCCCTCACCCACTATAGGAAATTTGTATTGACTTATTTGATAACCTTGAGGCAAGTCAGCATAAAAATAATTTTTTCTATCAAAAACAGAATAATTATTAATTTTAGCATTAAGACCAACTCCAGACTTAACAGCTTGTTCAACACAATATTTATTAATAACAGGTAGCATGCCAGGCATTGCTGCATCTACTAGAGATACTTGACTATTAGGTGGAGAACCAAATTTAGTAGAAGATGAACTAAATAATTTTGAATTTGATTTTACCTGAGCGTGAACTTCAATGCCTATAACCATTTCCCAATCATATTTTTCTCCTTTAATTAAATTATTCATATGATTTTTCTAAGGATAACGCTGTATTAAATACTTGTTGTTCATCAAAATGTTTACCTAAAATTTGAATTCCTAGAGGAAGATTGTTTTTATCTTTTCCAAATGGAATAGAAATACCTGGTAATCCAGCCAAAGAAGCTGGAACAGTAAATACATCATTAAGATACATTTTTATTGGATCATCTTGTTCTTGATTTAGAGGAAAGGCTGCACTTGGAGCTGTAGGAGTAACTATTAGATCACATTCTTTAAAAGCTTCATTAAAATCATTGGCAATTAGCTTTCTAACTTTTTGAGCTTTTAGATAATAAGCATCATAATATCCTGCTGACAAAACATATGTCCCTATTAATATTCTTCTTTTTACTTCTTTGCCAAAGCCTTCACCTCTAGTATTCTCATACATTTCATCAAGAGAATCAATTTCACTTGATCGGTATCCATATTTTACACCATCATACCTAGCTAAATTAGATGATGCCTCAGCAGGTGCTATGATATAATAGGTAGGAAGAGCATATTTGGTATGAGGAAGAGAAACATTTTTTATCTTAACTCCTTTTTTTTCTAAAATCTTAATAGAATCTTCCCATATTCTACTCACATCATCAGGAGTTCCTTCTATTGAGTATTCTTTAGGAATACCAATTGTTTTGCCAGTTAAATCTTGATTTAAATTTTCAAAATAATTTGGAATTTGTACATTTGTGCTAGTGCTATCTCTTTCATCAAATCCTGCTATTGACTCAAGTAAAATAGCTGCATCCTCTGTATTATTGGTAAACACTCCAGCTTGATCTAAACTTGATGCAAATGCTGCAATACCCCACCGTGAACAAAGACCATAAGTTGGTTTAATGCCAACTACTCCACAAAAACTTGCAGGCTGTCTAATGGATCCTCCAGTATCAGTACCAGTAGCACCCAAACATAAATCTGCTGCAACTGCAGCGGCTGATCCCCCGGATGACCCTCCAGGGGCCAATGGTTCTTCATTACTGGAAAGAGGATTTATAGTATTTCCAAAATAACTTGTATCATTAGCTGATCCCATTGCAAATTCATCACAATTAGTTTTTCCAACAAATATAGCACCGTCATTTAGTAAATTTTGAGTTACAAAAGATTCATATGAAGGTTTAAAATTTTCTAAAATTTTAGATGCTGCGGTAGTAGGCATATCCTTTGTACAAAAAAGATCTTTAATCGCTAAAGGAATTCCTTTTAATTTTTTCTTAGATTTATCTTTTTCTAATATATCAACTTGATTTAATATCTTTTGTTCATCAAAATGTATAAAAATATTTAAATTAGATTTTTCTTTAATATTCTTTATGTATTCTTGACTTAATTCTTTAATAGAAATTTCATTTTTTTCTAAATTTTGTAGAGTATTTTTAAGAGATTTAAACATCATTATTCTACAACTTTTGGAACTGCAAAAAATCCTTCAAGTTTATCAGGAGCATTTTCTAATACTTCTTCACTCGAATTTGTATCATTAGATACATCATCTCTTTTTGGCAAAATAGAAGAAGAAATATTATTTAAAGGTTCTGTTTTATCAGTATTTACCTCATTAAGTTGGTCAACCCACTCAAGTATAGAATTAAGATCTTTAATATAATCTTCAGATTCTTTATCATCTAACTTTATTCTCGATAGACGAGCTATTTTATTTATTGTATTTTTATCTATCTTCAATTTATGAACCTTGTATATGAATAACCAAATAAATTTACTAGAAAACCTTAATACATCACAAATACTTGTAGGTCTAGACCTAGGAACTAAAACACTTGGTGTTGCTGTAAGTGATAGATTGAAAATAATAGCCTCACCTCTATCTACAATACTAAGAAAAGGCACAAAAAAAGATTTATTAAAATTACAAGATATTTTAAAAGATTATAAAATTGGAGGTTTTATTGTAGGACTTCCTTTAAGTTTAGATAATTCTGAAAATCAAAAAACTCAATTAGTTAGAAATTTTAATAAAGAACTTATTAATTTTTTTAACTTACCATCTGTATTTTGGGATGAAAGGTTTTCTACAGATGTTATTTTCAAAGAAATGAGAAAGTCAGATATGAGTAAAACAAAAATAAAGAACAAACTTGATCAACAATCAGCGTCTTATATTTTGCAAGGATATTTAGAAAGGTATAGAAAGAATAAATAAAATAGTTTACACATATTAACACATAATTGACACATATGAATTCTAAAATTATAAAATCTGGCCATATAAAATTATACAAACGTGAAAATTCACAATATTGGCAAATGAAATTAAAATTACCAAAACTTAAATCGATAAGATCTTCAACAGGTTCTAAAATTTTAAAAGAAGCTGAAAGTATAGCTATAAAATATTATTCTACATTGAGAGAAAAAACTAATATCAATATTAATAGAAAAAAAAATATTTTTAAAAAAATTCATTTAGTTGAAACTTCTGATCTAAATAAAAAAGAGATTGAGCATATCTTGTATGAGGCTAAAAAATATATTTCATATAACAAAAAAAGAAATAAAAAAATTAATATACTTGAAGGAAGGACAATTTTTAATCTTTTTTTTGAAGACTCTACCAGAACTCGTACAAGTTTTGAAGTTGCTGCTAAAAGATTAGGTGCAGATTTAATAAATGTTGTTGTAAAAGATAGCTCTATAAATAAAGGTGAAACTTTACTAGATACTATGACTACTATTAACTCAATGAACCCTGATATTTTAGTAATAAGGCACCCTGAGGAAGGAATAAGTAAAAAAATATCCAAATTAGTTGAAGCTTCAGTAATTAATGCAGGTGATGGTAGCCATGAACATCCAACTCAGGCCCTTTTAGATGCACTTACTATTAAAAATAAGTTTAATAATTTTTCCAAATTAAAAATAGCTATTTGCGGTGATATCCTACATAGCAGAGTTGCAAGATCAAATATAATCATTCTTTCCAAACTTGGAGCAAAAATTAATGTAATTGGTCCAAAAGAATGGTTGCCAAAAAATATAAAGGAACTTCCAGTTGAAGTATTTACTGATATGAAAAAAGGTTTAAAAAATTGCGATGTAGTTATGATGCTTAGAATTCAAAAAGAGAGAATAGTGGGTAGAATTATGCATAATCAAAAAACTTATTTTAAAAAGTATGGATTAGACTACAATAAATTAAAATATGCAAAGAAAAATGCTTTTGTTATGCATCCTGGGCCTATGAATAGAGGTATAGAAATTGAGTCCACTTTAGCAGACGATATTACAAGAAGCTTAATACAAGAACAAGTTGCAATGGGTGTAGCAGTACGTATGGCGTGTTTAGACTTAATAATTAGAAATAGAGACAATTTTGTTAATTACTAGTATTATTTTAATTGTAATTTTCTATTTAATAGGATCGCTACCTTTTGCTTTTATACTAACGAAAATATCTGGATTAGGTGATATTAGAAATATAGGGTCAGGAAATGTTGGTGCTACCAATGTTTTACGAACAGGCAATAAATTTATAGCATTTTTAGTTCTTTGCTTAGATATCTTTAAAGGTTTTGTTCCTTTTTTAATTTTAAAATTTTATTTTAACGACATCAGTTTGCTTAATAAGATAATTATCTGTCATTTTGCTGTAATTGGACATATTTTTCCAATTTGGTTAAAATTTAAGGGTGGAAAAGGTGTTGCTACTTATATTGGATTCTTATTAGGAATAAGCCCTTATATTTCTATCTCCTTTTTAATTGTATGGTTAATCGTTGCTATTGCAACCAGATACTCATCTCTAAGTTCATTAATAGCAATATTTGTCGCACCATTATTTTTTATTTTTATAAATTTTAATTTTTATATTATGGTATTTTTTATTTATTTAAGTATGATAATTTATTTAAAACATAGTGAAAACATAAAAAGATTGATAAATAGAACTGAAAGTAAAATTAAATTATTCAAGTAGAATTATACGTTTTTTAAAAATTTCTTGACGAATTATCTTTAAACTGAAATTTGGACACAAATTTTATGAATGTTTTAATTGTTGAATCACCATCTAAAGCAAAGTCTATTAACAAATATCTAGGCTCTGATTTCAAGGTATTAGCAAGTGTTGGTCACGTAAGAGACTTATCTGCTAAAAATGATGCTATCGACACTGATAATGATTTCCAAATGAAATGGGAAACAAGCGATCGAGGGAAAAAAGTTATTAAAGAAATTACTGATGCTGCAAAAAAATCAGAAAATTTATATCTCGCAACAGACCCAGATCGTGAAGGAGAGGCAATAGCATGGCATGTTGAAAAACTTTTAAGGGATAACGCATCACTTTCAAAATTAAATATTCACCGAGTTACGTTTAATGAAGTAACAAAAAATGCAGTTTTAGATAGTCTTAAAGAACCTAGAAAGATTGATGAGAATTTAGTTAATGCATATCTAGCAAGAAGAGCATTAGATTTTCTTGTCGGCTTTACTTTATCTCCTGTACTTTGGAGAAAACTTCCCGGATCTAAGTCAGCTGGTAGAGTTCAATCTGTTGCTTTAAAAATAATAAGTGAAAGAGAGTTAGAGATAGAAAAATTTATTCCTCAAGAATATTGGTCCCTTCAAGGAGAATTCAAAAATAAAGAAGATAAATTGATAAATTCTCGACTCACTTCCTATGATGGAAAAAAAGTTGATAAACTAGATATAAAAAATGAGGCAGAGGCAACAAAAATTTATAACAATATTAAAGATTCAATATTTACTGTTGGTAATATCATTAAAAAAGAAGCAAAAAGAAATCCCTACCCAGCTTTCACTACCTCTACGATGCAAATTGAATCAAGTAGAAAGCTTGGTTTAAGTGCTAATCAAACAATGCGTACAGCTCAAAAGTTATATGAAGGAACAGATATTAAAGGTGAAACAACTGGACTTATTACTTATATGAGAACAGATAGTGTTGTTATGTCTAATGATGCTATCAATCAAATTCGAAACTTTGTTTCAAATAGTTATGGATCAAATTATTTACCAGATACTCCTAGAGTTTATAAATCTAAAGCCAAGAATGCTCAAGAAGCTCATGAATGTATTCGGCCAACAAATATTGATTTGACACCAAAAGATATTAAACAATATATTACTTTAGAGGAATATAAATTATATGAGATTATATGGCAAAGAGCAGTGAGTTCTCAAATGGCTAGTGCTATACTTGATCAAGTAGCAGTAGATATTACAAATAAGGATAAAAAAATTGTACTAAGAGCTAATGGCTCTACTATTAAATTTCCTGGCATGTATAAAGTTTATCAAGAAGCAAAAGATGATGACAAAGATGAAGAAAAAGAGACAATACTTCCAGTAATGAATGAAGGAGAGGAATTAACTCTTGAAAAATTAAATAAAAATCAACATTTTACGATGCCTCCACCTAGGTATACAGAGGCAAGTTTAGTAAAAAAATTAGAAGAGTTAGGAATCGGTAGACCATCAACATATGCATCAATCATTAAAGTCTTACAAGATAGAGATTACGTCATTTTAGATAAGAAACGTTTTAATCCTCACGATAAAGGACGTATTGTATCAATATTTCTTGAAAAATATTTTAATCAATATGTTGAATATGATTTTACTGCAGATTTAGAAAACCAATTGGATGAAATTTCTGATGGAAAATTGGATTGGAAAGAAGTTCTAAGAAAATTTTGGGATACTTTTAAAAAATTATGTGATGATACAGTGGGTAAATCAAATAGAGAAGTAATTGATGTACTTGATGACGCTTTAGGTTCTCATTTTTTTCCTCCTGAAGGAAAAGATGAAAGTAGAAAGTGTCCTACATGTGATAATGGAAGGTTAGGAATAAAGGTGGGTAAGTTTGGAGGCTTTATTGGTTGTTCAAATTATCCTGATTGTAAATATACTGTTCAATTCAATCAATTAAATGACAAAGATGGCACTGCTCTAAGTGGACCTAAAGAAATTGGAATTTATCCTGAGACTAATGAAATGATTACTTTAAGAAAAGGTCCGTATGGTTTTTATATGCAGGTTGGAGAAGGTACTCCTGAAAAGAAACCTAAGAGAGTTTCAATTCCAAAAAATTTTGAACCAGATGAAATAGGTTTAAATACAGCAATTCAATTATTAGGATTACCAAGAAAATTAGGTTTTCACCCTGAAAATAATAAAACTGTGAGTGCTGGTATTGGTATGTATGGTCCCTATATTCTTCATGATAAAAAATATAAAGCTTTAGAAAAAACAGATAATATTCTTGATATTGAATTAGAAAGAGCAATTGAACTTATTGCAAAGCCAACTCAACGTGGAAATGCAACTCTTAAAACATTTGGAGAGCATCCTACTGAAAAAAAGAATATAACTGCTCATGATGGAAAATATGGACCATATGTAAAGTGTGGAAAAATTAATGCCTCTATTCTTGGTGATCAAACAATAGACAGTCTAACATTAGAAGATGCCATTGGATTAATTGATGAAAGAAAAACTAAAATGGGTCTTAAAAAGAAGAAAAAAACAGTTAAGAATTGATTTAAATTTAAATAGTTTTAAATAGAGATTATGGCAAAAAATATATCTCTATCCACAATTAAATTTTTTAAAAATAAATTTCTTAGAAATAATAAAAATACAGCTTCAAGAAATGCATTAATAAAAAACGATTTAGCTAATGTTGCGCTAAATTGGGAAAATTTTAGTCAAATTAATCATAATTTTTCAAATCTTATTAAAAAAGAACTACCAGCTACAAACCAAAAGGCATCCGGGAGATGTTGGGGTTTTGCGGGTTTAAATCTTATGCGCTTACAAGTAGTAGATAGATTGGATTTAAATACATTTGAATTTTCACAAAACTATTTCATGTTTTGGGATAAACTAGAAAAGGCTAATTATTTTTTAGAAAATATTATTAAATCAAGAAATGAATCATACGAAAGTCGACTAATTACTCATCTACTCAAAGCACCTGTTCAAGATGGTGGACAATGGGATATGTTCGTTAATTTAATCGATAAATATGGTGCCGTTCCTAAAGATGTAATGCCTGAAACCAATCATAGTAGTAAGTCAGGTGCTATGAATTATATTCTTACACATAAGTTAAGAGAGTTTGCATCAATACTCAGAAAAAAACCTGAAAAGAATTCTGGGGCACTTAAAAAAGATATGATGGAAATAATATATAACTTGCTTGCAATGTTCCTAGGTCAACCACCTGATGTCATAAACTGGTCTACAAGAAATAAAAATAATAAACATATTGTTATTTCAGATACGACACCAATAGATTTTTTAAAAAAATATGGAGATATAAATATTAAAGATAAGGTATGTTTAATTCACGCCCCAATGAATAATAAAAAGTTTAATACAATGTATACTGTAGAATACCTAGGCAACGTTGTGGAAGGAAAAATGATTAAATATTTAAACACAGATATTAAAGAGCTTAAAAATTCAGCGATGAACTCAATAAAGAACAATGAAGCAGTTTGGTTTGGTTGTGATGTAGGCAAACGTTTTAGTCGTGATATGGGTGTTCTTGATATGGGTATTTATGATTATGAAAATGTTTTTCAAACATCTTTTAATATGAATAAACAAGCACGCTTAGAGTATGGTGATAGTGAAATGACACATGCAATGCTTCTAACTGGAGTTGATATTAAAAAAAGAAACTCAACAAAGTGGAAAATTGAAAATAGCTGGGGAACTAAGAGTGGAAATCAGGGATATATGATGATGACAGATGAATGGTTTGATGAATATACTTATGAAGTTGTTATTGATAAAAAATATCTAAATAAGAAACTCTTAAAATATTTAGACATGGAACCAGTAGTACTTGCCCCTTGGGACCCAATGGGTGCTTTAGCTAGATAAACTTGAATAAAGAAAATGCATCTAAACTTTGGAAATTAATGCAAGAAACAGGTGGCTTCTTAAAAGGTAAATTACCAGATCACCCAAATCATCCTAAGGGTAGAAATCCTTATGCTCATGTAGCTTTGGAAGTAAAAAATCATTTTGGTATGACTTACAAAGAGATACCTGATGAAAGATATAATGATGTTATCAATTATATTGAAAAATTAAAAATAAATTCTAACTAGATAAATTTTCTTTTGATTGAATTGGTAAAAATAAAATAAATATTGATACTAAGGCCATCATCACAGCATTAATTAAAAAAAGATAAGTAAACTCTAAAGTTATGGAGTAAATCTCTGAAATTAAAAATACAGATATTGGCCCTGATCCAAATGCTAATATAAATTTAATTCCGTATACAACACCATGATACTTTTGAGGTGTAAATCTTCCTAGCAGAAGATTTTCTGTTGGAAGAATACTGGCATTGAACACAGCAGCTAGAATACATAAAATTACAAGTGAATAACCAGATATATAAGCTATACCTAGATAGCATGGAAACTGAAGAAATATACCAATTAAGTAAATTGCTTTTAAATTAAATCGATCAGCAAGCAGCCCCCCAACAAATGTTGTTGCACCAGAAATAAAATAGATAACAGCTATCATGAAGCCAATTTGTATAGAGTTTATATTTCCTATTCGTATTTCAAAAAACTTTGGTAGAGCTGTTTGAGTATTATGAAATGATAATCCAAGTGCAAACATGGACAGAAGCATTATTAATGAAATTAAAATCATTTCATTTCGTGAATGATCTTGCTTATTGCTACTAATAAAATAATTTTTATACGATATTTTATTAATAAAAATTAAATAAATAAGAATAAAACCTATTATGATTGATATAAAACCAGGTAAAATAAATGCAAGTTGCCAATTAAGTAGTTCAGTTAAAGTTCCTGCAACAAAAGCTCCGGAACCTATTCCTACTCCACCAAAAATACCATTTATTCCTAGTGCCCTTCCCTGCTTATTTGCTGAATGAATGACCCACGGAATACCAACTGGATGATAGATTGAACAAAAAAGCCCTAGTAAAGATAAACAAATAAATAAAAAAGAAATAGATGTGCTCAAGCCACACAAAATAGAAGCTAAACCCATTCCTATAAACATAATAGTCATTGTTCCAGATCTACTCCACTTATCACTTAGCCATCCAAAAGGAATAGCTCCAAGCCCAATTAAGAGTGCGCCTAAAGTCCATAAACGAATAAGCTGATCATAAGAAATACTCCATTCTTTTTCTATTGTTAAAATAATAACAAAGTAAAAAGCTGCAAACATATGCATTAAAGCATGGCCTATGGATGAAAATAAAAGCGTTAAAGATGTATTATTCAAATTCTTTGTAGTTAATTGATGCAGAATTTACACAATATCGTTTTCCAGTTGGTTGAGGTCCATCATCAAAAACATGTCCTAAATGAGCATCACATTTTGCACACATAATTTCAATTCTTGTCATTCCAAGAGAATTATCTACTTCAGTTTTAATTGAATCAGGAGATAGTTGCTCAAAAAAACTAGGCCATCCACACCCTGATTCATACTTAGTTGAACTATTAAAAAGTTCATTTTCACAACATTTGCATTTAAATATTCCACCCTTAATGATTTCAAAATTTTTTCCTGAAAAAGGAGGTTCTGTTCCTTTTTCTCTAGTTACATAATACTCATTTTCAGTTAGTAAAGTCTTCCATTCATCTTTAGTTTTTGTAATTTTTTTCATTATGCTTTCTTTATATTAGATAATATAATTCCAGATAATATAAATATTATTCCAATCAAATGAAAAAAAGAAAATTTTTCATTTAAAAAAGAAACTGCCCATATAGAACTAAATACTGGAATTAAGTGCAAAAAAAGACTTGATCTATTGGGCCCAATTATAGATACACCTTTATTCCATGAAAAAAAAGCAATTATGCTGGCAAAAATTGCTACATAAATAATAATTATGAAATCAATTTTTTGAGTAGGTAAAAAAGAAGTATTGTAATTTTCTATAATATATAATGGAAAAATAAATACTAATCCAAGAATAACCATTACTTGCAAAGATGCTAATTGAGATATTGAATTATCAATTTTTTTTAATAATACTGAATATAAACACCAAGAGACAACTGCAGTAAACATCCAAACATCTCCAGATGTGAAATACAAATTAAATAAATTATTTATATTTCCTTTAAGAATAATAGAAAATGCTCCCAGTAAAGATAAAAAAATTCCTGCGAATTGTAATATAGTAGTTTTAGTTTTAAAAATTAACCATGAAAAACCTATCATTAATACTGGTGCAATAGAAGCCATTAGAGTGGAATTAATAATTAAAGTAGTTTGGAGAGAAATGTAAGTTAAAGAATTAAAAACTGTTACAGCTAAAAAACCCAAGAATGTCATAAGTAGTATATTTTTTTTATAATAATTATAATTTCTAATTATTTCAGAATAAGTAAATGGTAATAAAATTAACATAGCTAATAACCACCTAAAAAAACCAAGTTTAAAAGGTGTTAAATCTGATAAATAAGCAATTTTACCAGCAAAAAAATTTCCTGACCAAAAGAATGATGCAGATGTTAATAAAAAAATTGCTAAAAAAAAATTTTTTGACATTTATTTATCAACTAAAGTCATAAGTGAAGATGTATCAAATCTATTGCCTCCATTATTTTGTATTTCTTGATAATATTCATCAATTATTTTAGTAATAGGTAAATTAGAGCCATTTTTTTTTGCTTCATCAAAACATATTGACAAGTCTTTTCTCATCCAATCAACTGCAAAACCATAATCAAATTTTCCATCTAGCATAGTACGGTATCTATTTTCCATTTGCCAAGATTGAGCTGCTCCTTTGGATATAACTTTTAAAACTTTTTCCATATCTAAATTAGCTTTTTTTCCAAATGCTAGAGCTTCTGATAAACCTTGTACAAGTCCAGCTATGCATATTTGATTGATCATCTTAGCAAGTTGTCCTGACCCAGCTTTTCCCATTAATTCTATAGTTTTTCCATAAGCTGTCATAACAGGCTTTATAATATTAAATTTATCTTCATCACCACCAACCATTATAGATAAAACACCATTTTCTGCACCTGCTTGTCCACCTGATACTGGAGCATCAAGAAAATAAAAATTATTACTTTTAGATTGTTGATAATATTTTTTTGCGATATTTGCTGATGCGGTAGTATGATCTACTATAATGGTATCTTTTTTTATATTTTTAATAATTCCATCATTGCCTTCCATAACACTTATCAAATCTTCATCTCTTCCTACACAAATAAATACTATATCAGCATTTAAAGATGCTTTTCCAGGTGTTGATTCAGAAATACCAAAAAATTCATCAGTCCATTTTTCAGCAACGGATGAAGTTCTATTGTAAACAGTAGTATTAAAATTATTTTTTTTAAGATGTCCAGCCATATTATATCCCATAACTCCAAGGCCAACAAAGGTAACATTTTTTATTTCCATTTTACTCTCCTTCTAATAAATTTAATATTTCATAGTTCAATTTTTTTGAATTACTGACAATAAGATTATTGGAATTATTATAAAATTTATATTCTAATTTATCAAAATGACAATCATGACCTCCTGCTATTCTAACAATAAAGACTCCAGGTATATGATCCCATGGATATAATCTTGACAAAATAGCAAAATCTCTTTGTCCTATAGCAATATCAAAATATTCACATCCTATTGATCCATACGAATTTACATTATAAAAATTATTTTTAATTTCAAATATTTTTATTCTTTTTTCTTCATCCCAATATTTAAAGCTTATAGATCCTATAGCGTTTTTTATTTTTGTATCCTTATTAAGAATCAATTTACTATCATTTAAATAAACACCATTAATATCTGTATACATAAATTCTTCAGTAATAGGTTTGTAAATAAAAGATTGAATTATTTTTTTATTTTTAGTCAAAGCTATCATAACTGCAAATTTTTCTTTTGATTTAGCGAAGTTATTTGTCCCGTCTATAGGATCTACTGTCCAACAAAAATCTTCAGATAAATAATAATTTAGAATAGAAGGATCTTTAGAGTAAGATTCTTCTCCAATAAATTTAGAATTTTTTAATAGCTTAGATAATTGATGATTCAATTCAATTTCAACTGCAATATCCACATCGGTGACAATATCTATTCCATTTTTATATGAAATTTGATTTTTATTTAGATTTCCAAAACTAGGGATAATATTTTTATTACTTATACTAAGTAATATTTCCCTTATATCATTTGGATCAACCACAGCTTTTATATAATGGACTTATAAAAATTTGTAGCAAGAGATTTGGTTATTGATCCTATTTTGCAATTATTTATTTTAATTTTATCAACTTGAACTATTGGAGTGATAAGACTGCCTGAGCTAGTAATAAATACTTCATCTGAATTATAAAGTTCTTTAATTGTAAATTCTCTCTCAATTAAATTTAAATTCAACGATTTTATTAGAGATATTAAAACTGTTCTCGTAACTCCTTTTAAAATTTCATTATTAGCAGGGTGAGTTATAATTTTTTTTCTTTTAACAATCCAAACATTAGAATGCGCAGCTTCAGTTATTTTGTTACCTTTAAAAAAAATTGATTCATAAGCTCCTACATCAGAAGCGTAAGTTGCAGCTAAAATATTTGCTAGGAGCGAGGTTGTTTTGATATCTGGCCTTCCCCATCTAATATCAGGATAAGTTATAGCCTTAAACCCTTTGAAGTTTTTATTTGGTAAATTAAAATTTTTTCTTGAAGTATAGATAATAATATTTGGTTTTAGATTTTTTTTATAAGCATGTTCTCGGGGCTGAACACCTCTGGTAATCTGAAGGTATATGATTCCATTAATTAAATTGTTTTTTTTTATTAAACTTAAAAAAATTCGATGTAATTTTTTTTTATCTATTTTTAAATTAAACTTAAGTTCACTAGATGAATATTTTAATCTTTTAAAATGAAAATCAAAATCTATAAGTTTTTTATTAATTACTTTAAGAACTTCATATACGCTGTCAGAAAATTGAAAGCCTCTATCTTCAATATGAACTTTAGCATTTTTAAATTCTATATATTGTGAATTAATAAAGGCAATATTCGGCATAATTATTTTAATGATAATAATTCTTCTAATTTCTTAATACTTTTAGTTTCAGAAAAAAATACAACATCATCATTTTCTTCAAAAATAGTTTCACTATTTGGTATAATAATTTCATCTTTTCTTAAAATAGCTCCTACCCTAATAGATTTAGATAGATTTATTTGATTAATATTTTTATTTGCAAATTTTGAATTAGGTAAAATTTCAGCTTCGATTACTTCTCCAAAACCTTCAGCTATAGTATAATCACTTCTGATTAAACCCCCTTTGACTTTTTCTAAAATTTTAGAAATTGTGATCAATTTTGGATCAATAGTAATATCAATTCCAATACTGTTTAATAAAGAAGAATAGGAGCTATTATTAATTAAAGTTATGCAATGTTCAGTTCCAGCTCTTTTAGCTAATAAAGAAGATAAAATATTAACTTCATCATCATTTGTAACCGCTATAAAGTAATCTGCTTCTGAAACGTCAACTTCTTCTAAAATTGAAGATTCAAGACCATCAGCATTTGTCACATTTGCAGATTTAAGATTAGTAGCAAGAAATTCTGATCTTAACTTGTTATTTTCAATTATATTAGTGGCAATTTTATATTCACTTGACTCAATTTCTCTAGATAATGAATAGCCAATATTGCCCCCTCCTAAAATGACAATTTTTTGTGCCTGAACTTCATAATGACCGAACTCTTTAACAATTTCAAAAAAATTACTGTTATCTACAACCATATAAATTAAATCATCTTTTTTTAATGTTGTACTAGAATTGACAATAAATTTTTCTTCACCCCTAAAAACAAATAAAATATTAGCTAAGTAATTTTTAAATTCTTCTGATAAACTCCTAAGTGTTTTTCCTAAAACTTTGCTATTAGCTTCACATTTAATTCCAACTAATTTAATTCTGTTATTTGCAAGTTCTAGCATGTCAATAGTTCCTGGAGATTTAATACGCCTGTAAAGAGCTTTAGCAACTTCTTCTTCTGGTGAAATAATATCATCTATAGGTAGATTTTTAGTGCTATAAAGATTTTGCCACTCACCTTTTAAATAGTCTTGCTGTCTAATTCTTGCAATTTTTTTTGGTATACCAAATAAAGTATGACCTATTTGACAACAAATCATATTAGTTTCATCACTTTTAGTTACAGCTATTAGAATATCACATTCTTTAGCTGAGGCATTGGACAAAGTTGAAGGCAGACTTGGAGCACCAAGAATTGTTTTTACATCAAGATTATCTGAAATTTTTTTTAATTTTTCCTTTGATTCATCAATTACAATAACTTCAAAATTTTCTTTTGATAGTTTGTCCGCGATACTATAACCAACGTCACCTGCTCCACATATTATTGATTTCATATAAGGTAATTATTTTTTTTCAGTTTCTATATTAAGTGATTTAAACTTTCTATAAAGAGCAGTTCTTTCCATTCCAGTAAAGTCTGAAATTTTTTTGATATTACCATTAAATCTCTTAATTTGCGAGATTAAATAATCTTTTTCAAAGTTATTTCGTGCTTCCTTAAGAGATAATTCAAAATTATTTTTATTAATAGTTTCTTGTTCAAAATTGCCCATATCTAAAGGGAGATTATCTATCTCAAAATCATTATTAATATTAAAATTTTGATTTAAAATAATAGTTTTTTCTGCATAATTAATAATTTGAGAAATGTTGCCCGGCCAATCATATAATTCAATTTTGGCTTTAGCATTATTAGTAAAAGAAAATTTAAATTTTTTATTCTTATTATATAATTGTATATAATATTCAAAAATATGCATTATATCCTCTCTTCTCAAACTTATTGGAGGAATATCAATATGTATAGTGCTTAATCTATCATATAAAATTTTAATAAAATTTCCTTTATTAGTTTCTTCTAGAAGATTTTTTGAAGTAGTAGAAATGATTTTTTGATTCAATTGAATATTATTATTTTTAAACAAATTATTATTTTCTAGTAAAAATAATAATTTTTTTTGGTAATTAATATTTAGATAATCAATATTTTCTAAGATCAAAGTTGTATTATTTGATTGTGCTATAATATTATTTGATATTTGATTTGTAGAATCAGAAAAAAACAATTCTAAATCTTTTTCTTCAGTGTTTTTTAAATCAATAAATGTACATAATGATTTATTAAATTTAGAATTTTGATGTATATTTTGAGCTAGTAGTTTCTTTCCAACTCCAACCATTCCAGAAATTAAAATTCGAGAATTAGATTTAGAAATTTTAGTAATATTTTTCTCTATTTCTTGAATAAAATTCGATTTTCCTATCAAAGGAGTCTTGATGGTAACAAGAGATTTTAGTTTAGTATTTTCTTTTATAAGTAGAGCTGATTCAATAGCTCTTTTACAAGTAATAGTAAGCTTATCACTATTAAAAGGTTTCTCTATAAAATCATATGCGCCTTTTTTAATAGCATTAACTGCCATATCAACTGTTCCATGACCACTAATAATAATAACAGGGATTAAAGTATTTTGTTCTTTAAAATTTGATAATAGTTCAATGCCATCTAAGTCACTGTTACCTAACCAAACATCTAGTATTATACAGATTTTTTAAATTATATTTTTTAAGAAGATTAAAGACAGAAATTGAAGAAATTATATTCAGCAGAAACCTGTTCTCAATCTTAAAACTATTAAATTCTTTGTATAAACTAAAATTCAGGTTTTTAGAAGGTTCATCTTGCCAAATACTGTTATTTCTTCCCCTACCACTGGTTTGATATTTTGAAATAACTGCTGTAAAATTTTTAATATCACCCTTCGCAATAAGTTCTTTTACATAAATATTAGTTGAATCTATGGCATCAAGTTTGATTAATTTCATTCGTATAAAGTAAAAAAAATAATTACTTTGCACAAGCAAAGATTTACTAATGAAAGAAAGAAATAAATTCAAAAAACTAATTGAAGTTATTATTGAAGGAATTGAAGATGTTAAAGGAAATGAAATTTGTTTATTAGATTTAACAGAATTAGAAAATAGAGTTTGTGATTACTTTATAATATGCGATGGGAATTCAAATACTCAAGTAAGTGCTATCATCAATTCGGTTACTAAGAAAGTTAGCAAAGAATTGAAAGATAAACCTTGGGGAGTTGAAGGAACTGAAAATGCTGAATGGATATTGTTGGATTATGTGGATGTAGTGGTTCACGTTTTTCAAAAGACTAAGAGAGAGTTTTATGACCTCGAGGGGTTATGGGGAGATGCAAACCAAATTGAATTAAATTAATTAGATGAAAAATCAAAAGAAACAACCAAAACAAACACCTTTTAATCAGTATTGGATATTTGGTTCCATCGTATTTGTTTTTTTACTGTTAAATATATTTTCGGGTACTGGTTCTCAAAGTTCTGAATCAACTACCCCTTACAAGTTTTTTGAATATGCAGCTAATGGTGATGTTGAAAAAATTGAAATTATAAATAAAAGGGAAGTTTATGTTTATTTGACCCGTGATGCTAAGCTAAAGGATGAACACAAGAGTACCTCGAAAAACTCCATATTGTCTATTGCTTCCAAAAATCCAAATTACAGATTCGAATTTGGAGATTTACAAAACTTTGAGAACAAATTATACAAGGTTAACGAAGAAAATAATCAAAATATTGAAGTAAATTATATAACTGAACAAAATATTTGGGGTGACATACTAATATCTATGCTTCCTTTCATTGTAATTATTGCAATTTGGATTTTTATAATGAGAAGAATGTCAGCCGGTGGCGGTGGTGCAGGGGGTCAGATTTTTAGTATTGGTAAATCAAAAGCAAAACTGTTTGATGCAAATTCACAAGTAAAAATAACCTTCAAAGATGTAGCTGGATTAGAGGGTGCTAAAGAAGAAGTTCAAGAAATTGTAGATTTCCTAAAAAATCCAAAAAAATATACTGCGCTTGGTGGAAAAATTCCAAAAGGAGCATTATTAATTGGTGCTCCTGGAACAGGAAAAACATTACTCGCTAAAGCAGTTGCAGGAGAAGCAAAAGTTCCATTTTTTTCATTATCGGGATCAGATTTTGTTGAAATGTTTGTTGGTGTTGGTGCTTCAA